>CAZXSA010000166.1:0-2269 GCA_964642815.1 uncultured Planctomycetales bacterium | reverse complement strand
CCCGGCAGCGCTCCTTGATCGTCGTGACCAACGGAATGTCCGCGGGATGTCGCATGTCATTGCCTTGTCTATTACCACGGAGAGCACGGAGGACACGGAGAAAATCATATCATGATTATTCGTGGATCTTTCTGGTTTCCGCACGAACCATTTTATATTTTTTGTTTCCGTGTTCTCCGTGCTCGGCACGGCGGAACCTCGCTCGCCACGGCGGAGCCCAGCGGAGCCGGGCCTGGACGGGCCCTCCGTGGTTAATCCTGCTATCCCACCACTTCCCGCTTCGCGTAATGCGTATGCAGCAGGTGGTGGCTTTTTTCGCCCAACGGTTTTCCCAGATACTCTTCATAGACCCGTTTAATTTCCGGGTTCGCGTGGGAGGTGCGCAAGGCTTCGCTACGGTCGATGGTATACAGGGCATTCATCCTTGCCCGGATAGCCTTGGCGTCGGCCCCGATCGGTTGGCCGCCGCCGGCGACGCAGCCGCCCGGACAGGTCATGACTTCGATAAAATGAAGGTTCTCGCGACCTGCCCGCACCTCGTCGAGTAATTGAGCGGCGTTACCCAGTCCGCTGGCCACCGCGACACCGATCTCCAGGCCGTCGATGGTCAGCTTTGCCCGCTTGACGCCTTTCATGCCTCGAATCGGCTCGACCTTCAGCTCCGCCAGTTCACGTCCGGTCAACAGGTAATGCGCGGTTCGGATTGCCGCTTCCATGACACCGCCGGTTGCTCCGAACAGCTTGCCGGCCGTGCTCCGTTGTCCGAACGGACTGTCGGCCTCGGACGGGGTCAGCGAATGCAGATCAATGCCCTCCAGGCGGATCATTCGGGCCAGCTCGCGGGTGGTCAGGACCGCGTCCACGTCCGCGATACCATGTCGGCTCATTTCCGGCCGGCCGGCCTCGAACTTCTTGGCCGTACACGGCATGATCGACACGCTGAAAATGCGCGCCGGATCGATCCTCTCGCGTTCGGCGAAAAGCGTTTTGATCAACGCGCCAAGCATCTGTTGCGGGCTCTTGCAGGTGGACAGGTTTTCGATCATGTCCGGATAAAACTGCTCGACGTACTTGATCCAACCCGGTGAGCAACTGGTCATCATCGGCAGTTTCCCGCCGTTCTTAATTCGCTCCACGAGCTCGGAGGCTTCCTCCATGATGGTCAGGTCCGCGGAAAACGAGGTGTCGAACACTCGGTCGAAGCCCAGCCGGCGCAGGGCGGCGACCATGATCCCGTTGATGTCCGTCCCCGGGCGCAGTCCGAATTCCTCGGCCAGACTTACCGAGACCGCCGGGGCGTGTTGGACCACCACGACGCGTTCGGGGTCAAGAATCGCCTCGAAAACCTCCTTCAACGCGCTTTGCTCGCGTAGCGCGCCGGTCGGGCAGATCATCACGCACTGGCCGCAGTTGATGCAGCTCGATACGTTCAGGCCCTGCTCGAAAGCGGTTCCCACCCTTGAGCGGCTGCCGCGCCCGACAAAGTCGATCGACGCGACATTCTGGATTTCCGCGCAAACCCGCACGCACTTTCCGCATAGGATGCACTTGGCCGGATCGCGCACGATGGACGGACTGGACAGGTCGATATGGTATTCCTCGCGTTGGCCCGTATAACGCCGTTCGCGAACGCCCAGTTCACCGGCCAGTTCCTGCAACTCGCACTGATTATTCCGTACGCAGTAGAGGCAGTCGTCCGGATGGTTGGCCAGGAGCAGCTCGACGATGGTCTTGCGGGCGCGCACCGCCCGCGGCGAATGGGTTTGCACCTTCATGCCGGCGGTTACCGGTAATGCGCAACTGGGCTGCAATCCCGGGCGGCCTTCCACTTCCACCACGCACATGCGGCAGGCCCCGCTCGGCGGCAGCCCGTCGATATGGCACAGTGTCGGCACCTTGATCCCCGCCCGGCGCAGGGTGCTCAACAACATCTCCCCCGGTTTCGCCTCGACGGTCCGGTTATTGACTTCGATGGTAACCACGATCAACCTCTTTTATACTTTCGGTCGACCCCGGCGAGCCGGGATCACTCCGTTCTTACTCCACCACGACCGCTTGCGGGCGGCACACTTCCAGGCACGTTCCACAACTGATGCACTTGTCGGGAATGATATAATGCGGGCTCTTGGGAGCGCCCATGATCGCCTGCGTCGGACATTTCTTCGCGCAGAGCGTGCAACCTTTGCACTTGTCCGGATCGATCCGGAAATGCAGCAGTTCCCGGCAGGCTCCCGCCGGGCAACGCCGGTGGAAAATGTGTTCCTCGTAT
>CAZXSA010000165.1:0-11666 GCA_964642815.1 uncultured Planctomycetales bacterium | reverse complement strand
GCAAGAGTGAGGCCAAGGTCTGGGTTAACGGTCAATTAGCCGTCGAACATACCGGTGGGTATACCCCTTTCGAGGTTAATCTATCGAGCTTCGGCAAAGCGGGTGAGACGGTGTCGGTTATTGTTCGAGCGTTTGACTCGCCCCCGTCCACGGAGCGACAGGCGGCCACCGCATTCAGCGGCATCTGGCAAACCGTCTACCTCGAACCGCGTGGCAAGGTGTTTATCCGCAATCTGCAGGCACTCATCAATGTCCGCTGCGCGCTCGCGTTTTTCGTGACCGATCTGGTCGAAACGACCGGGCCCGTCACGTACCGTTACCTCAGCCCCGAGAACGAATTCCCGCCCTATAGCCAGAAACTAAGGGCCGGCAGGACGGATACGATTATCGGCATGAAGCTTCCTCCGCCCCGACCCTGGACGCCGCAGAACCCTCAGCTCTATCCGATTATTTTCGAGCTGAGCGATGAGCATGGGGTCATCGACCGGGTGGAAACATATTTCGGTTTGCGTGAAACCGATACCGTAGCGGCGCCGGGATTCGACGGTCAGTACTTCCGGGTCAACCTTGACCCGGTGTATCTGCGCGGAGCGAATCTGAAAGCCTTGCATCCCGGTGGAATGGCTACGTACCCGAGCGACGCCGCCTTGCGGCGAGATTTCGATTTGTGCAAGCAGCTTGGCCTGAACATGGTTCGCGTCGAGGGGCCGGTGCCGTGGCCGCGAGCGCTTTACTGGGCGGATCGGCTTGGCGTGCTGGTGATGCAGGACATGCCACCACTTGGCGCGGACACGCCGGAAAATCGCCGAATATGGCAGGAGACCATGCAGGCGGTTATCACCCGGGACTGGATGCATCCCAGCGTGTTCGCCTGGAACCTGTTTAGCGAAAGTGAAGACACCGCCGAAGGACGAGAGTTTATCGCCGAGATGGTACGGCTGGCCCAAAAACTCGATTGCAGCCGCTTGACGCTGGATCGCGCGGCCAACCCCTTCGGCCACGTGGCCACGGACCTGCATGCCTGGCATTTCTGCATGGATGACGAAGCCCAGGCCAGAGCCCACATCCGCGAAGTGACGGAGAAGACTTACCCCGGTTCAACTTTTCATAATGCCGAGGGTGGATGTCAGGACGGTGCACCGTTGATCAATATCGGGTACGGGGGGATGGGGGCCGAGGACGGCGATCAGGACGTAAGCTGGTCCTACAAGTCGCTGACCAACGCGCTGCGCCTGCAAGACAAGGTCTGCGGCCAGGTGTATACGCGGTTGACCGACGTCGCAGGACAAGGCAACGGGCTGGTCAATTATGATCGCTCGGCCAAGGAGTTCGGCTACGACTTCTGGTTCCCGGGCTTCACCGTGGCCGATCTCAATACGGCGGATTTCGTCGCGATCGACACTCCGTCGGTCGTGGAGCTTAAGCCGGGGCAGACGCGAGCGATTCCCCTGCGGCTCAGCCATTGGTCGAATTGTCTTGCGGAAACCGTGACCGTTCGCTGGCGGGTGGACTGGATGGATCGGTTCGGGAATATGCACCGAGCCAGCGAATGGGCTGCGCGGCCGGCGGCTTGGCAACGGTTCCAGGTAGTCGATGCGGGCACGATTGAGGTTGAAGCGGAGCCGAATGACGGCGGCGCGTTGGGCACGCTGCTCGTGGAGGTGCTGGCCGACGACAAGAAGGTGGCGCGTAACTATGTACATGTGCTGGTCGATCGCGGGCCTTCGCCGCGGGTCGAGGTTCTGGACGAAAAGCGCGTGGCGCTGCGTTTCGCGCCGGGTGACTACACACATTGGAGCATCGGCGACAGACAACCCGGTCGTGAAGGTCTCGCCGGACAGAAAGCGGCCGGTTCGGGAAGCGGTGTGGTCGAATATACCCTGAAGATACCGCAAGGGCTCAATCTCGACGATCTGGAGTCTCTTACAATCGTAGCCGAGCTGTCCTCGAAAGCCGACGGCGAGAAACTCGCCTGGCCACGGCAGCCGACGAAGTTCGATTGTCCGCAGACGGATGGGCATAAGTGGCCGACCGATGTGATCCTGACCGTTAATGGTATCCGCCAGCCGATGCGGGCGCTGCCGGACGACCCGGCCGACGCCCGCGGAGTCCTTTCGCATCATCGCGGAGCTCAAGGCAGCTACGGCTATCTCGTCGAGGCGACGGTGAAAGCCGGAGACATTCCGGAGATTGTCGCGGCGGCGAAAAAAGAAGGCCGGTTGCGGCTTCGCTGGGAGGTGCCCGCGGACGCCGAACACGTCGGCGGCTTATCTATCTATGGTGAGCAGCTTGGTCGATATCCCCTTGAGCCGACGGTGATATGGACCATGAAAAAGGCGCATTCCTCACGTCAATGAACAGGAGAATAGGATGAGAAGGCATATCGTCCACGGCCTGTTGGTTTGTTTTCTCCTGCTGAGCACCGCCCATGGGGAGACAGGGCTGACCGTCTGGGCCGTCGATCCGCTGGTCAAGGTCTTTCGCGACGCCGTGCCCCAGGCGGGAACCGAGGCCACGGCCGAGGTGGCTCGCGGGGAACACGTCTCGTTGCAGGTCGTGGTGCTTTGCCCGTTGAATATGCAACAGTTGCGGGCGGAAGTCACGCCGTTGCGGCTTGCGGGTAACACCGACGCGCAGCTTACACCGCGTGCGCCGCGGTTTGTCGGATATGTGCCGATTATCGAGGGCACTCCGGAGCCGTCGGCCGACCGGGTGCGTGTCCCGCCGGGGCTTTTTCCCGACCCGTTGCTTGAAACGGAATCCATCGACGTGGCCGCCGGCCAGGCCCAGCCGATCTGGGTGACCGTGCCGGTGCCGATCGATGCGCCCTCGGGCCGATACGAGGGCCGACTTAAGATCACGGCCACCGCCGGTGGGCAAACCGTAACCGCCGTGTTCCCCCTGTCCGTGCAGGTTTACAACGTCGTTTTCAAACGCGCCCGGTTGTGGAATACTAACTGGTTCTTTTTCGAATGCATGACCCGTTATCTGGGGATTCGGCCGGAAGCGTACTCCGAGGAATGGTGGGCGTTGCTACGCCGTTACGCGCGAAACATGGCCGACCACCGGCAAAACATGATCCTGATTTCCCCCTTGGAGCAGTCCAGGTTTTATATCGATCCGCAAGGCAAGCTGGCCGTCGATTTTTCGCGGTTTGACAGGATCGTGGACATCTTCATCGAGGAGGGCGTGATCGGACTGATCGAGGGCGGTTTTTTGGCGGTGCGGAAAGGGCCGTGGACCGGCCCGTTCGTGATGATGACCTACAAGATCGAGAACGGCGAGGTCGTATCGGGAAAGGCCGCCCCCGGCAGCCCCGAGGCGGACCAGTTCTGTAGCTGGTTCCTGCCGAAGCTGGTGGCTCACCTCCGCGATAAAGGCTGGCTCGACATCTACCTTCAGCATATCGCCGACGAGCCGCTCGATCATAACGCCGAGTCGTTTCGGGAAGCGGTTGCTTACGTCAAGAAATATGCACCGGAGTTACGCACCGGCGACGCGACCCAGGCGAAAGATACGACCGGCCTTGATGTCTGGATCCCCATGCTCGACTGGCTGCACAAGCACTATGCGTTTTATCGCAAACAGCAACAGGCGGGCAACGAGTTATGGTACTACACCTGCGGCGTGTTGCACGGCGATTATTCGAACCGGTTCCTCGAACAGCCTTTGCTCACTCCCCGGCTGGCTTATTGGATCTGCTTCAGGTATGAGCTGACCGGCTTCCTGCATTGGGGATACAACTACTGGATGGATACCCATCACCCGTATCGGGACATGACCTGGTCGCTCGGTTCGGGGATTTTCGTGCCGGCCGGCGACGCCTGGATCGTCTATCCCGGCAAGGACGGGCCGATCGACTCGATCCGCTGGGAAGCGGTGCGTGACGGCATCGTCGATCATGAGCTTCTGGCCCAACTGGCCGAACGCGACCCCGTGGCGGCCATGAACCTCGCGAAAAAACATATCCTGGATTTCAATCGTTATAACACGGACGTGAAAATATTCCGGACCACCCGGCGCGAAATCCTGGAGCTGCTCAGCCGGGTGGTTCCGACCGGCGGCTCGTGAGTCGCGACCGGGCATTTGGCTTTATCCCCAACGGGGATCTATTGGTCAGCCCAGGGTTGCGGCTTCAGCCACGCCCCTGGGATTACTTTATCTCCGTGACTCCCCGGTAGAATAAGACTATGGAGCCTGTTGGGTGGCGGGCGGTGCCGGCCGACGGTGTTCGAGAAACCATTCGTAGAGCCTCGGATTGTTGTAGGTCGCCGTCCACGAGTCGTGTTTGGCTTGCGGATAAACGGTGAGTTGAGCCTGCCCACCCATTCGCTCGAGTGTCTCAACCATGCGTTTCGATTCGAAGAGCGGGACGATATCGTCGCGGGCCCCGTGGAAAGCCCATACGGGCACGTGCCTGATTCGATCGAGCTGATAGGGGATACCTCCGCCGCAGATTGGCGCGATGGCCGCGAAACGGTCGGGGTATTCGATGGCCAGGCTCCACGTGCCGAACCCGCCCATACTCAGCCCGGTCAGGTACACCCGCCGGGGATCGACCGCATGGCGGGCCATGATCTCATCGAGCAGCCCGATCAAGACCTGATTATCCCACCATTGGCCGCGGGGACACTGCGGCGAGACCACGATAAAGGGAAAGTCCGTGCGGTCCTGGAGGATTTTGGGCAGGCCGTGCTTTTTCACAAGGTCAAGATTGCTGCCGCGCTCGCCCGCTCCGTGCAGGAAAAGAATCAGCGGCCAGCGTTGTTGCGCGTCTCGGCCGTAATCGGCGGGCAGATAAAGCAGATACGAGCACGCCAGATCGCGGGTAACGGTGGCCTCGAAACGCTGCGGATGTTGACCGACGGAATCCTGAGCTTGCATCGGATTCTCTCCTCCGCCCCCCAAAAGGGTCGTGATTATCCAGACAAAAGCAATGCCTTGTGGTATCATCAAGCTACCTCCTCGTAAACCCGGCTCGTCGCGCAATCAACCACTCCACTGACGCCCTGCGCGGTTTTCAGTCCAGGTCTTTACGGTATCCCCATCCTGATAAGGAAGCAAACGGTACGCGGGGGGATCCGGAGCGGAGCACGTGGACGGAACGGGGGGATAGATGGATGAAGACGGCAAAAGCAAGGTCCAAATGGGCAGGGTTAAAAAAGAATACTACCTGTTTGTCTATGAATCCATTTTGTGCTAATTTACTATATAAACCATTAATAACCTATGAGTACAAGAGCGGGTTGATAGATTATGTGTGATATCTTAGCATATCTGAAAGAAGAAGGACGACCCGACAAGCCCAGAAAATATCTACTCCGTTTAACCAACCTCCTATGGCACAGGCTTGATCAAGATGTTGAGACATGTAAACAATCCAAGAAACAAAAAAACCCGTCAGAGTATTGCTGGTCAGTCCCCCGTCAAGAAGCACGTTCCGAAATCAAGGATTTCCTTGAGCGAATACGATATCTGTTTGACTCTTTAGGGATCGAACCGCCAATTGAGGATGCGCGTGACGCAGAAACCAAAAAATTGAATTACTCTCCTCTCGACCATCTTTACGATACTGCGTGCAAGCTACGTAATCATTTCGACCGATGTCACGATCAAAGGCTCTGCACCTCTTTACCGCTTGATTTATGCATGAAGATTGTTGCCGATGCGAAGCTGTACCTCAAACAGTTTAATGATGAGAGTTTCCTTCAGGTATACGAAAGACGGCGTCAGGAGCGAGCATGGCGTTCAGGCTCGGTTCCGAATTCGGCGCCTCCCAAGATCAAGTCCTGTTGGCAGGAAGCGTGGCGTCAGTATGATTTGGCCATCAGGGAACTTGGGTGGGAGATCGGTGACAAGGTCCCGGCCGACAAGGAGGCATACAACCATCTTGAAGATAAGAAGGAGTCGCTTCCTCCATTTCCGACCTGGTCGCGCTACCTCCGCGAATATCGAAGCGCTCACGGCATTCAAAAGTACACCAAACGTACCCGCCATCGCACCGGGCGAAGCATCGTTCGCCCACAAGACATCTGAAATAAACGGATCACTAGCGGATTATTATAGGATTTATAATAATATTTTATTGCTTTTATGGCTTAATTACCGGGTCCGTTTTGCTACGTTCCACCCCGAGGTCCGGTTTCGCTATTTATGAAGGGGTTGCATGAAAATCCCTTCTCTGAGCTTGTGGCCGCGCGCAAGCCAGCAGGGAAACAAAACGCGGCCTGGGAGGATTCAACATGACCGTCCTCGAAGCCATGCATCCGGATCAGGATCCGCTTTGTTGCGGAAATCCCCATGCCCTTTTCGCGCGGGCGGCGTTCTGTGGGAGGTATGCCAAGCTTACGCGGGGTGAGGCTCGAAGGATTCTTTACCTTTGCAAGAACGAATGCCTGGAGATCCTCCTGACTCGATTCCCCAACGAGATCGAGTTGCGCGGCGACTGTGACCGACATCGCGGCCTGCTGTCCATTGCCCTCAAAATCAATCGACGCCAACGGCTTCATAGCCACGAAGCATGGATGCCGGCGGCTTGATTCACTCGGAGAATGGGATAGGTAGATACCGGTTGTATGGACATAAACGGAGTACAAGATGAACGGTGCAAATGAGATTGAACGCGATCTTCATCGAGCAATTCGTGCGATCTTTGAGCTTCAGAGGGGAAATATCAATCGTTGGCCTACTTGGCGGCAGGTCGCTAAGCGTGCACGTGGTACCGAAGAGTGGGCCGAGCGACTGGGAGCAATCGCGGATATGCCACAGTATCGACCCTACTTCGTCCTTAAAAACAATTTGGTTAAGCTTACTGAAGAGGGATTGGCCCACGCCCAACTTGTTGAGGAGCCGTGTTCGGAATCAGGTAACCACGCATCCACAGTGGCACTCGCAGTCCGAAATTACGCAGCAAGGCTCAAGTGTGTTCCACTGAAGGTCGGCGACATTGGTCGTGTGCGGCATGTTGGTCTTAAATGCGTTCAGGCATTTTTCGTGGAAATGGACGATACGCACCTTCAGCAGGGCACCCCCGTTGATTACCACCCGGACAACGGCGGAGCCAGAAGTCACGGTACTATTGTCGGGCAAGATTTAGAATCAGGTTGCGTCTATGTGGCCATGGATACTGATGTCGGCCCGGAAAATATACCGGGGCAGATCCTTATCGATCGTGGGTTCATGCTCAACAAACTGGCTGAGAGTATAGAGGGCGTCGAAACCATTCCACCACTGGTGGCCCCCCTGCTTAGTTGCGGTCATGTGGCCGGTCTTGACGTGTTCAACGCCCTCGACGCCGCACAGTCGCTTGCATCGGCACCTTATACATGGACACGACTATTATGGGGGCCGCCAGGAGCAGGCAAAACATTTGCGATAGCACGCTTTGTGGCAATGCTGCTCAGGCGCGAGCCGTCAACGAAAATTCTTTTGACCGCACCCTCGAATCTCGCCGTGGATGTGCTGGTTGAGGAAATGATATCCGCTTTGAATGAGGTAGGCCTTACGGAACTGATTACAAACCGCAAGATTCTTCGTTATGGATATCCCGAAAAACCGAATATCGTGGATACCCCTGACTTGCTCGGACCAGAAGAACAAGCAGAGATTGCGGGCGAAGTACGTACCTGGTCCAGAAAACTAGCGCACGCTGAACGTCAGCAAGCACGCGAATGCACACTTGCCGAATTGAGGGCCGGCCTGCTCGATGCCCAGGAGCGTCTTAAGCAAGCCGTTCGGGAACATGTTTCACAAGCATCGGTCGTTGCGACCAGCACCCACCTGGGCTTCCTGCCCTGCAGTCCAATCGGCGAGCAACAATGGTCCTTCATTGCCATTGATGAAGTTACCATGGTTCCAGCAGCAGTATGTTACTACCTTGGTTCTTTGGCAACGGATGCGTTCCTCCTCGTCGGTGATCCCCGCCAACTTGGACCAGTGGCCGAGGCTGAGGAGAGATTGCCAGACAATGTTATTCGATGGATGGCAACTGATATATATGAGTTCGCAGGCGCATCGACCGGAATTGGCTGCGACCGGAAGATCGACGAGAATCATCCCTTGCTGCTACGCATTACGGAACAGCGCCGTTGCGGGAGGCTAATCTGGAGAGAAATCGAAAACCATTACCCCGGGATACGTAGCAATATTGTTTGGAACGGAAGAAATAATGAGGTAAACATTAATCCCCTGGCCAAGAAAGAGGTCGTCCTTATCGATACCGGTGCGACGAAAGAGTCACGTTGTCTTGCGGAGAAAGGTAGCTGGTGGAATCCCGCATCCGCTGAACTTGCTGTCGAGCTGGCAATTTCTTTGTTGGGTGACCATCCAGAGTCTTCCATTGCCATCATTACGCCATTCCGTGCCCAAGCAATCCTTCTCCGGCGTATGCTACGTAGTGAAAGAGCGGCTTGTGAGGCGGTGGAGCAGATTCAAGCGGGCACGGTTCATCAGTTCCAAGGTAGCGCTGCTGATATCGTCATATTTGACGTTGTCGAAGATGTGGGACGGTCGGGACTAACCATGGTTTTGACGGGTGATGCGGGAATTCGACTTACGAATGTCGCCATTTCCCGTGCTCGGTACAAACTTATTACCATTGCCAGCAAAGTGTACCATGAACATAGAACAAGAAGGGACGACAACCCACTTCTATGGCAACTAATCGTGGACCGAACAGATGACGAGATTATTCGTCTTGTAGAAGATAGTGATATTGATATTCGGTCGGCGCCTCGCTATGAGTCTTCGCTGGAAGCTGTCCTAGCGCAGTCGATGGGGCAAATTCCGGGATGGGATAGAGTGATATCGCAATACATCATTCGCGATGATAATGGAAAACTAATCTCCCGAGCTGACTTTGCTATCCCGGAAAAGAAATATGCACTTTACGTGGATGGTTCTGTGTGGCACCTGTGTGTGGATGGCTGGCGACGTGACCAACGTCTTCGTGGAAAACTTCGAGACCAAGGCTGGACGGTGCGAGTAATACCAGGCTATGAAATCGAAAGGAACCCGAGTGAATGTGTGTCAGTGATTGAAAGGGATATTTATGCATTACGTGAATAACATATACCCGGAAGGTGATAGGTTCAAAAGGAGCGTAAATTACTGATTTATTTCTGTCATTTGAAAGTATCCGATGGGACGTAGAGGGATCCTGAGTACCCGTTTATCTTAAGTATGGGCAAGATACGACCCCGACTCAGAGTGATATGTGGTTTCCGCACCAAGGTGTCACACCATCGTCAACCTGGGTCGGCAGTAAACGGCTACTTGCTCTCTTATCTCCATATTGCATGGGAACGGATTCCCATCGGGTACGGTGCGAGAAAGGATTCTCGCACCAGCAGAAAATCGGGCTGGTTCGGCGGATTATCCATAAGGCTACTCTTTCGGATAATATACTCGATGGTGGATCGTTTTTCGACATTACCAGCCCGCAGCGCTAGCAAGGGGAGAAGAAGACAAGAGTCAGAAGACAGAATCGACAATGCATAAGCTCTATGTCGCTCCGTCGCTCTTTCTCTCCATCGTCCCTCGCTGGCCCGCCAGAGGCGGGTTAACTGCTTCGGGCTGGTAGGAGAGCTATGTCACCAAATAAGGAGCGAATGGTTTGTCCAAACCGATTAAAGTGGCGTTCGTGGCCCTGGGTTGCGCGAAGAACCTGGTGGACTCGGAGAAGATGCTGGGGCAGTTGGCCGAGGCCGGGGTGGCGATCACCGCCGATCAGGCGGACGCCGAGGTCATCGTGATCAACACCTGCGGCTTCCTGCAGGCCTCGCGGGCCGAGGCCCATGAGGAAATCCGCCGGGCGGTGCGGATGAAGAAGCAAGGCCACTGTCGCCGGGTGGTGGTGGCCGGCTGCCTCGTGCAACGCGACGGCGAGCAGCTACTGGCCGACGTGCCCGGTATCGACGCCCTCGTCGGCGTCCATCAGCGCGACGACGTGGTCCAGGCCGCCTTGGCCTTACCTCTGGCGAGCAAGACCAAGGGTAAGAAATCTCCGCGCCAGCTGCCCGATCTCTATCTCGGTGAATACCATCCCTACGTCGCCCTGGATACAAGCCGGTTGCGGATCACCCCCCGGCATTACGCATACCTGCGGATCAGCGAAGGCTGCAACCAGAAATGCACCTTCTGCACGATCCCGGCCATCCGCGGTCCGATGCACAGCAAGCCGCCGGAAGTCATCCTGGCCGAGGCCCGCGAATTGATCGCGGATGGGGCGGTGGAGTTAAATCTGATTGGGCAGGATACGAGCAGCTACGGCGCTGATTTAGGTCAAAAGGACGGCTTGGCCGACCTGCTACGGCGGCTGGACAAGCTCGACGGGTTGCGCTGGCTGCGGCTGTTGTACACCTACCCATCGTCGCTCAGCGATGCCCTCATCGAGGCGGTCGGGGAGTGTTCGCGGGTGGTTAAATACATCGACGTGCCCCTCCAGCACATCAACG
Source organism: uncultured Planctomycetales bacterium (assembly GCA_964642815.1). Classification (GTDB taxonomy): domain Bacteria; phylum Planctomycetota; class Phycisphaerae; order UBA1845; family PWPN01; genus JAAYCU01. The sequence goes on along the minus strand of CAZXSA010000165.1, from coordinate 1,212 downwards.
ATCGAATCCTCAAGGCCATGTATCGGCGCGTGAGCCGTAAACAGATCGAGCAATTGATCGGCCGCATTCGGACGCGGATTCCCGGCGTCGCCCTGCGGACGACGTTGATCGCCGGCTTCCCGGGCGAAACGGAGGCGGAGTTCGCGGAGCTGGTGGATTTCGTGCGGCAGACACGTTTCGCCGCGCTGGGAGTGTTCCCCTATTCGCCGGAGCCGGATACCCCCGCCGGCCGCATGAAAAACCAACTGCCCGAAAAACTCCGGCAGGAGCGGACCGACACCCTGATGGCCGCCCAGCAGGAAATCGCCTTCGCCGACGCCGCGGCCCGGCGGGGTGAGGTGTTCGACGTGTTAATCGATCAACCGGTCAAGGCCGGGCAGTACGCCGGCCGACACGCCGGGCAGGCCCCGGAAGTCGACAGCGTGACCTACGTACTCGGCAAGGGATTGCACGCCGGCCGGTTCGTCCGCGTCGAATGCCTGGAATCGCAGGGTTACGATTTGATCGCTCGGGCCGAGAGTGATTTAAGGCGTAAATCGAAATAATGAAATATGGGGAATATTTTGCTGAGATGTTGATAAATTCAGCCCGTGAGTGCCGTTACCCTTCGGTAAATTCGGATAATTATAAGGAAAAGCATGCAGTCGCTTGAAAAAGTGGGATTTATGATCGATACTATAGATGGAGGTTGAGCCGAGGGGTTATCCTTTATGGTTAACTCCAAAGGCGTTACCTCCTTTTTTGTGCGCCCTATCGCGGGGTATAGGGGTCCGGCACGTAGACGATACCATAGGTATGGAATACGCCATCACCCTGACGTATTTCGGCCTTGTATTGCATTCGTTCAAGCCAAGGGGAGAAGATTTCGGCGATTTCCTTGCGGACCTCGTTATTCATGCCTTGCCTCGGCAGCCGAAATCCCCAGTTCAAACAATAGATGCAAACATCCGCGGCCTGGATTGGATAGGTCATGTCCGAAGAAACAAAGAATGGGGTGGGTACGATCCATTTGGTACGCTGTCGGCCGATCTGGGTATTGGTGAAATAAGCTTCCAGTCTCCGAATGAATCGCCGGTCGTTGGCGGCCTCCGTTTCATCCATGACCAGCAAGCCCGGTTCGCGGTGTTGGTCCAGGAAATAAAAGAAGCGTTCCAGAATCTCGACAGTCATCAGTTTATCTCATGCGGCGTCGTCGTAAACCCCCGTATTTCC
>CAZXSA010000164.1:0-11724 GCA_964642815.1 uncultured Planctomycetales bacterium | reverse complement strand
GCGAGCTTGGGGTGGAAGTGATCGATGAAAAGGAATTCATCAAACGGGCGGGGGTCGACCGTTAAACGGGGTGTTTCAAGAGCATATCTGATTTCGCTTGGGTTATTTGCGTGCGTCGGTTCCGTGCCGATTGTCTGGCGGTATTACCATCCGGTGGTAGTCAAAATGAGCGGCGCGAAAACGGTAGAAGACCGAGTGCGGCAATATGGTCCGGCCGCCCGGGAGCGGTTGGCGCCGCATTTCGAGCGGGCAAAGGTGGCCTATCCGCCGGGGTATGTGACGTTGGTTGGTTTGAAACACGAGAAAACCCTGCGGCTTTTCGCGGGGTTGTCGAGGGAGCGACAGGTTTTCGTGCGCGAGTACCCCATCCTCGGGGCTAGCGGGAAACTGGGGCCGAAGCTGAGGGAAGGGGACCGGCAAGTGCCGGAGGGGTTGTATCGCATCGAGTCGTTGAATCCCAATAGCCGCTATCATTTGTCCCTGCGGGTTAATTATCCCAATGCTTTCGACAAGGAGATGGCCCGGCGCGATGGGCGTACCAACCTGGGTTCGGACATCATGATTCATGGTAATACCGGTTCGATCGGTTGCCTGGCGATGGGGGATCCGGTGTCGGAAGAGTTGTTTGTATTGGCGGACGACGTGGGGATTAAGAATTTCGACGTTGTTTTAAGTCCCCTGGATCTATGCCGGGAGAAAATGCCGGCCGGTCTCGATTCGCTTCCATCCTGGACCAAGGATTTGTACGCGCAAATCGAGCGAGAACTGCGGCGCTTGCGGCCTTAAGTGCGGGAAAATCGTGGAGGGATTATGGTTTGGGGAGATATGTCTTCGGTGAGTGATATAATCCGGAAAGCATGGACAGGATGACACGAAAGGAGGTCGGGAGTACACTTGCCTTATGACCAGGGTAGCCGTCAATGCGGGCGTTCTGAAATGGGCGCTGGATCGCGCCAGTCGAACGGTGGACGATCTTGAGTCGAGGTTCCCGAAGCTGGCTCGCTGGCTTACGGGGCAGGACCGGCCGACGTTGAAACAACTGGAGGACTTCGCCAAGGCGACGCACGCGCCTTTGGGCTATTTCTTTCTGACACAGCCGCCCGTCGAACGCATTCCCCTTCCGGACTTTCGGGCGATTCGTGGAGAGGTCGTTGAGCGGCCCAGTCCTGACCTGCTGGATACGATTTATATCTGTCAGCAGCGGCAGGAGTGGTATCGCGAGTACGTCATGATCACCGGAGAAAAGCCGTTCCCATTGGTCGGCTCGGCCAAGTTGAGTAACGACGTTGAGCATGTCGCGGCCGGGATGCGCGACGTACTGGCCTTCGATTTGGACGAGCGCCGGCAGATGCCGACCTGGACGGATGCCCTGCGCCGCTTTATCGAGCAGGCGGAAAACCTCGGCGTTCTGGTTATGGTCAACGGCGTTGTCGGCAGTAACAACCGTCGTAAACTCAATCCGGCCGAGTTCCGTGGCTTTGCTCTCGCCGACCCTCGCGCCCCCCTGATTTTTATCAACGGAGCCGATACGAAGGCCGGGCAGATGTTTACCCTGGCCCACGAGTTGGCCCATCTATGGCTAGGTGAGTCCGCGCTGACCGATGTGGAACCGCGGTCCAAGCCGACGAACGCCGTTGAAAAATGGTGTAACCACGTTGCCGCGGAACTGCTGGTTCCGCTGGCTGTGTTCCGACAGGAATACGATCCAGGGGCAAAGCATCGTGACGAAATGGATCGTCTAGCCCGTCGTTTCAAGGTGAGTACGCTTGTCGTTCTTCGGCGCATGCACGATGCGGGTGGTTTAACCAAAGAGCGGTTCTGGAATACGTACGATGCGGAACTACGGCGACTGGCCAATATCCCGCGCGTAGCCGGCGGGGATTTCTACCTCAGCACCGCTGTTCGGGTCAGCCGGCGTTTTGCTCGCGCCGTGGTCACCAGTGCCTGGGAGGGCCGCGCGTCGTTCACCGAAGCCTTTCACCTACTCGGATTCAAAAAGATGTCGACTTTTCGTGAACTCGGGCAGAGCCTGGGGGTGGTGGTCTGATGGCTTACCTCCTCGATGCCAACGTGTTCATGGCCGCCAAGAACCTGCACTATGGCATGGACTTTTGCCCCGCCTTCTGGGACTGGCTGATCCGCGAGAATAGGTCAGGCAAGGTGTTCAGTACCGAGAGGATCGGCGACGAGATTTTGGCGGGTGAGGATGAACTGGCCCAGTGGGCTTCCAAGCGGGCCGAGGGATTCTTCCTCAAACCGGACGCGGAAGTGGTTAACGCACTCGGGACAGTCGCGAGTTGGGTCAATGGTCATGCGTCATATAGTCCCGCCGCAAAGAACACCTTCCTCCAGATCGCGGATTACTATCTTGTGGCCCAAGCGCTTGCGGGCGGTCATATTGTCGTGACACACGAGAAGCCGGAAAACTCGGTACATCGGGTCAAGATTCCCAACGTCTGTATCGGCGTGAACGTGAAGCATGTGACGCCATTTGAGATGTTGCGGCGTGAGCGTGCAAGGTTTGTTCTTGGGGAGAAGTTGGGATGACTCCCATTCTCGATCAAAGGCGCAACAAAGACGAATAAGAGGGGGAAGGTACGAGGTTTTAATAAATCGGGATTAAACGTTCCCAAGGTTAATAGCATGTCTCCGCTGGTAACAATTTTATCGTAGCCCGACTGCCCTGCAAAAGGATACAGCCTGATCGAGGGAAGCGCAATCCACCTGATAGCAGACGCCTTGCGGGCCGTAGCGGGCCACGGTTTCGTGGTATTGATCGGCGGTGGTGCGGACCGAGTAGACGGGCTGCTTACGATACGTGTTGACCTGCTCGGCCGTGGGGTCGATGTCGCAGCCGCGAATCCAGACGGGACGACCACGGTTGGTGTAATAGGGCATGAGGTGAGCGCCGGCCTTGAGATACACGAAGGTCAGGGCACGGCCGAAGTTGGCGAGCAGCCGGTTATTGGCGGGCTGGAGGAACGTTTCATAGTGGGCCGGGGAGTAGTTCACGCAGCTATGCTCGCAGAAGTAAATGGCGTCTTTGGGCATCCATGAGTTGGCGGCCCAATACCCGTTGAAGCTTTCCTGCCCGGCCAGCCAGTCGGTTACTTTCTGATGGAACGTAACTGCCCATTCGGCGGCCTTGAGAGCGAAGGCTTGAACCGTTTCGGGGTCGTCGTACAGGTCGGTCAGGATGGTTTCATAACCGCGCAGCGCGCCCATCAGGTCGGCCGGGCCGGGCGTCTCGAACAGGGCGACGGCGAAGCGGTTTTCCGCCAACTCAAGCAGCCGTCGATAGTATCCGTGCAACTGTTCGAGCCAAAGACTTTTATTATCCCAAACGATGTATTTGAAATCGCCGAGGTTTTTCAGGATCGGCCGAACCCAGAGCTTGCCTTCGTGCAGTTCGGGTGGGCAGCCGAGGATGGCCGGCAGGGCGGCATGGCTGAACGGTGGACGCAACATGGGGATCGTGTCGTCGGGAATCCGACGGCGCAGGGCGAGGGCATCGCGGAAATGGCGGACGAAGCCGTCCGGATCGCGCCAGAACGCGCAATCGTGGCCGCCGGTGGTGACGGCGCTTTCCGGAAGGTTGACCATGATCAACGGCGGATCGAGGGCCTCGCCGGCCCAGAATCGTCGGTAGCGTTCGACCGTTTTATGAATATCAGGTTTATATTCCATCGTTTGCCATCGTGGTCTTTGCTCAATAATAGTTTGTTTGGCGTCGTTTTTCCCAGCGTATAAAGGCGGCTTCGATTTCCTTGGTCAGGTGTTTGTCGCCTTTGGCGGCCAACTGCTTGGCCTGTTGGGTGGCATATTCGGTATTCTGGATCACGAGGGCGACGGCGGCCGTGTTGCGTACCACGGCGGAGGGATCCTTGTTGACAAGAGTAACGAGCAAATCGGTCGCTTCTTTCGTGGTCAGGCGACCGAGCCACCGGGCAGAGGTCTGTCGGGCGGGCCAGTCGGTGGATTCGGCAAGCTTTTTCGCCAGGGCAAAATCGGCGGTAAGCGGTTGGGATTTATTCTCCCGGGGGATTCCAAGATACATGCGATCACCCTTGGTTAGCTGAGCGGGAGGAAGATCCTCGGGATAAATCACCAGAACAGGTCGGAAGTTATAGCCGTCCTTCAGCATGACTTCCCGCGGCGCGGAGCGTTTTTCGATGACGGGCGCGGGCGAGGCGACGGCCAGGGATGGCCGTGTATGCAGGCGGTAAGTCAGGCCGGGTTTGGTTTCGATTTCCAGACCGTCGGCATTGTCGGCAAGGCGGATGTTCCGTATGGTTGCATTCGGATCGCATTCCACGATCTGGCCCGGCCACGGATTATTGATTCGCAAAGTGTTGCCGCGGAGGCTGTGAATCGCCAACTGGCGCATCCGGCCGTCGAGGCACTCACCGGCCAGAAGAAAACCGCCGAAGCCGCGAAGGCCGGCGAAACGGAACAAGCCTTGCTTGCCGACCGTGGGCATGATCCGGGTGTGGTCCTCGTAATTCTGGACGAGCATTTCGCAGAGCGAGGCCACCTGTCCGCTGACTCCTTCGCAAAGCGTGACCCGGGAGCGTTGCTCGGAGTGCCGATAGTCGGCCACGGAACAGCACCCATTTCGTTTGATGACCCCGCGAGCCACGACGCCATGAAACAACCGGAGGTATTCGTCCCAGCCGCGGAGGCGGGCGGCGGCGGCCAGCCAGAAGTTGAAGGAATGTCCGCAAGGCTCGATACCGCCCATGTGTTCGGGGATCGGGTCATGCCGGCCGGCGTAGTTGTAGCCGACCAGATTAAGCATGATGTCGTAGGCATTACCGGCTTTGCCCCAGAGTTCATGGCCGGGGAAGAGCGTGTTCATCGGGAAAATGGGGAACAGAATGACCGCATGGCAGCGGTAGGGATGAGGATTGTAGCTGGTTTCGGCCAAAGTGTTTTCGTATCGCGGGTAGTCGAAGAGTTTGTCCAGCCGATCCTGCCAAACGGCCGCCCGGTCGGCGTCCACGCTGAGGATGCGGCTGGCCTGGATGGCCGCCCGCAAATTGGCCTCCATGCAGGCTCGATCGTGGATGTTATCGTTACTGGTGTTTTCCTGTTCGGGTGAATGACTGTCGAGAGCGTGGTATTTGCCGTCGTCACCGAGAGTTAAACGGGATACCGCGTAATCCGCGCTGCCCGCGATATAGGGGTAGCCGATATCTCGAAGGAACTTTTTATCTCCGGTATACTGGTAATCGCGCCAGAAGTTGTGGCAGACGAAATAGCCCGATTCACCGGCGATGTACGAGGCCTCATTGAACAGGTCATGTCCGCCTGCCCAGCTAGGGGTGGTGAAGTGGGGGATCATTAGTCCCGGCCCGCGATGATGTTCGAGAAATTCAAGGTATTCATAGGCCCAGAAATTGTGCGATGGATACATCAGTTCGGTATGGCCGGTGGGCAGGGGGGCGGCGAAGGTCATTTCGGTCTGCATGTCCATGGTAAAGCTGTCGAACCACGCGCGGAAATCGTCGGGGAACCATTGGCCGAAGAAACTGGGCGCGTCCGGCCCGCGGCCCCAGATAGCCTGATGATAAACGCCGAAGTACCAGAGGTTTTCGATCAGCTTGTCGGGAATCTCGATGAACGATCGTTTCCAGAAATCAGCCCACCACTGCCGATGGCCGGTATCGCCGGCCTCATGGGCGATGCGGGCGACATCGAGCAGGAGGCCGACGTGTTCGTCAGGTTTCGCATTCTGTCGGCTCGATGCGATGCCGGCCAGCAGGGTGATTTTGCCGCCTGCGGGAATGACGGATTCGGCGGTGATCTTGGCGGTGCGCGGTTCGGAGATATCTTGCCAGGTCACGGAGGCGCCGAGCATGGTGATACCCATGGCGTAAGACATATTGGGCAAGGTGTGGTGAATGAGGGCCTGCTTACCGTTGATTTGGGTTTTCAGTTGGGTGCAGGGTTCGGTGGCCATCCTTTCCTTGGCTTGCTTGATTTCCTGGTCGGACAACAGGGCGGTGAAATTGCCGTAGGCTTGTCCGGCCTGTCTGACGAATTTCCCATCGGTATCGAGTTCGCCAATGGGAATGGCCGGCCGCGTCAATTCGATTTTGATCGGCAGAGGCCGGGAGCCGGTCCAGTGCAGTTCGATTTCCAGCACGTCACAGAGGGCGTTGACCCGGGCAATGGAAGTCAGCTTCCCGTCGCGGGTGCATACTTCCGCGCGATAAAGCGATAGTTCCTGTAGATAATCCTCGCCCTCGGTCTGGTAATGCAGATGGAGCCAGCCGCCGTAGCAGCGGCCGATGGGCGTGCCCGACGGCCGCGTGCCCCAGATATCGCAGCGATCGAGGGAGAAGGATTGCGTTTGACCCTGTACACCGGTGACCACCGTACCGAGCTGGCCGTTGCCGATCATCAGGCCTTCGATCCAATCCTCGGCGGGGCGCTCATAGATCAGGCGGTGCTGCTGGAGGTATTGTTCCATATCGGGCACGAAATCCGCCAGGGTTTCCGCCGAGGGCGGTTGTTCCCGCTTCAATATATGTTGATAGAGGGCTTCGCCGGTTTGGTCCAGGCGCAGCGGCGCTTCCTCGCCTTTGGGCGGCTGGTTGGGCGTAACCCGCTGGGTTTCGCTAAGGTTTTTTTTGATGCGCTTGAGAATGAAATCGGGATCATGCAGGTTTTTTTCCGGGATCCAGAATCCGATATCCCATTTTCCGTTGCGCCCCCAGGGCTGGACCGGTTCGGCATCCATCAAAACGCCGTCGTTGGAAAAAAGCCGCAAGTCAGTTTCGCCGTCGACTTCCACGGTAAGCCGCAGCAGGCGCCGGGCGGTCCCATGCCGGTCGATGATTCGATAGGGAGTCCGTGTACCCTGAAGCTCGGAATCCGTGCCGGAATCAGAACCCCAAGCGGTAGCGCGGGGCCGATCGCGCGTGTCTCTCGATTCAAGAGCGACGTCGGCAACGAGGGCCGAAACCTGATTACTTGGCTTTTGTTCATTGTCGGTCTGGGTTATGAAGAGGGGGGCCAGACTAGCACACAGAACGGCCGGGTAGGTGACTCCGATCATTGCTCGGACTCCTGGGTAATGGCTTTTTTCCGGAACGGATAACTGCGCTGCCGCCATCGGTCATGGGTTTCCGATACACGAGGTTAATGGATCGGTCGGCGCCTGTCCATTTAGGCCATTGATGAGTAAAATAGATGCGTGGGGCGAACGGTAAATGCTTCACGGATCGGATGAATGGTCTTATGTCTGCGTCGGAAATCGATCGGCCGCGCTATTATGCCTTCGGGCGTTACCTGCGGCAGAGGTACGGCTGTCGGGTACACAAAGTTACCCTGGACGCCGGTTTTACCTGCCCGAACCGCGATGGTGCCCGCGGACGTGGTGGCTGCACCTTTTGCAACAATGTCGGATTCAGCCCGAACGCGCGGATGGCCCCCGCCCAGGTACGCGAGCAGTTGGCCAAGGGGATCGACAGCGCCCGCTGGCGGCACAAGGCCGACCGGTTTATCGCGTATTTTCAGGCTTACAGTAACACGCATGCGCCGGTGGAGCGTCTGCGGTCGCTGTACGATCAGGTGTGGGGATTTCCGGAGGTGGTCGGGCTGTCGATTGGGACGCGGCCGGACTGCGTCGACCTCGAAAAGATCGAGATGATCGCGGACTATACGGCGCGGGGCGAGGTCTGGGTCGAGTACGGGCTGCAGAGTACCCACGAGCAAACGCTGAAAGCGATCAATCGCGGGCACACCTATCAGGAATTCCTAGACGCGGTTCGACTGACCGCGGGGCGGGGTATCAAGATTTGCGTGCATACCATCCTGGGGCTGCCCGGTGAAACCCGTGAGATGATGCTGGAGACGCATCGGCGACTGGCGGATTTACCTATCGACGGAATCAAGATTCACCTGCTGCATATCATGCGGGACACGGTCATGGAGCGGCAATACGAGCGCGGTGAAATCGCCATGCTCCAGCGGCCGGAGTTCATCGGTTTGGTCGTGGACGTGCTCGAAATGCTGCGGCCGGAGGTGGTGATCCAGCGGATGCACGCGGACGCGCCGCCCGACGTGCTGCTCGCCCCGCGCTGGTGCCTGGACAAGGCCGGCGTACTGAGCGACATCAAGCAGGAACTCCTGCGGCGGAACACTTGGCAGGGCAAGGGCCTGGGGCACCGGTTGGAAAATATCCCTTCTCATCAGCCGATGATTGCCGGGTAAGCTGACTGGATTGGTTCTCACTCCTTTACCTCGGGAGCGGATGTGGCTCATGAAGGACTAAAGGTTTTAGAAGGACAATATTAAACAGGGGAGTTACCATGATTACATTATTCGATATGTCAAAAAAGCACTTCTTGGCAATTCTTATGTTGCTTTTTGCGATCTCTATTCCATCTTACTCTGTTGGGGAAGAATCAACTTTTAATCCCGATTCTGATCTTCCCACGGATGGAATGGAGCTTCAGGGACTGGAAGAGAGAGTTTTGCACGAACCACCGAGCCCGGATCGTTGCCGATGCCTGGCCCAGGACGGCAAGTTCCTATGGGTTGGTACAACTAACGGAGCCGTGCGATGGGATTTGACGGACAACACCCCCCTCCTGTTCACGGTGGATGACGATTGGAGCAACGAATACGTGCAGGTAGCGGGTGTGACCGATGAAGATCGATATAACAAACGTCTTTCATTTGACAGCAAGGCATATATGCCCAAGTGGGCACGTAATGTCGTGAACAGGATTTCTGTTCTTGCGCCCGGTACTATTTGGGCAGAGACATACAACGGGATCATGGTCATCAGAGGTGGCCGGCGGGAAATTTATGCCTCCAAGGAACGTGCCCTGGCCAAATTGTATGAGACGGAACTCAAACCATCCCTGGCTCGGATCGTTGCCGTTGATAAGAGTGGACATCTGTGGCGAACATGTCAAATAGGCGAGTTTTACCGTTCGAAGTGGTGTATCCGTCGATTTGATGGACGACAATGGGCTACGATGTCTCAGCCTGCCCAGGAAGCCGGTAAACCAGGTTCGAGCATTATCCAAATCGTGGCTGATCCCAAGGGTACGCTTTGGGCCTGCGGTTGGGGAGGAATTTACCAATGGCAGGGGGATCGCTGGGAAAAAGTTGAAGTGGATAAATCGGAGGATCGTCGGCGAACAGAACACTACCATGAACTATACTGTGGCCCTTCCGGTATGCTATGGGCGTTCGGCTTTGGTCGGCTTGCCAGATTCGATGGCCCAAATTGGAAGGTGTTTTCGGGTTCAGGAAGAACCAGGGAGTTCATGTTGGCATCTTCTTCCTTAACACCCCCTCATCCGTATCCCGCATGGGAAACCCCGGATGGCAAATTGTGGTTTGAAGCCTCTGAACTCGGTTTGATTTGCTTCGACGATAAAACGTTTCGAATTACATCGAATGTTGTGTGGCTCACCGGTAGAACAATCGGTGTCAGCGGGCAAATGTTCATATCCACCGGGCAACGAGTCTTTCAGTACAGCGACGGCAAATGGAAGCGCATATCCACGCCAGACAAACGCGGATTTAAGCCTTCTTGGCCGTCGACAGCCGAGACTTTGTACGTATATGGACTTCATCTTGCTGAGAACGATACGCTTTACGTCGCAACCGCAGATGGTTTGCTGAAATATAAGGGAAACAAGTGGGAAGATATGTTGTTTGCGGAGGGCAAAACGGGATCGGAGGCTTCTTCACAACAGGCTTCAACCCGGCAGGCATCAGTTGAGCAATATCCTCAAGATGTTATATCGCCGGATATTATAGAACAAAACTACAAAGCATACGTGGAAGGACCCGGAAAACAACTCGTGAAAGCGACGGATGATCAATTGGCGGAGGATATTGTCAAAGGCGCCGAACCCCTGTCGGTTATGGTCAGTTACCACCGCCTGCAGGTCCGTAACACCTCTCGGGCCAAAGAATGCCTCGAAAAAAGGCTTGGAGCTATACTCTCCCGCAAACCGACAGGCGAGTTCGCCGCAATGGAGTTAGCCATATTCGGCGATCCAGCCATTCAGCCGTTGCTCAAACTAGCTAAAAACGGTGGAAGCCAGGAACGAAAAATGGCGGCAGAGGCATTAGTGTTCTTGCAAAGCAAAGATGCCATGTGCGAATTACTGAAGTTGGCCATAGATCCGCGTACCGACGGAACCACTGGTGTCGTCATGGCTCGTAGTGCGGTTATGCTGGGTATTCCCGAAGGAGTTGATTTCCTGATTGATACGGCAACCGGAGAAAATGGCACTGAGCCTTCGCCGAAGGAAGGCCAGGAACAGAAACAAACCTATGCACGCCGGATTTTACAGGAAGCCGTCCGGATGCATGACGATCAACCCGCCAACTGGTCGCGCGAGGTGTGGCGAAGTTGGTGGAAGAAACACCGCGCCACCTGGAAACCCGATACCACGCCGTCTATGCCCGCTAACATGGGATCTCGAATGGCCCAGGAAATCGCGAAAAAGCTGGAAGCGAAAACTGAGACTAAGCCTGCCCATTGAAAATCCGGCTGGACCGATCCCGGCGTGTCGGGAATGTCTCGGTCCTGATATTTCCGGGATTTCTATCCCATTGAGAGGCGGAGAAGGAGAGTAATTGCGACAACGGGGACGATACTAGCGGCTTCCCCGTTTCGCACTTCCAGACACGCCACGACAGAGCCTATCCCCCCAGCTTATGACCCTCTCCTTCAGTCTGCAAAGGCACCACAACCCCGCACTCCGGGCACACGCCGCTGACGTTGCCGGTAAGGTTGTAGCCGCATTTGCGGCAGTGGCCGGGGGGAATGCAGCGGCGGTCGGCCCACCACAGGTACATCCACCACAAGTACATTGTGGGAACGGCGAACAGCAGGAAGGGTATCCACAACGGCAGATCGAAACCGATATGTTCGGCATCGACCTGAAGCCAAGACCAGTCGACGAGGACAACGAGCATACCTAGAGACCCTCTGGGCAAGAAGTCATAATTGAACAGGACCTCGCCCTCACCAAATTGGATAGTACGGAGTGCGAACTCGGCTTCGCCATTAGGAAGTAGAGCCACAGGACGAGATCCAAGATCATAAATGGTATGGTCGATGAACGACCATGCCCACAAAGCCACAATAAGCAGTGAAAGGAGCAATCCTACCCACTTCAGGATATGCCTCAATCGAGCCATACCGGTAGTCTACCGCAAGAGTACGGAGAAGCAAAACCGTCGACCGGCGTGGCGCGCGCTTCCAGAGGAAATACGGGGGATACCATGAGCATTCATTAATCAGTAATTAGTCCCGATCCAGATTCGGCCTTCGACTTGGTTTTCAAGGGATAAGGACGCGGCTGTGGATGACTTTGGTCCGAGCGAGGGAATCTTGATCGCCCAAGGGGCGGCCGGTGTTTTCGTGGCGCCGCAGTTGGCTGGACCGAGATTCCTATCTCGGTCCTGTTCTTCTGGGATTCCAATCCCATTGTGATGCCGGGGGGAAAGGATTCCCCTCGGGTAAACGAACGAGAAAGGATTCTCGTTCGAGCAAGCAGGACGGAGATTCATATTTCGATACTGATAGTACATCCGTGTGCTGGAAACACCCTCGCCATTCTATTGTGGATGCCTCCTGTTTTCAGCGGGGGCCGTCGTGGCGATTTGACTAATCCGCTCATAATACGGTGTCCGCTTAACGAACCCCATCTATGCGCCGCAGGGGTGGCGTGGCATGATGGG
>CAZXSA010000163.1:0-11733 GCA_964642815.1 uncultured Planctomycetales bacterium | reverse complement strand
ATATATGCGCCGCATGTAGCTTGTCTTTTCCTTAAGCGGATGGCGGGCAATAGCCGTATTCTACGGCACCAAGGTATAAGTCACCGTATCGCTGCCTTTCTTGCCGGTGTAGGGTTCGACTACTTCCAATTGGAATACGAAAACGCCGGGCACCGCGGTGCCGAGGAAGACCACGCGGGTCGCCGCCGCGGTGAAATTGGTGAAAAATAAATCGGGGGATCCCTCCGGCTTGCTGGCGACGGTCCAGGCAAAATTGTAGGGGGGAGTCGCCCCGGTGACGGAACCGCTGACAAAAATCAGGTCGGCCACGCCCAAGGTCTGATCCGGGCCGGCGTCCACCACGATGCCCGAATTGGGCGACGCCAAAGTCGTCAAGACCATCGTGTCCGAGGACGTGCGGCCCAGAATGTCGGTCGCGGTCAAGCGGAATGTCGCCTGCCCGCCGGCGCTCGAGGTTACCTTGGTGACCGCACTTTCGGGGTCGGAAATCTCGGCGGCGGCCCCATCGACCTGGGTCCAGAGAATCGCGTAAGGGGCGGTGCCGCCGCTGACGGTCCCGTTCAGCGTCGCCTCGGTACCCAGACTGACGGTCAGGTCCGCTCCAGCGTTCACCTTAAGCTCGTTGGAGGAGGCGGGCAACGCCGTCACCGAACCCTGCGTGTTGGCCGTCATTCCGCGATTATCCGTTACCGTTACGCGGAACACGGCCGATCCGACGGCCAGCATCGTGACGCTGAGCACGGAATCCGTGGTAGTCGAAACGACCTCCGTTTTCGCCGGCGTGCCGCTGAGCTGCACCCATTGAAAGCTGTACGGTCCGATACCGCCGGCGGCCAGAGCGTCGAGGGAGGTCACCTGGCCGAGTTCCACCGATTTCGAACCGGATGCAAGACTCACGCTCAATGGCGGGCGCACGGTCAGAAAAACGAGATCCTGAACGGTCTGCTCTCCGCTAATCGCTTTCACCATGAGGACCGAATCGCCCGAGGTGGTCGGAGCGGTGGCCGTGACCGTCTCGCGGTCGGCGTCGACCAAAGTGGCCGCCCCGAAAGCAACCGACCATTCGTAAGTAACCTCATCGGGCGGGTTGAACGTGACGGCCGTAAATTGCGTGACCTCGCCGCCATCCACCGTTTGATTGGCGCCAGCATCGACGGAAAATGCATCGGCCGGCGGCGGCGTCACCGTGACCGCAACCTCGTCATAGCTGCTTTTGCCTTTCTTGTCGGTCACCGTCAGGCGATACTTCGCCGTCCCCCCGGTGTTCGGAATCACCGTGGTGCCCGCGGCGACCGGATCGGTGATAACGGTCTTGGCTCCGCCCACCTGGCTCCAAGCATAACTGTAAGGCTCGGTGCCGCCGGTGACCTCCGACGGAAGGAATGCCGCCCAGCCCAGATCAATCGTTTGGTCGTCGCCCAAGTTCACCACCAGATCCGCCGCGGGGGTGGGGCATCCCTGGCCCATCAAGAACAGCGAAGCCAGTATCGAAACAACCACGAGCACCATCGTCTTTCGCATCATCGGTCTCCACGAGTAGGTAGGTCCGTTGGTTTATACCATCCGCTATTATAACCACACCGAATGGGTCGTCCTATATCGGTCGGAAAGTCTAATATCGTCCGCTTACCCTCGCGTTGCTTCCGAAAAATTGCTTAGCCGCTATGCACTTTTACGGCGATGCCCGCGAAATAAGCAGAAGGCCATCTCGCCCAAAACGACGTTCGATGCCGATTTCAATCCCTCTATTAAGGTTTTTTCGCCTATTTTGCGGGCGGCACGGTGCTTGCTTGATGCGTTGGCAGGCAAAGCAATGGTTTCGCGCTCGTCAGTCGTCGTGGTTCAGGCCAAGGCCGCCGCGCGGGGTGATGGTGCGCGCATCGACAGGCCTGGACGGTCGAAGTACGGGAGATTTTGACGGAAAGGTTGGGTCATGAAGGTAAAGCGAATAACGGTAGCCGGGTTAATCCTGGTTTGGTTGCTTCTTTTCGGAGTGCATGCGGCCCAAGCCCAGGAAGGCGATCCCCAGCCGGCGGTGGACAGCGGAGCAACCGCGTGGATGTTGACTTCCACGGCGTTGGTGCTGCTGATGATCCCCGGGTTGGCCATGTTTTACGGCGGGCTGGTCCGCAGCAAGAACGTGCTCGGAACGATGATGCACAGCTTCGCGGCCATGGGGGTGATGGCCGTCCTGTGGGTGATCTGCGGGTACTCCATGTCGTTCGGGCCGGGCGCGCTCGGCGGCTGGTTCGGATGGCGCAGCGGCCTGCTGTTTCTGTCCGATATCGACGACAAGATCATGGCCCAGGGTGTGCCCGAATACGTCTTCGCCATGTTCCAGGGCAAATTCGCGATCATCACGCCAGCCTTGATCGCCGGCGCCCTGGCCGAGCGAGTACGGTTCAAGAGCTATTGCATCTTTATCGCCCTGTGGGGCCTGCTGGTCTATAACCCGCTGTGTCATTGGGTCTGGGCCGAAGACGGCTTTCTGTTCAACATGGGAGCGCGAGGGGCGATCGATTTCGCGGGTGGGACGGTCGTGCATATTTCCTCCGGATACAGCGGCCTGGTCGCGGCGATTTATCTGGGCGCCCGGCGGGGGTATCCGACGCTGACCACGCGGCCTAATAACCTCGTAATGACCTTAATGGGCGCGGGGCTGCTCTGGGTCGGATGGTTCGGCTTCAACGCGGGCAGCGCGATCTCCAGCGGTCTCGATACCGCCCGGGCCCTCACCGCGACGCAGACGGCCGCCGCCGCCGGGGCCCTCATGTGGATGATTATCGAGGGCCTGCATAACGGGAAGGCGACAGCCTTGGGTTTTGCCAGCGGCATCCTTGCCGGTCTGGTGGCGGTGACACCGGCGGCCGGCGTCGTGCAGCCGGGTGGCGCGCTCATTCTCGGGGCCGTAGCCTCCTGCGCCTGCTACGGCGCGATCCTGCTCAAAAACCGGCTGGGTTATGATGACAGCTTGGACGCCTTTGGGGTGCATGGCGTCGGCGGAACGGTCGGGGCCATCCTGCTCACTTTCTTTATCCGCAAGAGCTGGATGGACGAGGCCGCCGTCGCCGCCGGCGGCTCGTGGGGCGTGATGCAACAGTTGGGCGTACAGTTGGCGGCCGTCGGCATCGCCATCGCCTACGCCGTCGTGCTCACCTTGGTGCTGGTGTTCGTGGTGGAAAAGGTCTTCGGGTTCCGCGCCGATCGGCACAGCGAGATGGCCGGTCTCGACGACGCCTACCACGGCGAGCGCGGCTACGGCATGTTGACCGCAAGTTAAACGGTTCGAGGAACGAGGATAGCCATGAAGCTGATAACGGCGATTATTCAGGAAAACAAACTGGACCAGGTCCGCGAGGCCCTGATCGAAGAGGAAGTCTACCGGATTACCGTGACCCGGGTTTCCGGTCGCGGCCAACAGGTCAGCGACGATGTTTATCGAGGCCAGAAAACGACGCCTAATCTCGTCCCCAAGGTTCGCATCGATATCGCGGTCAACGAGGAATGGGTCGAGCGGACCATCGATGCCATCCTGCGCTCGGCCCGCAATAACGGCGGATCGGTCGGCGACGGCAAGATCTTCGTTACTCCACTACTGGAATGCATCCGCATCCGTACCGGCGAGCGCGGCGGCGGGGCGATTTAAACCGGTTTGACCACGGAGATCACGGCGGTCGCGGAGAATAAAGGAGTTATTAAAGAACAGGGTGAGCGAATGTTCCGACAGGGTGTATGTATCCACACTGAGGTAGGCCTCGCCTTCGCCCCTGGGTCATCTTTACTCCGTGTTCTCCGTGTGCTCTGTGGTAGATAATCCTGGTTAATCGAAGAGGGGGGCTTCTTTCCGTGATTGAAGGCGGCAGGCTTTCAGATCACAGTGCAGACAGGGAATCCCGAACTCTTCCATTTTGCCTTGGGGGGCGATGCCGAAAAGACCGGCCGTGCTCAGGGTCGGCTTCAAGGTCGGGCCGGGCAACAATTCCAAACCGATCGGCCGCGGGTCGAGAATCCCCAACAGCGTTTCGAGTTGTTGGAAGTCGAATCCACAGCAGCCCGGGATCAACGGCGGCGCGAGGCACTCCTGGGTGGACAGTTCGTTCCAGTAAAGATGATCGGCCAGGGCATCGACCACCGCGTTGACTCCCGCGTCACCGATCGCCTGAAGAATCGTCGATTCGATACGGTTGTCGTCGGCCTCCCGAAGGCGAATCAGATTTTCAAGCTCCGCGCCGATCGTCGTGGCGAACACGGCCACCCGTTGAGCCGGTTGCAGATGGTTATTCACCGGGCCGAGGATGGGGGGGCAGCCGACCAGTTGCAGTCGTTGCGCGGCGATGGTTTCCACGGCATGAATTTCGTAAACCGCCCGCCCCTCCATGATGGGCAGGGCTTCGGCGAGGAGTTGCTCGATCAAAGCCTGCTGCGGATCGCGGCCGATCTGTTTCGCGAGGCAGCTTAGCTTGCGGTAGACCTCGCCCGGGAGCAGGCTGACTTCCAAAGCAATGACTTTGGGGTTGTTCAAGGTCACTTTTTTGACATCGGTCGGCAACGGTTATTCCTGCAACACTACCCGCCAACGACTACCGCCGGCCGCGCGGCGGTAGCAACCTGACCCAAAACACACGGGGCAAGCCCCTCCTGCCCCGTGTATTGTAGGCTCGACCCGTGCGGCGGGCACCGGCCTCGTCAAAATTTATGCAGGATGCACAAAAACGTGTTCTCGGACCTTACGGGCGGCTATTCGACCGTCACCGTGACCTCGAACGTGTCGGCCGGTTCCTCTTCCGGCTCAAAGCTGCGTACGTATTTGAGCTTGAGGGTGGTCTGGCCCACGGCGATGGCGTTGAACGTCCACTCTTCCGTGCCGCCGGCCCCGATCAGGGTGGTCACCGGAGCGATATATTCGCTGCCCTTGCTTTCGAGGATGGTTGCATCCACGCTGTCCAGGGCCCAGGCGTAGCCGGTGGTGGCGTTCGAGTCCAACGAGACAATCAGCGTGCCGTTCAACGGAACCGTCACCGTCTTGCCGTTGTACGTAGCGTCGATGCGTACCACATCGCCGAACAGACAGCCGGTCAACGTCGCGCCCAGCACGGAAACCACGATCAGAATGGACCATTTCGCGAAACGCATCGAAGGATCTCCCTTTTCAACCCGATCGGCCGGCCTCGGCGCCAACGCGGACGCCGCCGACGGCCGTTAAAATGCCAGCAGACACATCCAGATGTACATATACCCCAACGCGTCGACGTCTTTCCACATCTTCTCAGCCAGTTGCGGATCGCCGAGAATCTCCGGCAGTTCCTTTCTCTTTTCCTCCCAGGGGTAACATTCCCCCGGCAACCGCTGAGGCGTTTTCGACTCGGTCATATTATCGCTCCTGTCCGTTGACCAGGCTCCCTGATTCTACCTCGAACCGGGTGTCGTCAATAGACCCCGTATTCCCGGGTAAATTCGGTCATGGCCTTGATATTTTCCACTTTCGCGTCGTTCTGAACGATCGCGCTGGCGTCCATGATGTATCCTCCGTCGCGGGCCACGCCGTCGATCACCTTCTTGCAGTATTCGCGTACCTCCTTGGGCGAGCGGTAGGCCAGGAGGAAATTCGGGATTCCCCCGCTGATGCAGAACCGATCGCCCAGCACCCGGTGCACCTCGAAGATATCGTCCATATCGACGTGGAAAATGATGCTGCCGGCGGGCAGCTCGCGGAACGTCTTGAGATGGGCGCCCCATTTGCCCTCGGCGTAGAAAAGGGTTTGCAGACCCTTGGACCACAAGGTTTCGATAATCGGCTTGAGCGTGGGCCAGAAAAACCGGTCGAACTGCTCGAACGAGATAAACGGCACGCAGCCGCGATGCATCCACAGGCTTACTGGAACCTGCTTTGTCGGGTCTGAGGTGGCCAGGGCGACCTGAGTCAGATAAGGGATGAGGGCCTCGCAGGCGGCCAGCACCTTATCGGGCCGCTCGAACAGATCCTGAGCCAACCCGACGTACCCGCGCAGCTTGTCCGCCAGTATGTCGAACGGCGCTTTCAGAATCCCCGCGATGGCCGACACGCATCCACATTGCGTGCGGAGTAATTCGCCCTGGCGGGCCAGACCCTGGAAGTACTGCATCATGGCCATCCCGCCTTTGACGAACGAAAGGTTGTTACGCATCGTGTTCGGCCGGCCCGGTTCGACCACTTCGGTGGAGACGCGGGGCAGCCAGACGTTGTAGAGAAAGCCCGTCGGGTCGGCGATCAGGGAGTCGTATTCGTCGGGTTTCATGAAGGCTTGCCCCTCGGGCGGCTCGCGGTACTGGAAGCCGACGTCGGCCGGTATATCGATGCCCGGTATGGCCCAGTATTTCAGACCAATCGCCTGGGTGAGCGCCGTCCACACGAAGACCATGTTGCCCACCGTAGCGTCCCAGTCGAAGTCGGCGGCGCAGCGTCGCGTGGCCTCGAACGCCTTTTCGCAATCGTGGGCGACCTCCTGACAGGTGTAGCCGCAATAGGTGGCAATAAACTCGGCCACGAACGGCCGGATCGGAATCATGTCCGGCTTTTCGTTTCGCATGGCCGTCGTATAACGCTTCAACCGTTCCGCGTACAGTTTTTCCATCCGCTCGGACACGCGAAAGGCTCCTTTCGTGATGCGAGGAAAAGAAGACTCGCTATTGGTCAACGCCGGCCATCGTAACCCCGACCGGGCGGTCGCGGCAAGGGCATGGCCACTGGAACGCAACGAGGTGGGCATTTTTATTAGTTTAGGCGAGGCTGAATACGGCGAGAGCGATTTATCCCGGATTATTCATCGGTTTTTAACACGGAGCCGCGCTTGGCTGGGCCTCCGTAGTGAATTATTCGGCGGCATAGGATATTGCATAAAAAGCCCGGTCCTCTCATCATCTTCTCATATTGGTGATGGTAAGTTACTTGACCGTAATCGCTAAACTGGCCCGATGCAAGGATCGGTACGTGTTTAGCGACATACAAAACCCGCGCATGCGACGAAACAGAACCCCAAGCGGGAGCGCGGGGCCGAGAGAAGATGATTTACGGTTCTCGGTGCGTCATACTACATCGGCCTGTCACTCCCGCTCCAGGTTCTGATTGCATGGCCGCTAAACACATACAAGGATCGGGCCGGTAGCACGTAATCACCGTAACCAATTTAGAAGAAAGGAGTTATGCCATGAAAAAGCAAGGAATGATCCTGCTGTTGGTCGGTTTGGGGTTTGTAATCGGCATCGCTATCGCCGGCGACGAGCAGAAAATGTCTCTGGATCAGGTTCCCGAGGCGGCCCGGGCGGCCCTGATGAAGCTGGCCGGAAATGCCCCAATTGGCGAAGTCGAGTGCGAGAAAGAGCACGGCATGGTATTTTACGAGGCGGAATGGACGATCGACGGACGCGAGATCGAGGCAAAGGTCACGGCCAATGGCGATCTCGTGGAGATGGAGGAGCCGGTTGATCCCACCGACGTGCCCGAAGCGGTCAAGGCAGTAGCGGCGAAAAAATTCCCCGCCGATGCCCAGGTCAAGTATGAACGGGTTACGATCGTTTTTTACGAGATTGAAGCCAAGGTTGGCAACAAAGAGAAGGAAATAATGGTTCTGCCAACCGGTAAGATGTTTGGGAAAGGGGCCAAGGAAAAAGGGGACGATGATGACGATGACGACGAGCAGGAAGAAAAACTGTCCCTCGAGCAGGTACCCGAGGCCGTGAAGGCGACGATCCTGGCGGAAGCGGGCGGGGCCACGGTCAAGGAGATCGAGCGGGAGTTCAAAAACGGCCAGACCGTCTACGAAGCCGAATGGAAGGTCAACGGGCAGGAGATCGAAATCAAGGTCGCCTCGGACGGCGCGCTGCTCAAGAAAAAAGTCGAGGAAGAAGACGACGAAGAGGATGACGACAACTGAGCGGCCGGCTTGAATCTCCCGCAGGCAGATAAGGGTCATGCGCATCTTACTGGTAGAGGACTATGAACCGCTGCGCAACGCCGTTGCTCAGGGGCTGCGGGAGGCGGGCTTCGCCGTGGACGCGACCGGCGACGGCGAGGAAGGGTTGTGGTATGGGCTAAGTAACGACTATGACGCGATGATTCTCGACGTCATGCTGCCGGGCATGGACGGTCTGACCATCCTTCAGCGCTTGCGGCAAAAACATAAAAACGTTCCCATTCTCATCTTGACTGCCCGGGACGGCGTTCAGGACCGCGTCCGGGGTCTGGATAGCGGGGCCGATGATTATTTGGTCAAGCCCTTCGCGTTTGAGGAACTTCTGGCCCGGATTCGAGCGTTGGTGCGTCGCGGATACGGCTTGAAAAATCCGGTTCTAGCTGTCGGAGATCTGGAAATCGATACGACCAAGCGCACCGTCTCCCGTGAGGGAATACCCTTGAGTTTGACCGCTCGGGAATATGCCTTGCTGGAGTATCTGGCCCTCCGCGCCGGAACCGTGGTCTCCCGTACGGAGATATGGGAACATGTTTACGATTTTCATAGCATGGCGGAAAGTAACGTGGTGGACGTATACATCGGGTATTTGCGAAAGAAGATTGAGCGGCCGGACTTGCCTCGGCTGATTCACACTCGCCGAGGCCAAGGTTATATGCTGGGATGTTGACCCGCGCATTGCAAACACGTCTGTTACTGGGAACGGCGCTGGGCATGGCGGTCGTCTTGTTGCTTTCCGGTCTGTTGCTTTACGTCTTGATCGGCCGGGCGTTGTGGAACAGTTTCAACGAGACCCTTGCCTCTAAATTACGCGCCCTGGCCGCCATGGCCGAAAGCGAGGACGGCGAGGTGGAACTCGATTTCAAGGAAGC
Organism: uncultured Planctomycetales bacterium; assembly: GCA_964642815.1. GTDB lineage: Bacteria > Planctomycetota > Phycisphaerae > UBA1845 > PWPN01 > JAAYCU01. The sequence goes on along the minus strand of CAZXSA010000163.1, from coordinate 2,915 downwards.
GGATTTTTCGGAATTCAAACCTTCTGAACGAGCGGAGTACTATCAAGTCTGGGCAGACGACGGGAGCGTGCTGGCCCGTTCCCCTTCGCTGCAAGGACAGGATCTTCAGCCTGTCGACGGCACGTTGGACAATCCGGTTTTTCGCTTGGCGCGATTGCCCGATGGGCGGCCGGGATGTCTCGTGGGAGCACGCTTCGCGCCCCGCCCGGAAAAAGCCGGACCTTTTGAAAAACCTCTCACGATCACGATGGTCATCGGGCGCGAAACGGCGCAGGTCGCGGTCGTCCTGACCCAATTGCGTTCGAGCATGGTGCTCGTCGGCCTTCTGTCCATAGGTACCTCCGCAGCCGTGCTGATTTTCCTTGTTCGACGCGGACTGCGCCCGGCCAGGCAGTTGGCCGCCCGGATCGCGGCGGTCCAGGAATCCGATCTCGATCAGCGTATCATCTGCACCAATACGCCGTCGGAACTTCAGCCGATCGTTGATCGCTTGAATAACTTGCTGACTCGGTTGGACAATGCGTTTCAAAGCGAGCGAAGATTCAATGCCGACGTTGCCCATGAGTTGCGTACTCCACTGGCCGGCGCGCGCTCCCTGTTGGAAGTCGCGCTTTCCAGAGACCGCGATACGCAAGCGTACCGGGATACGCTAAGCCAGTGTCTGGGCATCAACCTGCAGATGCACCGGATGGTCGAGAATCTTCTGAGCCTGGCCCGGGCCGATTCCGGTCAACTTGAGATCTTGGCCGAGCAGGTTGATCTGACGGCTCTTCTGCGGGATTGCTGGCAACCCTTCGCAAATCAGGCCGCCGAAAAACAATTGCGCGTCCATTGGCGTCTTTTGCCTGCTTGCCCGCTGGTATCCGATCGGGTGAAACTCGTCCTTGTCCTTCAGAACATCCTAAGTAACGCCGTAACCTACGGCGATCGGGGTGGGCAGATTGGGATCGATCTGTCCCGCCTGAACGAAAACATTGAATTGACCGTTACCAATACCGCCGGCCAGATTCGCCCTACGGATTTGGAGCATGTCTTTGACCGTTTCTGGCGTGGCGATGCCTCCCGGCAGATCGCCGGGCATTGCGGTCTGGGCCTGGCTTTATGCAAGACGCTGATGGGACGGCTGAACGGGAAAATCCGCGCGGAGCTCACGAATGATAATACCTTCGCGGTCATTCTTTGTTTTGATAGTCCGCCACTTGAGAAAAACCCCCTCAGCGATGATTGATAACGTTGTGCCCCCCAGCCGTATCGAGATTCCGATCTCTCTACCACTCCGTCCGGGATTCCCATCCCACGGATGCAGACATGCGAAAGGATTCGCATCTGCATGGCAAAAGCCTCTGTTTCCCTGTGGACGAAATGTGCTCAAAGTATTACAGTGAGGGACACCGGATCGATATAGGTTTTCAAGAGGAGTGTGCCGGCCGACGGGCCAAGGGTGTGAAGCAATGTCCAAACGGAAATCGACCGCGAGTGTTCGCCGCATATCTTCTCGATTAGCTTACAATGCCGTCCTGGGCGATATTGTCGAATTGCTTCAGGTCGCCCGCCGCGCGTCCGCCCGCTCGGTCAACACGATCATGACCGCGACCTACTGGGAGATCGGCCGGCGAATTGTCGAGCACGAGCAGCATGGAGCGAAGCGCGCCGCATACGGAGAGTTGTTACTTGAACGGCTTTCCGCGGATCTGACCGCACGATTTGGAAGGGGATTCAGTCAGGACAACCTCGAACGGTTCCGCCGGTTTTATACCACGTTTCCGCCCGCGTGGATTTCCGCGACAGTGTCGCGGAAAAGTCCGACCTTCGCGACCTCCGGGACGCCCCTGGAGATTTCCGCGACACGATTGCGGAAATCCACTACACCATTCGTCGGAGGTATGGCCCGAATCGCCGGGGCCTTGCCGTTGCCCTGGTCGCATTATGTGAAGCTGATTCGACTTTCCTCCCCGGAAGCCGTCGCCTTTTACCATGCCGAGGCCCTTCGCGGCGGCTGGTCCGTGCGGCAACTCGACCGGCAGATCAACACGCGATTTTACGAACGCACCTTGCTCTCGCGGGACAAGGCCACAATGATACAGAAGGGCCGGAAACACCTGCCCAGCGACGCCGTCGCGCCGGAAGAGGAGCTCAAAGACCCGCTGGTACTGGAGTTCCTGGGCCTCAAGGACGAGTATTCCGAGTCCGACCTTGAGCAGGCCCTGATCGGCCATCTGGAAAGCTTTCTGCTTGAATTGGGTGGTGATTTCACCTTCGTCGCCCGGCAGCGGCGATTGCGGATCGGCGACGAGTGGTATCGCCTCGACTTGCTCTTCTTTCACCGCGGGCTCCGCTGCCTGGTGGTCATCGACCTGAAGCTCGGTAAGTTCACGCACGCCGACGTCGGCCAGATGCATGTTTATCTCAACTATGCCCGCCAGCATTGGACGCACCCGGGGGAGAACCCGCCGGTCGGCCTGATCCTCTGTGCCGAAAAGGACGATTCTTTGGCCCGCTACGCCCTGGAAGGCCTACCCAACAAGGTCGTCGCCGCCCGATATCGCACCGCTCTGCCGGATGAGAAACTACTGGCCGCCGAGATCGATAAGACCAAAAACATGCTCGAACGGCGAACAGGTTTCCGCCCGACACATGCCAAACGCCCCAATAAGCGGCGTTCGTCCTCCCTGGCGAAACGGAAAAAGAAATGATTCGACGGTTAGACCTTTAGACGGTTAGGCTTTGGGGGCGCGTTGGAAAAACCTTGCCGGCTCGGTTGCCAGGAATTTTTCTCGATACCACATTCTTGCGGGATTCCCATTCCGTGAGTGCGGGCAAGCGAAAGGATTCGCCCGGCCTTGGGCGCGAGAAAGGATTCTCGTGTCCGCTTAACGAACCCCATCTATGCGCCGCAGGGGTGGCGTGGCATGATG
>CAZXSA010000162.1:0-11813 GCA_964642815.1 uncultured Planctomycetales bacterium | reverse complement strand
GCGAGGTAAACTGCTTCGGGCTGGCTTTTGCCCCCGTCGGCGGGGGGGCGTATTATATGGCCGCGGGGTATGGGCGGATGGCTTGCCCCCCGTTTGGTTTAATTGAGTTACGCATATATTTAACGAGTATTCGCTTATGAGTTCAGGAACAGGGAATTACGACTTTTCCGCTTTCGAGACCAAGTGGCAGAAATACTGGCTGGAGCACAAGACCTTTCGCACGTTTCAGCCGGGCGATAGGGATTTCGATCCGACCAAGCCCAAGCTGTACGTGCTGGACATGTTCCCCTACCCGAGCGGGGTGGGACTGCACGTAGGGCACCCGCTGGGATACATCGCCACGGATATCTACGCCCGTTATATGCGCATGCGGGGTTTCAACGTGCTGCACCCGATGGGCTACGACGCGTTCGGGTTGCCGGCCGAACAGTACGCGGTCGAGCACGGCGTGCCCCCGCGCGAAACCACCGAAAAGAATATCGCCAACATGCGCGACCAGTTGCGGCGGCTGGGCATGGGTTACGACTGGGACCGCGAAATCGCGACCACCGACGTGAGCTATTACCGCTGGACGCAATGGATTTTCCTTCAGTTGTTCAACAGTTGGTACGACCCGGCCGAGGATGCCGCCCGGCCGATCGCCGAGCTGGTCCACAAACTCGAACAGGAACACCTCGTGGTGAACTTCGATGGCCGGGTTGTCCCCGCCCGGGGGCAGGGCTTGCAGGAGTGGTACGGGCTGCCGCCGGGCACGCAGAAGTGGGCGGAGCTATCGCCCGCGCAGCGCCGGACGGTGCTGGATCATCATCGGCTGGCCTACCTTGACGAAGTGCCGGTGAACTGGTGCCCCGCGCTGGGTACGGTGCTGGCCAACGAAGAGGTCACCAACGAAGGCCGCAGCGATCGGGGCAACCATCCCGTTTACCGGCGGCCGCTACGCCAGTGGATGTTGCGCATCACGAAGTATGCCGACCGACTGGAACGCGATCTGGAGCTGGTGAACTGGCCGGAAGCCATCAAGTTGATGCAACGCAACTGGATCGGGCGGAGCGAAGGAGCGGAGGTCGATTTTGCCCTGGCCGACGACGAGGACGAAACGATCCGAGTCTATACGACCCGTCCGGACACGTTGTTCGGGGCTACCTATATGGTTCTGGCCCCCGAACATCCATTGGTGGCGAAGATCACTAAACAGGAAAACCGGCGGGCGGTCGAGGAATATGTGGCCGTCGCCCGGAACAAGACCGACCTGGACCGGACGGCCGAGACCAAGGAAAAAACCGGCGTATTTACCGGGGCCTATGCGATCAATCCGGTCAACAACGAGCGCATCCCGATCTGGGTGGCGGATTACGTGCTGATGGGTTACGGCACGGGGGCGATCATGGCCGTCCCCGCCCACGATACGCGCGACTTCGAATTCGCCCAAAAGTTCAATTTGCCGATCATTCAGGTGGTCCAGCCGCCGGGCGACGAGGATTGGCGCGGCTTTGTCGGCGAGGGCAAGGCGGTCAATTCCGGTGCGTATGACGGCCTGCCTACCGCTGAGTTCAAGAAGAGAATCACCGATTGGCTCGAGGAAAACGAGTTGGGCAAAGGGACGGTGAATTACAAGTTGCGCGACTGGCTGTTCAGTCGGCAGCGCTATTGGGGCGAGCCGTTCCCCATCGTCCACGACGCGGAGACGGATGAGATTTTCGCGTTGGACGAAAGCGAGTTGCCCGTGGAACTGCCGGCCATCGACGACTACCGCCCGCAGGCGTCCGAGGATCCGAACGCACCGCCTGCGCCACCGCTGGGTCGGGCGACGGAGTGGGTCAACGTCCGCGGGTATGTAACGGATACCGGTTCGGTCAAGCTGGTGCGGCCGGGGCAGACGCCGCCCTCCGGCGTGCGAGTCCGCGCGTTTCACCGTGAGCTGAACACCATGCCGCAATGGGCCGGCTCGTGCTGGTATTACCTGCGTTATCTGGACAATCGCAACGAGCAGCGTTTTGCCGCTCTACAAGTCGAACAGTATTGGATGGCCCCCAAGCGGGATGATGAGCCTGGCGGGGTCGATCTATACGTCGGCGGGGCCGAGCATGCCGTCCTGCACCTGCTTTACTCGCGGTTCTGGCACAAGGTGCTTTACGATCTGGGACACGTCAGCTTGCCGGAGCCGTTCGGCCGGCTGTTCAACCAGGGCTATATCCAGGCCTACGCGTATCAGGAAGGTCGGGGAATGTATGTCGATATCCGCGATGTCGAGGAGCGGGGCGAGGGCAAGGATACCCGGTATGTCCGCAAATCAAACGGCGAATCCCTGACCCGCAGCCTCGGGAAGATGGGCAAGAGCCTCAAGAACGCCGTTGCCCCGGACGACATTTGCCACGAATTCGGCACGGACACATTGCGGGTATACGAGATGTACATGGGACCGCTGGAGGCCAGCAAGCCGTGGAGCACGCGGGATATCGTTGGGATGAGCCGCTTTCTGCACAATGTCTGGCGACGGTTCGTGGCCGACGACGGTACGTTACGCATCGACGATTCGCCGGCGGACGAGGCCATGCGTCGTTTGTTGCACAAAACCGTGAAGCGGGTGACGCTTGATCTTCAGGAATTGCGGTTCAACACGGCCATCGCGGCTTTGATCGAAATGCTTAACGCACTCAAGGTCGAGCGTGTACCGCGAACCGTAGCGGAAACCTTTGTCCAGTTGCTTTCGCCGATCGCCCCGCACCTGGGCGAGGAATTGTGGCATCGGCTGCGTGGGGCGGACTGGAAAGATTCGATTGCTGCCACGCCCTGGCCCGGCTATGACGAAGCCCTGTGCGTCGATGCGGAGATCGAGATTCCGGTGCAGATCAACGGGAAGGTCCGTTCGCGCATCACTCTGCCGGCGGCCGCGGCCGGTGATGTGAAACAGATGGAGCAGATCGCCCTGGCCGACGAGCGGATCACGCGGGAGCTGACCGGTAAAACCGTACGCAAGGTGGTCTGTATCCCGCAACGAATGGTCAATATCGTGGCCGGTTGAGCGACGAGGTGCCCGATGGGTTTGGAAATCGAGGCCAAGCTCAAGGTCGATACCCATCAGCCGCTGCGCGATCGACTGACTGCACTCGGCGCCGGGTGCGTAAGCCGGGTCGTGGAAGCCAATCATATTTTCGATAACGCGGATCGTGTGTTGCTGGCCGGTGACCGCGGACTACGCGTGCGCGAATACCGATCCATCGAGGGGCAAACCCCTTCCATCACCCTCACCTATAAAGGACCGCGCCGGGATGGCGCGTATAAACAGCGCGAGGAGATCGAGATTGCCGTCGATCCGGCGGCCGAGACCCTGAGGTTGCTTTCGGCCTTGGGGTTTGTCGAGGTTCTGTGTTTTGAAAAGCGGCGGGAAACCTGGCGATTGAACGATTGCCTGGTTGAACTGGATGAACTGCCTCACTTGGGCTTTTTCGTGGAAATCGAGGGCCCCGAGGCCGAAGCCGTCCACCGAACACAGGAACTTCTGGGATTAGGCGACTTGGTGCATGTCCGGGATAGTTACGTGGCTATGCTGATGCGATATTGCCAGATTAATCATGTTGCCGAACCCAGAATCGTGTTCTTGTAGATGTCGCTTGTTTTACGGTGGGGTTGAAATCGTTAAGTGTTTTTTGGGAGGAAAGAGGCGATAATGCAGCATTTAGCAGCGGAAGTGAACGACCTTTATTCGCACATAGCGTTGGGATAGAATAGTATATAGAGGCTTGGGCGACGACAAAACCATGCAGGACTTGCGTATATATCTTGAAACATCGGTTTGGTCACATGTTTTCCACGACGAGACGCCCGATTTTCAGCGTGCGACCATTGAATTTCTGAACCAAGCCAGACATCGTTTATGGATTCCGTGCCTCAGCACGCTTGTGCTCGACGAAGTAGCCCAGGCAGATGAGCTTCGTCAGAAACAATTGATGAGCGAAATCGCTAACCCGTTGGAGGTGTTGTATGAGTGACACACAAGCGGTCAAAGAAACGCGCGAATGGCGTAAACGGGTTTACGAACAGACGCGCAACTTGAGCATTGAGGGATTGAGTGATCGCGAAGAAGAAATTCTTCGTTTGGCTAAATCGGCCGGTATCGTCTTCGAGACGGTGCGGACTTTTGAGGCGACCACCAAGCGTTGATGACACAGGGCATGGTTTGCCGTAGGCCATTCATTTTTGGAATATTGGAGTAAAAATGGACACATATCGCCACATAAAAGCATGGTCGGTGTTTTTTGTACTCCAAGCGGTATCAGCTTACGCGGCCGTGCAGTCCATTGATGCAACCGTGGTGGCCGAGGTCAAGCAATTCGTTGACGGGCAGGAGTTGAATTCCGATTACGCCTTCGAGGATCTGGACGAAACGACGGGAAACCTGCCGCTGATCGTGGTGGCGGAATTGCCCGGCGAGGAGGGGCAGGCCGAGGATGCCGGGGCGGTCGCGAGTACCTACTTTTACGATCCCCGGCTCAGCACGACGCCGGACCCGGACGAATTCGGATTGGACGTTGCCGTCTTTAGCCTCTTGGACAATGTTTTCTATCAAGGTCGCGGCCAGGCCACGGAAACCCGGGAGATCACCTTCACCGAAAGCGAGATCGGCAAGGCGGCAGGGACGGCTTTGGAGGTCCGCAGCTACTTCTTTCTTGACGGGTATATGGTTGTCTGGACGGATACCGGCCATGTCGATCTTACCGGAACCACGGCCGAGGTGATGCTTAGCGTCGAGCAGATTCGCGGCGAGCAATCCGAAAAAGTCCTCGAAGCGAGACTCTTGCTGGAAGGGCAGGCGGACGGCTCGGTGTTATTGACCGCCGAGGGCGCGCTCAGCGTCGAGAATGTCGTGTTGATGGACATGACCACGGAAGAGGTTTCGGAACTGGGCCGAATCCACACGGTGGTCATACCGAATCTTGCCATCCCCTATTTTTATGAGGCTAAGGTCGATGAAACGTTCGTTTTGAAGGCCGACATCAGCGCTCGAGCGAACGGCCGTCCGATGACCGGGGCCTCGGTGGCCTTGGGTTTTCCGCTCCAGATACTGACCGAACTTTTCTATCAGGTCACCGGCGAGAACTCGACCGGTGAACAGTTACAGGGTTCGCTGAACGAGGTCGTGGATAATGCTCCTCTGCCGGCCAAACCCTTAAAAGCCGACGGAGATGGCGAAATCCGGATCATCGGCGCATCGCCCACGGCCGGGTTGCTCTCGCCGCTGTGCGGGGCGATGGCTGTCGAACTGGCTGGTTTGCTGGTGGGACTGACGCTGATGAGGGTCATACCGGGTGGTAGAAGAAAAGCCGGCCTTACCTGTTCGGCGACGGCCGGCTCGGATGGGAGATAAAATCGCTTGGCAAGCGTTGCCCGCATGACGTATCGGCCGCGCATCCTGGCCGTCGAAAACGTGCAGCTTTTTGTACCGCGCGAGATCGTTGAGGCATTAGATCAGTTCTACGCCGATCGGATCGGTTTTGAGCGGCACAAGAAGCTGAATGGGGACAATTCGCTTGAATACCGTGGCCGACTGCGGAGTGGACCACGTCTGATTCTTAATGTCCTGCCACCGGACGCAACCGTCCCAATCAGCCGGCCGCCGCTGTCGATCGAAATAGCCAACCTGACTGAATTCGTCGAACGTATCGAGCAGGAAAAAATGGATTATGCATGGGTTCGCGGCTGGAGTTTTTATGACCGAAAGCTGGTGGTTCATGACCCGGCCGGCCATCGGCTGGAACTGGGAACCAGCCATCTATTCTGATGCAAAATCATATAATATATGAACTTGCGGGCGTTATGCATCTTGTGGCTTGGCCTGGATGGCCGGATGCCACCGAAAGACAAAAAAACGCAAATTTCCGGGCGGGAGGTAGTGACAGGACTTGGGCAAGCCGTTATACTTGTATTACGTCCGGTGGGAAATCGGACGGGGTCACGGGGAACACGAAGTGGCCCGTCGCCTTCAGGCGTCATTTCCAGCGATCAGCGAACTCCCAGGTTTTGACCGCTGTGTGAATTCCCGGTGGTGTCGGTAAGACAGGAGTTGCACGGCTTGGGTATGTCGAACGGTGGGAAGTGAGTAGAGCAGATCGTATGGAACCACCCTTGTAGCTGATGCCCGGGGGTGCTTTCCGGGCCTTCCGCATACTGGAAATGGACAAGTTCCAAGCCCCTGATGGAAATTTGTCTTCGGCTCCGTCGGTTCAAGGCGTACCTGAATGTCAAAGGTTGCCAAGAGGTGAAGACCGGCAAACCGATTATCGGTCTGGCCGGCGGCATTGGGTCGGGCAAGAGCACCGTAGCCGCCCTGATGCGAAAGCTGGGTGCGGCGGTGATTTGTGCCGACGAGATCGGCCACGAAGAGTTGGACCACCCGGATGTACTGGCGGAGGTTCAGCGATGGTGGGGGTCGTCCGTGGTTCGTCCGGATGGTCGCGCGGATCGGGAGACCATCCGTCGCATCGTGGCCGATGATCCGGCGGCGCGTGGTCGGTTGGAAAAACTATTACACCCGCGGATCGACCGACGTAGTCGGGAATTATTAGCCCGGTATCAGGCCGACCCGACCGTTCGGGCCGTCGTCTGGGATGCTCCCTTGTTGTATGAGGCGGGGTTGGATCGTTGTTGTGATCGGGTGATTTTCGTGGAGACGGACGAGCGGTCGCGCGTGGACCGGGTTGGCCGTCAGCGGGGCTGGTCACCCGAGGAATTACGGACCTTGGAGAAAACGCAAAAACCTCTTGACTTCAAGAGGCAAAAAGCCGATTATGTAGTCAACAATTCCGACAACGACGACCTTTCCCGGCAGGTGGAAGACGTCTTTTCCGCAATACTCTCCGGTGGTTAATGCCTGACGTTGTGGTTGGTAATTGAATCAAGCAAGACGGACTTACCCCCAAGAAAAGATGGGCAGCGTGAAAGGGCGGTGCCCGGCAACCCGAGGGGTTTTATACTTGAAGAGAATTCGCAAGGAGGATTCGTTCCATGGCGAAAGCCGACGATAGAACAAGCCGAAATTCGACGACCCGCGGCCCCCGGCGGCGGGTGGCCCGACCCACGACTCACGAAGAGGAAAAGGAAATCACCACCGCGGTGGTCAACGACGAGGAACCGGTGGCGGCCGAGCCGGAACTCTCGGGTATCGACGCTGAAACCCACGCGAAATACGAGGAAATCAAGCGTGGGGAACTGCACATCAAGGACTTGCAGAAAATGACCGTCGACGCCCTGCACGAGATCGCCAAGGCGGAAGGCCTGAGCGATTACACCGGCTTGAGCAAGTCGGAGCTGATCTTCAAGATACTCAAGGAACGGATTCAACAGAATGGGTTGATGTTCGGCGAGGGCGTACTGGAGATTCTGCCGGACGGCTTCGGCTTCCTGCGTAACCCGGAGTACAACTATCTGCCATGTCCGGATGACATTTACGTCAGTCCGTCGCAGATTCGGCGGTTTGGGTTACGCACCGGACACATCGTGGCCGGCCAGATCCGACCGCCCAAGGAATCGGAACGGTATTTTGCCCTGTTGCGGGTCGAGGCCATCAACATGGAGGATCCCGAGCGGGTCACCGAGAAGACCAACTTCGAGGATCTCACCCCTTTGCATCCGGGACCGAAAGACTCGTCCACGGCCAAGCTGGGGGTTGAAGGCCGGTATCACCTGGAGACCGCGCCCGACGAGATCAACATGCGGATCGTCGATCTGGTCACGCCGATCGGCAAGGGACAGCGTATGCTGATCGTGGCCCCGCCGCGAACCGGTAAAACCGTTCTGCTTCAGAAGATGGCCAATGCGATTTCAAAGAACGGCGAGGACGTCTATGTGATTATCCTCCTCATCGACGAGCGGCCGGAGGAAGTGACCGAAATGCAGCGGGCCACCAAGGCCGAGGTCATTTCCTCGACCTTCGATGAACCGGCGAGCCGCCATGTGCAGGTGGCCGAGATGGTAATCGAGAAAGCCCGCCGCATGGTCGAGTACGGCCACGACGTGGTGATTTTGCTCGACTCCATCACCCGCCTGGCCAGGGCGTACAACACCGAAGTGCCCCATTCGGGTAAGATTCTGACCGGTGGTGTCGATGCCAATGCTCTGCAGAAACCCAAGCGTTTCTTCGGTGCGGCCCGCAATATCGAGGAAGGTGGCTCGTTGACCATTATCGGGACGGCCCTGGTGGATACCGGCAGCAAGATGGACGAGGTCATCTTCGAGGAATTCAAGGGTACCGGTAACGCGGAACTGCACCTGGATCGGCGTTTGGTTGACCGGCGGATCTGGCCGGCGATCAACATTCCCGCCAGCGGCACCCGCAAGGAAGAGTTGCTCATGGCCCCGGAAGAGCTCGATCTGGTCTACAAGCTGCGTCGCGTGCTCAGCGACATGAACCCGGTTGAATCGGTTGAGTTGCTGCGTAATCGGTTGGGCAAGGTCCGCACCAACGCCGAATTCCTGATGACCATGAATTTGGGTTGATAAACAAGGCGAGATTTGACGGTCTCAACAACCCGACTCCCGGTCGATGACCTCGACCGGGAGTTCTTTTTATTATCTTGTCCAGCGTTCAATGAATGAGAAAGTTTACGAAGCCGTGCAGGCGTCGCCAATCCCGTTGCCGTCGCTATCCGCCTGATCGGGGTTGGGCTCGTCCGGGCAATTGTCACAGGCGTCGATGAATCCGTCGTTATCGGCATCGGTTTCATCGGTGTCGCCCACCCCGTATCCGTCGCAATCGGTTACGATCACGCGGACGATCCGGTCGGCGACCGTATAGTCGTCCAAGTCGCCATCCACGCTAATGTACAAGGCGAAGTCCGGCCCGAAGGCCATATCCACCGGCGTATCGTCAACGTTGAGATCGGCCACCGTCCGCGCCCCGTCGGCGGTGAAACGCAATAATTCACCACCACAGAGCACGTAAAGATCGTAACCCCATACCCAGCCCGGTCCAAAGGCCATGGGGGCATAGACGCCGCAATCGCCGTCAAACTCGTCATCCAACGCGCCGTCCGGATCGTGAGCCCGGATCACGCCGTCGCGGGCGTAGGTGTAGATATAGCCATCCGCGTCCACGGCAATGTTGCCGCTCTTGAGCGGCCAATCGGTCTGATCACCCTCCACCCATTCGATGTTGAACAATAATTCGCGGGTCAGGGTATCGCCGCCCTCGAAACGGAAAACGCGCTGGGTCTCCTGGTCGATGAAGACAAGCCGACCTTCCGGGTCAAACGCCATGTCGGCCGGATCGACATAACCAATCGGTTGGGTGGGATCCGCTTCCTGATAAAGCATGGTATACACGGGGTTGGGGGATGCCGGCAGGATACGCCAATAATTGCCGATAACGTTGAAATCGTAGCCCGCGGTTATCAACGATCCGGGGGTGGTCGCGATGCTCCCGGCCACGTCGAAAGCGACCGGAACCGGCGTGGTCATCAAGATCGTTCCATAGGAGGTTGCCTGCGGAGAATCGACGGTGGTGTCGATACGGTAGGGGGTGCAGCTATCAAAATATCGACCGATGTATAGGATTCCTTCCGGGTCGAAGGACATGCCCCGTGGATTCACGACCTCGAGATAGTCCTCCGCCGTCAGCACCATCGGACAACCGTTGACATAAACCGCCGTACCGGCCGGGGTGTTGGGGCAGGTGTCGATTGTATCCGGAACGCCGTCACCATCCGCGTCGACTACGTCGTCCTCGCAAGCGTCGCCGACGCCGTCATTGTCGCTATCCGCCTGATCTGGATTGGCGACGGTCGGGCAGTTATCCTGGGCGTCGGAGACACCATCGCCGTCCTGGTCCGCTACCGGGGTGACCCCTAGTAAGGCCAGGAGAATATCCTGCAAAGTGTCCAAGACGGTCTTGATGGCGGTCATTCTGAATTCGCGCCAAGGATTAGCCGGTTGGGTCGCGGTATAGACGACTCCGCCATACTGATAAACGGCCTGACTCTGATACGTGAGGGCGTGGGTCAAACCGCCGTTTTCTCCGCTGATCCATAACCCCGGACGCCGCGAACCGATGGCCCCGGCGGTGACATTATTTCGCGGTAGAAGCAAGTCTTCATTAGACCCGCTGTCCTGTCCAAAAACCGGCGGAACCGCCAGCCCACCGATCAGCATGAGACCGATCATCGTTCGTTTATTGAACACAGATAGCATGACCGCCTCCTCGATGGGGGGACGCCAACCCCCCTGATTATACGCCCGATTCCAGGGCATGGTTGCGGTTAAGCCCTTACCGATCATGAGTATTATCGGCTTTTTCGGGCTTTACTCGCCGGTTGTTTCCGGCAGGTCGGGCATTTCGGGCTCGCCGGCCTCTTCCGTCGGCTTTGGAGCCATCGTGGGTGTATCGGCCGGGGGCGATTGGGTTTCCGTCGCACCCTCGGCGGAAGTCTCATCGGTACCGTTTTGCTCCTCGTCGTTTTCCTCGCGAGCGATCCGGGCGACGGCCACCACTTCGTCACCCTCCTGGAGCCGTAGCAGGCGTACGCCCTGGGTGGCCCGCCCGATTTCCCGTAATTCCGCCAAGCCGGTGCGCAAGGCCAGCCCCTTGGCCGAAATCAGCATCATTTCGTCGGTGTCCGCCACGCTCTTGAGGGCGACCACCCGGCCGTTACGCTCGGTGGTCTTGATATTAATCACCCCTTTGCCGCCGCGGCGGGTCTTGCGGTATTCGCCGACCTGGGTCCGCTTGCCGTAACCGAATTGGCAGACGGTCAGCAGGGAAGCGTTTTCGTTGGTCACCACCATGTCCACCACGCGATCGTCACCGCGCAGAGCGACTCCTTTAACTCCGTGGGCGCCGCGTCCCATGGCCCGAACATCCTGTTCATCGAAACGCACCGCCCAGCCGTTGCGCGTACCCAAAACTATCTCGTCGTTGCCGGTGGTCTGGCCTACGCCGATCAATTCATCGTCAGGATCGAGCCCGATGGCAATGATCCCATTGGCTCGGGGTCGGCTGAAGGCGGCCAGCGGCGTTTTCTTGATCACGCCCTTGGCGGTCGCGAATAGGACGAAACGCTCCTCGAACTGGCGGACGGCCAGCACGGCGGTCTGTGCTTCGTTGGGCTGCATCTGCAACAGGTTCGCGATCGACCGCCCCCGGCTGGTACGCTGCATGGCGGGCACGTCATACACTTTGAGCCAGTAGACTCGCCCGCGATTGGTGAAAAACAACAGGTAATCATGGGTGCCGGCGGCGAACAGGTATTCCAGGAAATCGCCCTCGCGCGTATCGCCGCCCTTGACCCCTTTGCCGCCCCGTCCCTGTTTGCGGTATTCGTCGAGATCGACCCGCTTGATGTAGCCCTCCCGGCTGATGGTCACCATCACCTGCTCGTCGGGGATCAGGTGTTCCATGCGGAATTCGCCCACCTCGCCGGCGATTTCCGTCCGTCGCTTGTCGCCGTATTTTTCCTTGATCTCGAAGAGGTCCTCGCGAATGATGTCCAAAACCAGGCTTTCATCGCGCAAGACCGCCTGATACCCCTCGATCTCCTCGACCAGTTTGGCGTATTCGCCGGCCAGCTTCTCCATTTCCAGCCCGGTCAGCCGTTGCAACTGCATGGCCAGAATGGCCTCGGCCTGCGTGCCGGTCAGATGCTGGTCCTCGGTCGTTGCCCGGTGAACGAATTTCTCGGGCAGCATTTTCACGAAGGCCCCATGCTCCGACAACCGAAGCCCGCGGTCCATCAGCCGTTGCCGGGCCGTCGCGGGATCCGGTGATTGCTTGATTAACTCGATGATCTCGTCAATATCCCCGACCGCCAGCAACAGACCTTCCA
>CAZXSA010000161.1:0-11827 GCA_964642815.1 uncultured Planctomycetales bacterium | reverse complement strand
GCACCGCCCTGCTGTCCATGTTTCAGCACCCCGACAACTGGGGAGTCAGCATCCTATGCTGGTTTGCCTACAACGGCCTGTTCTATTGGACGAAAAGCCTGCGCTGCCTCATGATCACCCACGGCGTGACCAACCTGGCCCTTTATCTCTACGTGCTGGCAGCGAAAGACTGGATCTTCTGGTAAGGACATTCGTTGGATCGGCCGGCAGAGACACGAACGGTTGATACGCGCTAATCTCCATCGAAGGGAGATTATTTCCCGCTCTTATTCCTCGCCTTGCCCTTGGTCGGTACGGGCGGCTCGTTCGGGAACACGAAGGGGATGGCTCGCGGGCTGCGCAGCGGCTGGCGATAGATGCCGATCAACCAGGCTATCCCGAAGGTCAGTAGCAGAACGCTGACGAACTGCGAGATGGTCAGGCCGGCCGTGTCGTGGGGATTGTCGTAGCGGATGATCTCCTCGACGATCCGCATGAGCGGGTAGAAGATAAATAGAATGCCGAAAACCAACCCTTGCCGCTGTCGGCGATGAAAAAGGGCATTTAGCAGAATGGCCAGTATCATGGCCCCAATAGAGGCATAAAGCTGCGTCGGGTGGATACCGACCGAGTGGCAAACAGGGCTGTCGGCCAGGGCGGCCAACTGCTCGCGGTTCATGTTGAACCTCTGCCGCTGCTTGAGCAGACTGATGCTTACGGATTTATCGTCCTTTTTTGAATTCAGCACATCGGGATGCATCAGGCCCGCGTAACCGCTTTCGTGAATGACGATTAAAGGGGCCGGCACGGTGCTAAGACGATCCTCCCACAAACCGGTCTGAGCCGAGCTGCCGTATGGGAAATGCACCGCCCAGGGTATCTGGACCGGGGTCGGGCCACCCCAGCAACAGCCGTTCAGAAAACACCCGATCCGGGCCATGCTCATGCCGAACATCAGCGAAGGGGCCAAAATGTCCAGGTACAACCGGATGGACATCTTTTTCATCCAGAGGTAAACCACCACGCCCAGGAAGGCCCCCAAGAAACCGCCATAGAATTCCATTCCACCGGCGCTGACGTTGAGGATCGTCCATAATCCGCGCCCGGCGAAATGCTCCCAGTAATGAGCCACGTAAAAGACCCGGGCGCCGATGATACTCATGATCAACGCGACGAAGCCGAGATTCACCGCGCAGTCCGGATCGGCCTTGACCCGAAACGCCCGGCGGGCGGCCCACCACGTCCCCCCCAGAAAACCGATCATCAGCATCAACCCGTAGCCGCGAATGGGCAGGTTGACCCACGGTATATTAAACAGCGTCGGATACATATCGTCCCATTGTTCGTCACCCCTCCCTGTCGGGAAAAGGGTGATGTCGTTAACATAAAACCTGTTTACTAAGCAAAGCGGTTATCCTAATCCTTGCTCGAACCGGCGTCCACCAGGATGTTATCAATCAGCCGGGTCGGGCCCATGCGCACGGCCAAGGCGATCAGGCAACGACTTTCGACCCTCGCTTGCGCCGCTAGATCGTCCGGGTCAACAATCGCGATGTAATCAATCGTGCAGGGACCGGCCGCGACGATCCGCTCGCGCATCTGTTCGATCAGCGTATCGGCCTCGCGATGTCCGGCCTCGATCCGTGCCCGGGCCCAGGACAAAGTCTGATACAGGCACAAGGCCTGTCGGCGCTGCTCGGGGTTGAGGTACACATTTCGGCTCGACATGGCCAGCCCGTCCGGTTCTCGAATCGTCGGGCAGACGACGATCTCGATAGGCCAGAGCAGATCGCGGACCATCCGGCGAATCACCGTCACCTGTTGGGCGTCTTTTTGGCCGAAATAGGCCACATCAGGTTGTACGATGTTGAAAAGCTTGGCCACGACTGTCGTTACACCGTCAAAGTGCCCCGGCCGATGCGCGCCGCAAAGCCCCTCGGTCAGCCGGGCAACGTGGACCGTGGTGACCGTTCCGGATGGATACATCTCCTCGACCGCCGGGCAGAAAACCACGTCCACCCTTTCGGCCGCGCAGGCGGCCAAGTCCGCCTCGATCGGTCGTGGGTAACGGGCAAAGTCCTCGCCTGGGCCGAACTGCGTCGGGTTGACGAAAATGGACACCACCACCTCGGCACATTCCGCCCGGGCAGCCCGCATCAGCGAGCAGTGACCTTCGTGAATCGCCCCCATCGTGGGCACAAAACCGACCCTTTTGCCAGCCCGGCGGGCGGCCTCGAGATAGTCACGGACGCCTTGGATTGATTCTATCTTTTTCATTTTCAAGCACTTATGGCCATCGAAGCGGCATTGTTTAACATCCAGGGTTTATCATACCCCTCTTTTTACAGCATTGACAGCCCTGCTGGAAGGCCGATAATCAGTTAAACCCGCGAATGCTCCATAAATAACTAACCGTAACCTGTTCACGGTGTCTATACCTATGACGCAAGTCGATCGGCCGCTATTCACGGACGAAGCTGGCCAGCGGGATGCCGCCTTGGTCCAATCGACCCTGGCGGGCGACGCGGCGGCCTTCGAGCGGCTGGTGGAAATGTACCAACGCCCGGCGGTGGGATCGGCTTACCGGTTGCTCGGCAACCGTGACGACGCGCAGGACATTGTCCAGGAAGCCTTTCTGCGGGCCTATCGCTCCCTGGATCGGCTCAAGGAACCGAGCCGGTTCGGCCCGTGGCTGATGCGGATCGTCTGTAATCTGTCGTTGAATGCCCGGCGAAGCCGGGGGACGCGGGCGACGGTTACGCTCGACGAGAAGCAGGGGACCGATGAGCATTCCAGCGAGTATGGCGAGGGGGCCGGCGGCCCGTTGCGACCCGAGCAGGTGGCCACCGGCAAAGAGCTTCAGGAGGCCATCAACGCGGCCCTGGAGGCTTTGCCCGAAAAACAGCGGCTTTCACTGGTGCTTTTCACCATCGAGGGCTGGGCCCAGAAGGATATCGCCGAAATGCTCGAATGTAGCATCGAAAACGTGAAATGGAATGTGTTCCAGGCCCGCCGACGGTTGCGGGTTCAACTGGGGGATATGTTGCCCGATTGAGGGTCAAGGCAATGACTCGACTCATCAACGAACAAGACGAATTCCTGCTCTCCCGCCTGCTGGACGGCGATCTGCCGGCCGAGCAGGCCGACGCTTTGCGCCAACGCATGGAGCGGGAGCCGGAGTTGAGGCAGGTTTACGCTCAACTGACGGGGATGGATAAACTTCTGGCCGGGCGAAGGTCCGATCGGCCCACGCTAAGCTGGGATACCTTTCGCCACGAAATCATGGATCAGGTCCGTCGGCAAGGTGCTCGTGGTCGGGTGATCCGCCTGGCGAATTGGCTGCGGGTCGGCGTACCTCTGGCGGCGGCGGCATCGATCGTGTTGGCCATCCTTGTTTATCAGAATCGGCCGGCGGGGGAGCAGCCGGCCGGGGGGGGGACCGCCGGGGTTGCCGTCCATGAACAGAAATCCGCTTCGCCGAAAGACGACGCGCCGCTCGTGATCTTCCATCGCCCCAAACTTATGGCCTCCGCCCGCCCGGTGGGCCGAACCGAGACGGGGGCGAGTCGCGAGTCGTCGACCGGCGAGATCCGGGTAACTTTCGAGAAATCGCCGGAACTTACGGAACAGTACCACCAGCGCGACCAGATGTTGCGCAGCTCGCCCTCTATTCAGTATCATGTCGAAAGCCCGACGGTAGCCCCGCCGGCTGTCGATGAATTGTTCGCCGCCTTGGGGCCTTTGGGATAAATTAGGAGTACGAAGGCGACGATCAAAGGGCGAGGAGGTTGCTTATCAGGAGCCATTCATGCCGCGAACCACTCAACTCCGCCGCTTGTCCGCCGGGACGGCCCTCAGCCTGTCGTGGATGATATCCGCGACGGTCTCGGCCGCCGATTTTTCTCCACCACCGCCCGACTCGATGACGCCGCCCACCGCGTCGGCGGGTAATACCATCCTTCCGGACAACCCACCGGTGGTGGTCGCCCAGGCGTCACCCGCCGATGCGCTGCGCCGTTTGCAGAAAGAAGAGGACGAACGCGAGGTGCTGGTCATTCAGGCCCTGGATCAACCCACCGATTTGTCGGTCCGGGATACGACCATCGGCGAGGCGATCAAGCAACTGGTCGAGAAAACCGGTATCGAGGCCGAGATCGCCGAGGGGACGTTTGCTCTTCTACCTCATGGCGCCCAGACCCGCCTGAGCAGCTCTTTCCAGAACAAGCCCCTGCGCGAGGGGCTGAACGCATTGCTCCAGCCGTTGGGTCTGCAATTTACCCCTACCTCGCGGGGCCTTTTAATCGGTCCGACCGCGCCGCTGAAACGCATTAGCCGTCGGGCGATCTGGGAAGAGGTGGAGACCCTCGGTCGTCTGCGGCAGAAACCCTGGAGTGAGGAGTTGTTTAACTCGTTGTCCTTCCAGTTTCAGGACGCGGGCGGGGGGAGCATGGAAGACCACCGGCAAACGCTCAAGCGCCTGGCCGATGCGGTCGGCGGGGGAAGCGCGGCCGAGGTGTTGGAACTGGCTTGTGACGGGTATGGATGGACGTGGTACCCCGCCGGCGAGAAGATCGTGATCCTGAGCAAGACCAAGCAGATCGAGCGGCAACTCGACCGACGGGTCAGCCTGCGTTACGAGCAGGCCAGCCTGAAAGACGTGCTTTTGGATCTGGCCCGACAGGCGGACGCGCCTTTACGCATGGACGGCGGCGTGCTGAGCTCGCTCCCCCAGGAAGGTAACGAACGATTCCTGCTCAACGTGCAGAATACGACCATCCGCCAGGTTCTCGATCTGGTGGCCGGGCAGACGGGCATCAATTACATCATCGAACCGACCGGTATCCGCCTGACCTCCAGCGCGGCCCCTTCGACGAGCTCCGCCTCGACGGGAAAGGATCCCAGCCAAACCTCGACCATGGCCCGCGACGCCGCGGATGCCTTTCGCGTCAATCCCATCGTCGGGCAGATCACCTTCCAAAGCAACGATGGAACATCCTATAGCTTCTTCTTGCGCGAGAACGATCTGCCCCCGGAGATCAACGAACTGCGGAAACTGCGTATGCGCAAGGCCGTCGTCGATCTCGGCCATTCGCTCAAGGCCGAACAGCCGCGGGATTGATTTCGTCCATCATTATGTCGCTTGGTAGAGAGCAACCATGCATGGGCCGATGATTGACTTCCTCTCAAGAATAGGGAGACCGGGAGAGAGGGACGACGCGGAGAAGGGGGGTATCCAATGCTCCCACCCGACGAAGCGCTGAGCCCATCCAAAGGCCATAATCCATTGACGCTGTTAATCGGTACCCGCGGCCTGCGGTATCCACACGACCATTTCGCCGGCAGCGCGGTTGTCCCAGGCGTAATATGGAATCGCGGTGAACTCCACTTCGCCGCGGCGAATTCGGTTCGCCGGTTGATAGAGCTTGTCCTGCCAGGCCTTCATGTCCTCGGCCAGGGCCTTGCCTTTCAGAACGGTTACGCCACCCAGCAGACTCGGAGCAAAAACGGTCTTTAAATTCGCATCCGGCGACAGGGAAAGATTCGCTACCATCCCCTCATGATCCACGGCCTCAACGCAGTACACGATCGGCCCGCGGCGCAAGGCAATCAACCCGCGAGCGGCCTCGACGGCCGGATGCGCCGCCACCCGCTGAATCTCCATCGGTAAATCCAGCTCCACCATGTCCCCGTTCCGCCAGGCGCGGCGGAGTTGGACATAACCTTTGGAGACGGCGGGCGTGTCGATCAATTGCCCATTGACTTTGACCGCGACCGGCTCCTCGCACCAGCCGGGGATGCGCAGGTGCAGGTCAAACTTCCCCGGCGGATCGGCTTGCACGGCGATCTTGATCTGTCCGGACCACGGATACTGGGTTTCCTGTTTGAGCCGGACCTTGGTCGAGGTCAGGGAGACAGGTCCGCTGTCGCCGCCGATGTAGAGATTGACCCAGATACCGTTGTCGTCCTGAGCGTAAATGGTCTGCCCGATCTGGGCCAGCATACGCAATACGTTGGGCGGACAGCAGGCACAGCCGAACCAGCTTTGACGATGGTGGCCGCCGCCGCTGGCCAGCGGGTTAACGTAAAAGAACTTATCGCCTGACAGTGATACACCCGAAAGGATGCCGTTATACAAGGCCTGCTCGTACACATCGACGAACCGTCCCTCGCCGTGCAGCAGCATCAGGCGATGGTTCCACAAGGCCAGGCCGATGGCCGCGCAGGTCTCCGCGTAGGCGCTGGCGTTAGGTAATTCATAACGTGTTCCGAAAGCTTCTCCCGAGCTCGTCGCTCCGACGCCGCCGGTGATGTACAGCTTGCGATAAACCACATCCTGCCAGATTCGCTCCATGGCCGTCATGTAGCCGGGATCACCGGTCAGGGCCGCGACGTCCGCCACCCCGCAATACAGATACATGGCCCGCACGGCGTGGCCGACGATCTCGTTTTGTTCCTTGACCGGTAAGTGAGCCTGTCGATAGACAGCTCGGTCGTCGGTCGCCCCGCCGCGGACGGCGATGAAAAACTCGGCTAGTTTTCGATAGCGGGTTTCGCCGGTCTGGCGGTACAGTTTGACCAAGCCCAGTTCAATCTCCTCATGGCCGGGGAAATCGACGCGTTTGTCCGGGCCGAAAATCCCGTCGATATGATCCGCCACCTTGCGGGCCACTTGCAGCAACTTGTCCTTACCCGTCGCCTGATGGTACGCCACGGCCGCCTCGAAGAGATGACCGGCGCAATACATCTCATGGTCGTAGATCAGTCGCGTCCAGCGGTCCTCAGGCTTTTTAGTCAGTTGATAGAAAGTGTCCAGGTATCCGTTCGGCTGCTGAGCGGCGGCGATGATTTCGATGATCTCGTCGAGCCGGGCTTCCATCTGTTTGTCCGGATGGACGGCCAGAATATAGGCCGCCCCCTCGATGACCTTGTAGATGTCGGAATCATTCCAAGGCAGACCGTTAAATTTGCCTTCCATGCGCCCGGCGGCCTTGGAGAAATTGTCCGTACTCGTGGTTTGCACCTCCTTGAGGGAATGCGGCAGAGTCACCGTCCGATTAATGTCCAGCTTGGGTTTCCAGAAAGCATCATCGATCCTCACCTGCTCCAACGGCACGGCCCGCAACCGGGCGTGAGGCGAAGATTGCCCGAAAAGGGCGGGGACCGGCAACAACGAAACCAACGCGACCGCGATCACCGTAAATTTTCGCATAAGATACCTCCGGCAGGCATTATACCCGCAAATCGCTTGACTTTAACGGCCGATCCGGGTACCCAAAGCGGTTTTAAGTCGTCCTTGGAGGAAAAAGCGTCGTGGATGACGAGCGTATTCTACAAATTGCGATTCGCCTGCCGATCGTGCTCTTGGCCTTGACCGTGCATGAGTTCTGTCATGCGTGGTTTGCCTACCGCATGGGCGACCCGACCGCGTACCGGCTGGGCCGCTGTACTCTGAATCCGCTCAAGCACCTCGATCCGCTGGGGACGATCTGCCTGTTGTTCGCCCCCATTGGTTGGGCCAAGCCCGTGCCTGTCAATCCCCTGAATTTTCACGATATCCGCAAGGGCGATCTGATCACCAGCGCCGCAGGACCGCTGAGCAACCTGGCCCTGGCCATCGCGGCCGCCTTGCTTCTGCGGGTTATTCACCAGGTGGCTCCTGTCGGCGAAAATGCCGGCTCATCATCAATGGCGAGTTTCAACATCGCGCTCGTTATAATGGCCGAAACGGCCGTGTATCTCAACGTCGGCCTGGCCGTCTTTAATTTCCTGCCGCTCTATCCCTTGGACGGTTTCCACGTGGCCGCCAATCTGAGTCGGCCGGAAACCCGCCAGTGGATGGAGGATACTCGTTATTATGGGCCGTTTGTCATCCTCGGGCTTGTCTTTTTTTCGCGGGTGGCCGAAATCGATCTTCTGGGAATGATTATCAATCCACCGACATTATTCCTGTTCGAACACCTGGTCGGCACGGATCCGTTGTTCATTTGATTCGGGAGTTGAGTCCATGCGCGTGTTATCGGGTATTCAACCATCAGGGCGCCTGCATCTCGGCAATTACTTCGGGGCCATGCGTCCGCAGATCGAGTTGCAAGCTGAGCACGAGTGTTTCTATTTCATCGCCAACTACCATGCGATGACCAGCCTGCAAGACCGCAAGCTGCTCGAGCAGTTCACCCGCGAGGTGGCCATGGGCTATCTGGCGTTGGGATTGGATCCGAAACGGACGGTGTTTTTCCGCCAGTCGGACGTGCCCGAGGTAACCGAGCTGGCCTGGATTCTTTCGTGCGTTACGCCGATGGGCCTGCTGCAGCGCTGCCATTCCTACAAGGACAAGATCGCCCAGGGGCTGTCGCCGAGTCACGGCCTGTTCGCTTATCCGGTGCTCCAGGCCGCGGATATTCTTATTTACAAACCGCACCTGGTCCCCGTCGGCCAGGACCAGAAGCAGCACATCGAGGTTACTCAGGATATCCAGACCAAGTTCAACCAGACCTACGCGGAGGTATTTGTCCGGCCCGAGCCGCTGATCGGTTCGGAGGTGGCGGTCGTGCCCGGCGTTGACGGCCGCAAGATGAGCAAGAGCTACGACAACACCATCGAGCTTTTCTGCACGCCCAGCCAGGCCCGCAAACGAATCATGTCCATGGTGACCGACTCGACGCCGGTCGAATCGCCCAAAGACCCGGCCAAGTGCAATGTGCTGGCCTTGCTGCGACTGATCGCCTCGCGGGAGGAGATGGCCGACTGGGAGGAGCGTTATCGCCGGGGCGGCACCGGTTATGGCGAGGCGAAAAAACGCTTGCACGAACTCTACGCGGAGAAGCTCGGCCCGGCCCAGGAGCGTTATAACGCCCTCGTCAAGAATCCGGACGAGATCGAGGATATCCTCGTCGACGGCGGCCGCCGGGCCCGCGCCGTGGCCGGCCAGACCATGGAAGAAGTCCGCGCCGCCTGCGGGATTGTTGTCGCGAAAAAATAGCAGGTGCTAGCCCGCCACGCCAGCAAGGGACACCAGCCCGAAGCGCGAGCGAGGGTATGATTTGCCAGCCCGAAGCGCGAGCGAGGGTATGATTTGCCAGCCCGAAGCAGTTTACCCGCCTGCCTCGCCTGGGCGGGCCTGCCTCGCCACGGCGGAGCCCTGCGGAGCCGGGCCTGGGCGGGCTAGCGAGGGATCAGATCGCGAGCAAACGGCCCGATGATAAAATGCATTATCGAATGCAGTGTCGATACTCCTGCCTTGGTGATACCGCGTAATCCGATCACCGGAGGATCATCATGATCCGAAGCAAAACCATTGATGCCCGCCCCACCCTGCCCGGCCTGGTAGTGGACCACCAATCCTCCGATGACACACCGCTTGAACCGACAATGCATCCATGGACTCATCCGCTCTGTCGAGATTCCTATCTCGACAGCCCTGTATCGGGATTCCCCAATGCTTGGGTACGAGAAGGGATTGTCGTACCAGTAGGCCACGACATCGAAGAACTTGGCGCCCATCTCAAAACGCTCCAGGAGGACATTGCCCGGCGCGAGCCGCGACGAATCATTCGGCCGCCGGAGTCAAAGCCATAACGCCGACCGAAGCGGCAATCTCTGCTCAAGCATGCACCCCGTAAAATGATATCCGCCCTTATCGTCCACCCCAGCTATGGCTACCGCGAGCCTTTCACTTTTATTCCACGTATACGGGCCGAGCACGATCGGCTTTCGTGCTCAACAAGGTGCCAGCCGAGGACCGCCAGGCGATTATCGAAACATTTGAGCATCAAGTTCGTTGGCGGAATGCTTGAATATCATCATGGGCGCAAAAAGAGGTCGTGGTTGTTAATCATAAGAATACAGCCACGACCCCCGCATTCTCAATTGTTATAAGGTGTATTTAGGCTTGATGTTTCCTCCGCCGTATAAATGCCAGCCCACTTAAAACCAACAGAGATAGCGTGGCAGGTTCGGGTGTCAGTGTGGGATTGTCCATATAATTCCACGCCCCGTCGTTGTTCGTTCCCGCCGCAAGCTCAAAATAGCTTAGCGGCAGGGCGCCAAAACTCATCGGCGCATGGGAATCCTCTATATACACATGTCCGTCGGAGAGTCTCAGTGCGTTTGCATTAATCATGTTGCTTACAGGATCATGCCACAGGTTAACCTGCACCCATTCATTCACGGACAGAGTGGTCCGATCCAACATGATCGAAGGGTGATAAAACCATGTTCCTGCATTCCTCTCCAAAATTTGAAGTCTTACCTTGGTTGGGTCACTGCGTCCTACATCGAAACCTACCAAAAAGCCTTCATCACCGAAACCATAAATCCCCGGCGACCTGTAATCCCAAACGGTCATCACTGAGTTGCAATCAGTCCCGTCGTAGAGAACCTCGACAGAGGCATGAAAACCGGTCCAAGTCAGCGGTTCAAACTCACTCGTGGTAATATGGCGAGCCGCTGTCCCGGTGCCCTTCGCTTTCCAGACCAGGTTGTTTGCGCGTAGCGGGTCCGCAATAAACCCGCCATCTACTCCGTAACCCGGATTGGTGTCAATCCAAGTGGGATTAATCGTCCAATTCCCGTCCTCAAAGTCATCGGACACCCCTACGCCCGCAGCCTGCGAGACCCCCAGCGATATAACAGCCAACATGCACCCGATCATCGTGGAAACCGTTCCTACCCTGCTGAGTGAGCCATTTGTGATCTTTTCCTGAGATACCATGTGTTTCTCCTTTTCTTGTGTGCCGAGGAAGCCGGCGAAGTGTAAACCGACATTCCCGAGATAATTCTGACCGGCTACACCGCCGGCCCATGTTTCGTTGATAAGACGGGAAAGAGGAGGTTTGTACCGACTGGACGCTTCTTTTACCCTCTCTCACAATCTGGCTTCAATATAAAGGGGGGGGGGGAAGTCAATAGTATTTTTAAGAATATATGCTAAATCCAGAAAAAATATATCTTAACTCGCATGCGTCGCTCACTTAAAATGCGGAACACGTTGGAAATGAATGATTTATAATACACATTGCACACGGCGATGTGGGGCAATCTGGGGACGTATACACACATAATTGATAAGTTTGTGCAGGGAAAGGCACTGGGGCACGGTCCCTTATAACGATTCGCCGCAACCTCACGCTTCTCGTTCGATCACCATTTCAGCAACGCGGATCAACTGCTCGGCCGTCGGTGAGGGGTACAGTTATTTGATGCGGCTGGTGGCCGAAGCGAGGGCCTCGTTGGCGGATTCCATCCAATAAGCAACCAAGGATTCTCTGGCTTCGTCCGGGGTCATACGAGTACCCCATCTCGCTCGATTTCTTCCCGGATGGGCATAACCTGGTACAGCCCTTCATTCCATTCCTCGACGGAAACCACCAGAACACTGAGCAAGACGCCCATTTCGAGCTGCAAGTCGAAAAGCATATTGGTTATCTGGTCGCGCTGCGGCCAACTTAATCGGTCCCGGGTCAGTATAAGCAAATCGATATCGGAATCCCGGGTAGCCTCCCCCCGAGCCTTGGACCCGAATAAAATAACGTCTTCCACCGGGTATTTTTCGCGCAACAAGGCGGCCGCCGCCGCAATCGCCCGACGGTCGCGATCGGATAGCTTTATATCATCGAGTAATTTCAAGACGTCGCTCCGATAAGCGGATCATCTTCAGGTATATGCCCTTCTAAAATGTATCTTAGTGCCGCCTTCATGTAAATGTACCAAGGAATGGTTCGTGCCGGACACACCCCCGCATTTTCGTCGAGGCCGTCGTATTGACGGGCGACAACCGGCACCTTACCTTTCCGATGTGGCTTGGCCGATTTCCAGATGATGCGTGTTTATCGACGGGACCGGCGCACAT
>CAZXSA010000160.1:0-11827 GCA_964642815.1 uncultured Planctomycetales bacterium | reverse complement strand
TTTTTTCCCTATTCCTTGTATAGGGTGGTCTAAGATGTTAAAATCCCGTGTTAGGGATAGTGTCGTGGATTGCCTTTGACCGATAATAACGAGGTTTTCGCGTTTGACTCGGGGGGGAATAGCGTTGGCATTTCATACTTGGATTAGGCTTACAATGATGCGTACAAATAGTTTCACGTGGATTATCCACCAGTTGTTTGTCATCGTATTCGCAATGATCTTTCTGACCGTCGCCGTACCGGTCGGCGCCCAGGATCCCACCACGCCCACCAACGGGTGGATTACATGGGCCTCGAACCGCAACGACTCGCGGCATGAGGTCTACGTGATGAAGGCCAACGGCGCCAATGTACGCCGACTGACCTTCAATGGGGGAAATACCGCCTCCTGGTCGCCGGACGGCCGCTGGATTTCTTACTACGCCACCGCCAATTCCACGGCTCATGTGATTCGGTGGGACGGCAGCGGGGACAAGCAAATCTTCACCGGCCAGCCTCTGTTCTGGATGCACGACAATAGCGGCGTGGTGTGCCGGGTCGGAGATAATTACTACCTGGTCAGTCCGGACACGGGAGCAAGTTCGCTTTTATTCAGTAAAAGTAACTTCGCTCAGGTGGCCGCCAAGGACTTGAATCCCGGCGCGATCACCCACGACGGCCGTTGGCTTGTTGCTCACTCGGACCTTTATCGCCAGGGCTATACCGGGAACAACGGATATTTTATGGCCTACCATGCCGCGATCATTTTGGATTTCCTCAATCCCGACAAGGTGTATTTCTTTGGCGCGGGCTGCGAACCGACGACACCGCCGAACGGCGACTGGGTTTATCATGTACGCGGCGACGGCTCGACGCAGCCGGACATATATAAAATGAGCCTGACGGACATCAGCAGTCGCAGCTCGTATCAGTCCGAGATGACGCATGCCGACGCGGATTGGGGGCATGAGTATTTTCCACGCATATCCACCGACAATCTGTGGCTGGTTTACGGCGCATCCACCGGCGACCACAACCACGACACGGCCGACTATGAGATTTTCGTGCATCGTCTGGGCACGGGAAATGACAGCAGGGTAAGAGTTACGGAGGATAATCACAACGATCAGTATCCCGACATGTTCACCTGCGATCCCATGACGATCAAGATCATGCCCTTGGGTGATTCGATTACCGTGGGCTCGCCGAATGTGTTACCGTTGAAATATGGTCCGGGGACGCACGGCGGCTATCGAACGTATCTGGCCGACAAACCGCTCAGTGCCTGCTATGTGCGGGATTTCGTGGGCAGCCAATCGGACGGCCCCGAAGGCTACGATACGGATCATGAAGGGCACGGGGGATACAATATCAGCGGAGGGACCGGAGGCGGGCTGTCCGCCAATGTCGACGGCTGGCTGGCCGCCTATCAGCCTGATCTGGTCTTGCTCATGATTGGCACCAATGACGCCCACGTGAAGACCGTTCAGCAGGCCCTTACGGAACTCGATGCGTTAATCGAGCAGATTCTGACCGGCTTGCCCGTAAACGGCCATCTGCTGGTCGCTTCGATTCCTCGGCAAATGGCGAACTGGGCTTCCTATAATAGTTGGGTCATTGCCTACAACGCCGGGATCGTCAACTTGGTCAATACCAAGCTTGCTCAGAATAAGAAAGTGGCCTACGTGGAAATGTATGACACGCTGTTGGAATCGGATATGTATACCGACGGCCTGCACCCGAACGCTTCCGGCTATCGGAAAATGGCCGATGCCTGGAATGCCGTCATGGAAACGGTGATCCATGCCGGCCCGCCGATCAACTCGGCGCCGAGCGTGAATGCCGGGGCGGATCAACTGGTGCTGATCCCTTGGAACAACGCGATTCTGGATGCCACGGTGATCGACGACGGCGTTCCCAATCCAACGGTAACCGTCGCTTGGAGCAAAGTCAGCGGTCCGGGTACGGTGGTTTTTGCGAACGAGCACGCCGTGGATACGACCGCTACGTTCTCGCAAATCGGCGTCTATGTGCTTCGGCTGGCGGCCGACGATGGTGAATTGCAGGCGAGCGACGAGGTCACCATTAACGTGTTGCAGGCCGGCGACTTCGATGCGGATCATGACGTGGACCTGACGGATTTCGGGTTCCTGCAAACCTGCTACTCCGGATCGGGTATCGCTTACCCCCAAGGCTGCCGCCAGGCGGATATCAACGGCGACGGCGACGTGGATCAGGACGACTTCAACAAGTTCCGTCCTTGCCTGGGCGGCACGAACCGGCCGCCGGGTTGCTGAAAACTCCGGGCCTATGGGACGGGTCGCGTTCCAAGCGTCGTTAAACAGGGTGGTTCGGCTTCGCGGATGTATCCGGGAATCAGTGATTGCCTGGCAGGCGAATAGGTCAGCAGTTTATGGGGTATTACTCCAGCAGTCTGGTTAGCGCCGATTCTCTCTTTTCACTTTTTGCAAATTTTGGCCTTGAGTGGGCTTAGATTGTGGAGTATTATGTGTGCGTGGGCTCGTGGTTGGTCCACGGGCACTTGGCGAGTCGGGGTAAATTCGCGTGATGGGCTGGCAGCTTCCAGTTGCCAGTGGAATGAATGCAAGGGTGAGGCGGTATTAGTCGCCAAACGACACCTGCCTTCAGCATTCATCACTCCTGGGGTAACGCCGCCGGCCCGTGCGGAATACAAATTTCTATCTCAGAAATATTAGCTGTGTAGATTTCATTTATCGCGACCAGCGACATTTTAATTGGGGAATCACCATGACATCAAAATTCTTATATGGTTTTGTTGTGGCATGGGGGGCGTGGGGTGCGGTCTCTTACGGCATGGATACGGATAATAATCAGCCAGCACTTGCGATTATCGTTCAATCTGAACAAATCGGAGGTGATTTAGCTGACTCTTTACAGCCATTGCTGGAAGCTGAAGCAGCGTTGCAGTGGATAGGCTCCATCGTGGAACGCGCCAGGTTGGATATTGTATTGGATGAACTAAAGATATCCGCATCCGGGCTTGCTGAGCCGGAATGTCTCATTCAATTAGGTAAGATGATAAAAATGGATTGCCTCCTGACCGCGAACGTCTCGGCGGAATCCGTGCGTATGGCCGTATTACTGTTCCCCTCGACGGTTATCGTGTATGAAAAGACCTATCGTCAGCGACTGGAACCATATGCTCTTGCGGTGAATATGGTCACGGATGCGGTTAAGGCCCTGCGAAAGCACCGTTGCGATCCGAATATGCCGCAGGTTTCCATAGGCGCGTTTTATAATTCTGATCCCCATCGGCGGTTCTTCGAGTTTAGCCAGGAAGTTGCCACCAAACTGCGAAACCAGCTTGCGGCTGACAACAGGATATTACTCACCGAACGACTCTTTCCCTCCGACTTAATGAGCGAATTTGAACTGGCCCGTAGTGGATTTACGGCCAGGATCGAAAGATGCCTGTCCGCGCCTCCCTCGGATATTATGCTCTATGGCGAGTTCGAGGCGCATAGTGAACAATATCTTCATCGCAGAACGGTGATGCTCGATCATACCCTTTTTATTGTATCTCCCACCGGCCTGTGCGAAAACAAGACAGTGAAGTTCTCCTGTCGAAGCGACGAGACGGAAATGGTCGTTCACCGGGCATTGAAACTCATCGATGAGACGGTCACCGTGGTACGCACAAAACTTGCCACAGGTCAAAAGCGAACCATTTCCGATAAGGAATATGAATCATTTAAGCAACAGGCTTTTCAATGTATGCCGAATCCTCCTCATGAAGGAGTATTCTATCGAGAACGCGATTATTGGGATCCAAGCCAGACTTGTATCCCGACAAAGTATCTTGAACGTGCCCTTTGCATGCTTGAATGTACCATGCTCTTTAAGGGGAATGATACGCAGGTTCTCGCATGCATGGGGGCGGT
The DNA here is from genome assembly GCA_964642815.1 of uncultured Planctomycetales bacterium. GTDB lineage: Bacteria > Planctomycetota > Phycisphaerae > UBA1845 > PWPN01 > JAAYCU01. The sequence goes on along the minus strand of CAZXSA010000160.1, from coordinate 7,926 downwards.
CCTTGACGGCTTGGCCAGAACCAGAAATGCAAGCTATCCGGAGAAAGTTAAAATGAGGTTTCTGGAAGCTAGCTACAACCTGATTGAACGCGCCTATTATCTGGAAAGTAACAGTAATACGCGTGGCATGTATCATCATTTTTGCATGGCCACCACGTTCTCGCCTCCTGATCTATCCCCCAATTCGATAAAGGCGGCTCGCCAAATTTGGACCACTCGTCATGCGGAACAATGGAAGGACTCGCGGATACATGACGCCTTTAGACGCCTTCTGGCTGCCGAAAAGGATTATCAGCGGCAAGGTCTTATGCTGATTGAATCTGCACCACTGTATATCAAGCGAGATAATGGGCTTCGATCGCTATATGAGTTGTTTTATACATTTCAAAACCATTTATATAACGATGGCGGAAACTCAGGAATGGTTAAGCAGGCTGTGAAATACGCGGAACAGTTGCAGAATGAATCGCTCTTATACCTGAAGGCTTTAGGATATTTGCTCGGCCTTGAGGCCTGCTGGATAAAGGAGGAGCATGACAACAATCATGAAAACGCAACCCAATTTGCAACGTATTTACGAGGAGCAGTGGGCATGCTGCCAGAACTATTTAGAGAGTATGGTACGAAATTCAATATTAGCGGATATTCTGAACACTTTCCGGGCTTATTCATCAAATACGAGATATTGATAAATCGGTACAGTTTAGAAGATGATATTGTTGCACTCAAGGCTCAATACGTCGAGGCGGAGATGCAAGGAAACAACTACAACCATGTCAGTAGAGTCATCATGGATTTGTTGCCGGCCATGTGGGAACAGGAACGGTACGAACATACATGCAAAATGCTCACGAGAGTTCTTGAACATTATGATCGTGGTGGAGCAGGCGATCATGAAAGAATGTATCTGGCCAGGCAGCGTAATCGATTTCTGTATGCCATGGAGGGGACATCTCCGCCATTGGACATTAGCGCGCATGAGGTAATCAAGTTCGATGATAACGTAAGTGGCTGGGTAACAAAAATCATTGCAATCAATGACGATCTTTTTGGCATCCGCAGAAGCGAATGGAACAGCAATGGACGAGCTTTTCGACTGGAAGGTGGAGGACGTCAGGCCGAAACCCTGCTAAGCATGTCCGATGACGTACAGGACCTGGCCGCTACGGACAAATATGTGGTGATTGCGACTGGCCGAAACGGTGTATATGTCATAAACAGGAATAATAATGAAATACGTCATATCACTCCTGATAACTCCAATCTGCCGGACCGGAAGGTACCATTGGTCTGTGCCTGCATGAGTATCATTTATATCGGCATACGCGATAATACTAACTATCATACAATAATATATGCATTGGATCCGGAGGCAGAGATAATCAGCAGTACGGGGACAAGGATAATGGATTTCTACTACGGGCAAATAAAGCCAAACAATCTCGGAAATAACTGGCTTATAGGCTATGCGAGCGGGACACCGAAAGAAATAAAAGTAATCCCGCAGAACTGGGATCAGCGAACAGCGTGTGCGGATGACAGTGTATTACACATATCATGCCGGGTCGCCGATAACGCCATCAAGCAAGTTGTCGTTCAAACGAACGAGAAACAAGAACTGATGCGTTATCGCGGCTTTGAATTGTCCTACATATACGATTTCACCCTGTGGAACGGTACGCTGGTATTTGCAACGGGTAATGGGCTTTACGCAAGCAGGCCAGGTTCAAACAGAATACATTGTATTCTGTCGGAGCCTGATCTGCAAATCTATTCTTTATGCCCACTCAGTCATCATATTTACATTGGTACCAGCCAGGGATTATACGGTATAACATCCGATGCCTTCATGCAGGCGATCGATAAGGCAATGTCCGTTAGTCCGGATACGACGGGTATCTGATGATCGAGATACTATTGTCTGTTTCGCTTAGCTTTGATCCATTTCTTCAATTCGGCGGCCGTCAGGGTGTTGAGCACGTGTTTTTTTATGGCCCAGCCACGGCGGGCGGTCTGGATGCCGAAATGCATCTGGTCAAGTTGCTGGATATCGTGGCTGTCGGTGGCGATGACGATCCGGCAACCGGCGTCGATGGCCGCCCGTACATGAACATCCTTGAGGTCGAGGCGCTGCCAGGAACAGTTGAGCTCCAGGGCGGTGCCGCAGCGGGCGGCGGTTTCGATAATCTTCTCCCAATCAAGATCCATCGCATCACGGGCGCCGATCAATCGGCCGGAGGGGTGGCCAAGCGCGCACACATAAGGGTTTTCCAAGGCCGCGAGACTACGCTTGGTGACCCGATCGCGATTCTGCTGCATGCCGGCGTGAATGCTGGCGACGACGTAATCGAGTTGGGCGAGCACCTTATCCGGATAGTCCAGTGAGCCGTCGGAGAGGATATCGCACTCAACGCCCGCCAGCAGGGTGATGCCCTTGAGCTTTTTATTGACGTTTCGAATTTCCTCGACATGTTCGAGTAGCCGCTCGGTGGACAGGCCGTTGGCGATGACCGAGCTTTTCGAGTGGTTGGTGATGGCCAGATAGCTGTAGCCGCGCTGCCGGGCCGCCTCGGCCAGTTCCTCGATGGAATTTCGTCCATCGCTGTCGGTGGTATGCACGTGCAGGTCGCCGCGGACGTCGTCGAGGGTAACAAGATCCGGCAGTTTGCCTTTCGCCTCGATCTCGCCGCGGTCCTCGCGCACTTCCGGGGGCATGGGTTGGAACCCGAGTTTCCGGTAAATATCCTCCTCGCGAGCTCCCGCCAGCGATTTATCTCCGTCGAACAGGCCGTACTCGTTCAACCGCCAATCCTTCTTAACGGCCAGCTCGCGCAGGCGGATATTATGCTGCTTGGAGCCGGTGAAATATTGCCATGCCGCCCCGAAGGATTCGTGAGGCACGACGCGAAGATCGACCTGAATGTCCCCCCCGCGCGGGTTGGTAACCAGGATCGAACCCTTGGTATCGCCGGCGGCGAGAACCTGATTAACCTCGGGCAGAGCAGTGAAAGCCTTGACGGTCGCCTCACCGTCGTCGGCTTCGCAGAGCAGATCGATATCGCCGATGGTTTCGCAACCACGACGGAGCGAGCCGGCGATCTCGACGCGCTTGACACCCTTAAAACCGGCAATGGTGTCACGGAGAGAATGAGCGATAAGCCAGGCCAGCCCGAGCGGGGTGCGGCCGGCGGAACGCGCCAGGAAATCCATGCCTTCAAGAATTTTCTGCGCGCTTTTCTGGCCGAACCCGGCCAGTTTTTCGACCTTGCCCGCCTCGATAGCCGCCCGAAGCTGGTCCACATTCTTGATCCCAAGCTCCTGATAAAGCGCTCGCACCTTTTTGGGACCCAACCCCGGGATCTTCAACAATTGCGGCAGGCGGGGGGGCACCTGAGCGAGCAGTTCCTGATGCAACGTGATGTGGCCCTCATCCAGGTATTGGTGAATGCGCTCGGCGGTACCCTTGCCGATGCCGGGGATCTTCTGGAGCTCGTTGCGTTCGGCGACGGCGGCAAGATCTTCGGTCCATTCCTCGATGGTCCGGGCCGCCCGGCGGTAGGAATTGATCCGAAACGGATCGCCGCCGGTAATCTCCATCAGATCGGCGATTTCATCGAATATCCGGGCTAATTCCTGATTTACCATCCGGATTCACCTTGCCGACGGCATAGGCATCGGGTCTTGCGAACACATTCACGGCTCACGCGCCTGTTCGGGTGGTTTGACACCCCCGCCCGCGTGTTCCTATCATAACCGTTTCGGTGGTCCGACGGTAAGAGTTCTACAGTGGAAAAGTACATGAGTTTGACTCTTCGTGAATTGGCGGATTTTCTGGCTTCGGTGGGGATGGCCTGCGCGGTCGAGGGGGACGAGACCGCCGTGGTTTCCTCGGTGGCCACCCTGGACGATGCCGGAGAAGGCCAGATCAGCTTTTTGTCCAATCCGAAATACGAAAAGGATTTGGCCCGCACGCGAGCGACGGCCGTCCTGGTACGGCCGGAATTACAGCCGAAGAAGAAGATGAGCCTGTTGCGGACGGCCGACCCGTATGCGGCGGTCACCGCCTGCATTGTTCGGCTGCACGGCTACCGGCGGCATCCCCAGTGGGGCGTTTCACCACGGGCCCATATCGCCGAGGGCGCGGAGATCGGGGCCGGGGCCAATATCGCCCCTGGCGTGCATATCGAGGCCGACGTACGGATCGGCGACAAGGCGACCATTTATCCCGGCGTATATATCGCCCGGGGTTGTCGGATCGGCCATGAGGTCACGCTGTTTCCCAACGTGGTTATCTATGAAAGCTGCGCGCTGGGTCATCGGGTGACGATCCATGCCGGGACGGTGATCGGCGAGGATGGCCTCGGTTATGCTCCGGTCAACGAGAAATGGGTTAAGATTCCTCAGATTGGAAATGTGGTGCTCGGCGACGACGTCGAGATCGGAGCGAATTGCACGATTGACCGGGCAACGTTGGGGAATACGGTGATCGCGGCCGGCACGAAGTTGAGCAACCTGATCGCGATTGGGCACGGCACGAAGATCGGCGAAGACTGCTTGTTCGTGGCCCAGGTGGGGATCGCCGGTTCGGTAACCGTCGGTCGCCATGTAACCATGGCCGGCCAGGCCGGTGTCGTGGGGCATATTCAAATTGGCGACAATGCAACCATTGGAGCCAAAGCCGGTGTGGTCAACTCGATCGAGCCGCACATGACCGTACTGGGTCAGCCGGCTGTTCCTATCAACGAATGTAAGCGGCAGGTCGCGGTGGCCCAGAAATTGCCCGCGATGAAGAAAGAAGTATTGCGACTTCGCCGGGATGTAGACGAGCTGATTAAAAAACTGGAAAGCCAGAAGTAATGGCCTGTTCTAAAACCGTGGCGGTCTGACGTGCCGGGGTCGAACGTATTGTTCGGATACTCCGGTTGTGCATCGTGGAGCATGATGGAGCCTGATCGGGATCAACCGCTGGGAATCATCGCCGGAGCGGGACAGTTTCCGTTCCTGGTGGCCGAGGGCGCGCGGCGAGCCGGCCGGCCGGTGGTAATCGTCGGATTAAAGGGCTTGGCCGACCCGGCCTTGCGCGACTGCGCGAACGGGTTTTACTGGTCGGGGGTAGTGCGGCTCGGACAATGGATTCGCATTTTTCGCCGTTGCCGGGTGGCCGAGGCCATCATGGCCGGCTCGGTTCGCAAATCGGAAATGTACGGACGGTTTCGTTTGCTGCGTTATCTGCCCGACTGGACCAGTATACGGCTGTGGTTTTTCGAGGTACCCGATCGGCGTAACGACACCTTGCTGCGAGCGACGGCCGAGCACATGCGACGGAAAGGAATCACCTTGACGGATTCGGTGCAATACTGCCGGGACCATCTGCCGGAGGCCGGTGTCCTGACCCGCAAGGAGCCTTCCGCGGCCCTGCGGGCGGATATCGAGTTCGGCTGGGCCATCGCCAAGGAGATGGGTCGGCTGGATATCGGCCAATCCATCGCGGTCAAGGAAAAAGAGGTGATCGCGGTCGAGGCTATCGAGGGCACCGATCGGATGATCGAGCGGGCCGGCCAGCTTTGTCGGCAGGGCGGCTGGACGCTGATCAAGGTGGCCAAACCGAATCAGGATCCGCGCTTCGATGTGCCCACCGTTGGTCCGGACACGATCGACAATCTCCATCGTCATGGCGGCAAAGCCTTGGTTATCGAGGCCGGTCGAACTTTGGTGATCGACCGACAGAAGATGCTTGAACGGGCCGAACGTATGGGAATCTTGGTAGTGGCTCACGCAAGCGAGGCGGAAGCATCGTTGTAGCATGGGTAAGTTATCAACGGAGGCACGTAGATAGACGGAATGAACTGGAAAATGGGGCCGGTAAAAAAGTATCGATTATCTTTCTTGTCTCTTTCTTCTGTTCTCCGTGTCTTCGTGTTCGCCGAAGGCGGAACCTCGCCTGGGCGGGTCTCCGTGGTAAAAACGATCAGGTAATGCCGGGGAACCGGAAATGGCCAAGTCGCTGAAACGAGGCGAGATCGGCAACGCGGAGAACCTCTTCAAGGAGTATCTCCGCGAGCGGGGGTTGAAGTACACGCCCGAACGGCGGACGGTCCTGCAAGCGGTGGTCGCCAACGATGAGCATTTCGAGGCCGAGGATCTGCTGTTGAACCTGCGCAAGGCCGGGCGCCGCGTGGCCAAGGCTACGATTTACCGGACTCTGCCGCTACTGGTCGATTGTGGGCTGATCAACGAGGCTCCCTTCGGTGAAAAACATGCCCATTACGAAAATGCCTTGAGCCAGGGAACGCACGATCACATGATCTGCCGGCGTTGCCGGCGGATTATCGAGTTTGACAACACCGAGGTGATCCGCCTGCGGACGGTGCTGGCGGACGAGCACCAATTTCTTGCTCAAGCCCACCGTTTTCAAATTACGGGTTTGTGTCGACAATGTCTCCGCAAAAAACCGACGGATGAGTGAAAACCTCAGGCTGTTAAGAAAGACCGCGAGAAGGCTTTTGGGGGGATCATCGTTTACCGCGAACCGCTGCTCGACGTATGGCGAACGAGTCGCTCAGTCCATTCCATTCCGTGCCGTGGACGAAGGTGGAGGCAAAAAGATCAGCACAGAGCGGCGTAGCAGAGAATCACCAGAACGATGATCTTGACCTTTCGGGCGAAGAAATCAGTGACGACGACGTACATCGGATTTCCCCTCGTATCAGCGCTCAACCTGCACCTGAAGGTGAGCTTGGTTCACCCATGCACTCCGGCATGGTCAGTGCCGGTCGAACCGCAATGACAAGCGTCTTTGTGTCGCTTGTAACTTGTTTTTAGAAAAGGGTTTATATGTGATCTGGTGAAATGTTAAAATCGGTAAAAAATGCGGATTATGGGGGATGTCGCTTCTGAGCGACCTCTTGATCGTCCGAATAAAACACGGATGAATATAAGTAATTGATAATAAGGATTTAACGTGTGCAGTCTATCTTGTACGACAGTGTGCCGTGCATCCACCTTACAGATGCCAACCGATGACATGGTCACGCGCTAAGCGAGCTTGGCATACTCTCTTCTTCACTCCTTCCATCCCGCCTTCGTATTAGAGCAGTTCCCGCAGCGCGCGGCAGACGGTATCAACTTCCTGTTCCGTGAGCAGGCCGTGGAACGGCAGGGCGATGGTGCGATCGGATAACGCTTCGCAGACCGGAAAGTCGCCGCGCCGGTATCCGTATTGCTCGACGTAAAAAGGTTGCAAGTGAATCGGCGTGAAATAATTCCCGGTCTGGATGCCTTGGGCGTTCAAGGCGGCCATGATGCGATCGCGATCGGCCCGGGTGTAATCGTCGCTTAAACGGACGACCATGACGAACCAACTGATGGTGCAATCAGGATGAACCTTTTGCATGCGGATGCGTTTTTCGTCGGCTAATCGTTGTAGATAATAACCGGCAACCCGGCGGCGGTTTGCCAGGATATCCTCGATTCGCCGCATCTGGGCAACTCCCAAGGCGGCGGTGATCTCGCTCATCCGGAAATTAAACCCAAGGCGGGCATGGGCCAACCAACCCGCGTTTGGGTCGCGGCCCTGATTGCGCATCGAAGCGCATCGCTGATGGATAGTCTCGTCATTGGTAATGATGACGCCCCCTTCGCCGGTCGTTACCTGCTTGTTCGGGTAGAATCCGAAAGCACCGGCCTCGCCCAGCGAGCCGGCCGGTCGGCCTTTATACGCCGCCCCGAGAGCTTCGCAACTATCCTCAATTAATCGAAGGTGACGACGTTCCGCCACTGCTCGGATCGGATCCATTTCCGCCGGCTGGCCGAAAACATCGACCGCCAGGATCGCCTTGGTTTTGGACGTGATGGCGGACTCGATCCGCGCCGGGTCGATATTCCAGGTGTCCGGGTCGATATCCACGAAGACCGGTCGCCCCCCGT
>CAZXSA010000159.1:0-11837 GCA_964642815.1 uncultured Planctomycetales bacterium | reverse complement strand
TTCATCGCCGGTTGTATCTGCTACCTCCGCCGGGTGGAACCGTAGATGAAGCCACCTTGGGGTAGCCGCATAAAACGAAGCGGCGATGCGAATCCGCCTACCAGCCCGCAGCGCAAGCAAGGGACGAAAGCCGTGGCAAGATACGAATGCAGTCGATGATTTACTCAGGTAGATGATGGATGTTTACCAGCCCGCAGCGCCAGCGAGGGATGAATCTTCTCAAACTCAGCGAGTTCTTAGAGCGGGGATAAAGAGACGAAACGCGCAGAGTTTATGTCTTCCTGCTGCAGTATCTGATTCCTGGCTTCCTTTTCCCTCGCTCGCGCTTCGGGCTGGTAATGCATTCGCTCGCGCTTCGGGCTGGTAGTGCTGGCGGGGTAATGAACAGAGGGACCGTTTCGCCAAGTCGGAAGTCTCATTTCATCGGTCCGCGTAATTCGTCCGAAAAGTATGCATGAATCGGCCGGGGAGTGGTCGATATTTACCGGGAGCCGGCCTGCGCCGGCGGCCCTCTACCGGAGTACGCAACCATGAAGGTATGGCGACAACGTAAAGCCCTGTTCATCCCCCGAGGATTATGGATATGCGGCCTGACGACCCTGGTCCTGCTGGCCGGATGCCTGCAACCGATGACCACGCGAAGAAGGGGGCCGTCGGTGGCCGGGGCCCACTATTCCAAGGAAGACTTGCGCGAGGCGTTGGGCGATTTCGCGGATTTCTTCGTGACCACGATCAAACAGGCGGCCAGCGACCTGGATGAATCGGCGGACAACCGCAAGGCCGTCCGGCAGCTCACCCTGCAATGGAAGGTACGGATGATCCCCGCCTGCCGCACGGTCCTGGAACAGGACGACACGATCAAGGCGTTTCTGGACGCCTGGGTGCTCTGCACCCGCATGAGACTGTACTTCACCGAGGGCGAGGGGCAAGGTTTGTTCGGCGAACAACAAGGCACCGCCGTGGATGCGGCCCGAAAACTGGAAGCGGATATCGAACGGATCGGCTCGGAGTTCCTGACCGCCGACAAGCTGGCCTCCACGCGCGAGGATGTCAAGCGGTTCGCGACGGAAAACCCCATGACCGGAGTTTTTTCACGTAACGTGGTACGCACGCCGCCACCGGAAAAAGACGTGGCCAATCCATTCATGTCCCTCATCACCATGCCGCTGGCTCCGTTCCGCACTTTCGAGGGCATCGACCGCGGGGCCGAGGCCATCAAGGGTTTCACCGTGGTGGCCGATCGCTTTACCGATATCGTGGACGGGTTCCCCGAGGCCACGCGCTGGCAGTTGGAACTGTTGATTTACGAACTGGAGGACAGCGAGCTGGTCCGCCGCTTCCTGGCCAGCATGGAGGAATTTTCCGCGAGCACGAAGCAGATGGCGGCGACGGCCGAACACCTCCCCGAGCAACTGCGCGAACAGACCGTCAAGCTGATCGAGGAAATCGACGCCCGGCAGGCCCAATTGCAGAACTCGCTGAAGCATACGGAAACGGCGGCGGCGGCGATCGAAAAGGCCATGCAGCGGGTAAACGAGGCGGCCACGACTCTCGATACGACCAGCCACGGCGTCACCGAGACAGCCCGGGCCTGGGAGTCCGCGGCCCATACCATCGCCCAGACGGTAAGGGAATTCAAAAAAGAACCCGGCAGCGCCCCGGCCACTCGCCCGTTCGACATCAATGATTATCGCACGACCGCCGAGGCGTTGACCCAGACGGCGGTCGAGCTGCGCACGTTGACCACGGAGATTCGCGAACTGCTGGCCGAGGAACAACTTGCCCGGCAGATCGAGGACGTGGATACCCGCCTGAAAGGAACGGTGGACCACACCGCCGAACAGGCCCGGCACTTAAGCAATCAACTCACCTGGCGGGGCGTGCTGTTATTGTTGGTCGCCTTCGGCCTGGCCCTGATTTACCGGGCCATATCCAATCAAATGAGCAAACGAACGGGGTAAACCGACTCGCAAGGGCGCGGGTGGCGGGTGCCGGGTGCCCCATCCTTTGCGCCAGCAAAGGGTGGGGACACGATGATCGAATGCGACAACTCTTTCGCCATCGCGAGGAACTTCACAACGCAGATTACCTTCGTCATCGCTCATTGTGACCCCAACCGGAGTACGGGGGTATGTGTTTAGCAACATACAAAACCAGCTGGCGTGACCCATCAGAACCCCAAGCGGGAGCGCGGGGCCGAAGGAGGATAATTTTCCGGCAGTCGGTACGTCATACTACACCGGCCCGTCACTTCCGTTCCGGGTTCTGATAGCTTGGTTGCTAAACACATACGTACGGGGATGGATGGGGCACCCTGATCTTCACTTCTCCAGTTCCAATAACCAGCGTTTGAGGGCGACGCCCTGTTCGGCCGAGAAGCCGCCGAGCGAACCGTCGCCGGCCAGTACACGATGACAGGGAATCACCAGTGGGATGGGGTTGCGGGCCAAAGCGCCGCCCACCGCGCGGGCGGCTCGGGCGCGGCCGATCTTCCGGGCCAGTTGGCCGTAGCTCAGCGTTTGACCATAGGCGATCCGCGAGCAGGCCTTGAGTACCGTCTTCTGAAATAAGGTCAGGCCGACCAGGTCGGTCTTCACGCGGAAAGAAACGCGCCGGCCGGTAAAATAATCCTCTAATTGCTTTTTCAGATCAGGACATAAATCAGGATCATAACGCGCATCGGGGAAACGGCGGGCCAGAAGCGATCGGGCTTGGGCCGGAGGCGGTTTCATCAGAAAAAGATGAGCCAGTCCGCGGGGCGTCACCAAGAAACCCACGGAACCGAACGGAGCTTTCATCACCGTAAATCGCCACATGGGAATTCCTTATCCAATCATCGTTTCCCTGCTTCAACGTCTCGCGGTGGGATGCTTTTGCGAAACTCATCGACATGCAATCCGATTTTGTCGATGGGAATCGGCGCAAAACCCTTCGCCAAGGCGGGTGAATCGGATCGCAAGCGAAAGTCCTGATGCTCGGCATCCACGAAACGCGGATCCTCATCGACCATGTTATCCTCGACCTGCACAATCTTGTCCGTCAGCCCGTCGCGCAGGTCGAGCCACTTCTTGTTGTCCACCGCGATATTGCGAACGACCTTGTTGTACTTGGCCAAGGCCGGTTCGTCCTCGTACAGGGTGAGCAGCTCGGGATAGCGGGTGCTCCAAGGCGGTTGTTTATAGGGGACTTCCGCCAGCCGAGTGACCAGCGTGTTGTTCGTCGAGTCGAAGTAGTTTTTCGCCCAGCCTAATCCTCGGGAATCGACATGCACGGCGATGTCGCAATCGACGAAGATGTTATTCTCGACCGTATTATTGCGCCCGCCGCCGACCAGCACGGCCCGAAAAACCTTGTAGCAGATGTTTCCGAACACCGTCGTGTCGCTGGCCCAGTCGTCGAGATAAATCGCTTGCGTACCGATCCAGGTCTTGTACTGGCCGATATCATGAAAATAATTGTAGCGAATCACATTACCCCGCCAGGTCCAGTCCCGGCCCATGTAGAACGCCCCCGCGTCGTCGGTTTCCAGGCATACGTCGTAGACCTCGTTGAATTCGAACACATGTTCGTTACCCTTCAGTCCCAGAGCCATATGCGGCGCGTCGTGAATCAGATTATGGGCCACTCGGCAACCGACTCCAACCACGCTGACGGCCGTCCGGTAGGTACGACTGGTGCGGCTGTAATGATGGATGTGATTATTGATCGCGGCATGCCCGCAAGGCGTCAGCGTATTTCGATCTCCGCCTTCGAGAGTGATACCGCTATCGCCGACATTGTCGATATCGCAGCTAACCACCTCGTGGTGTTGACCACCCGTGACCACCACCGCGCCGCCGCCGATGTTGCGTAATACACATCCGGCAACCCGGCACTCCGTTCCGTCGTTAATGGTAATGGCCGATCCGCGATTGAACGCCAGCTCCAATCCGCGCAGGGTAACATGGGATACATCCCGCATGGCCACAATCTTATCGAGTACGGAAACATAAACCGGCGCAACGTTGATATCCGCCGGCGGCCAGAAATACAGAACGCCATTCCGGCGATCAAGATACCATTCGCCCGGCGAATCCAGTTCGGACAAGGCGTTCAACACATAATAACGCTGGCCGGGCCGGTAACCGTAATTGTGATAAGGCGGGACCGTGCTGATGATCTTCTTTCGCGGATCGATCGATTCCACTTTTTCGTAGGCGTCCGACCAGTCCCAAAACCAGAAGCCATGCAGTCGAAGGTCCTGCTCGCCGACCCAGCGTTCGGGCCGATCGCCTTCGTAGGTGAATCTGCCGACCTTGTCGCCTTTCTTACCGTGCGACGTAAATTCCTGCCCGCCCACCATCTCGCCGGTTTTCGTGAACCCATCGTTCGGCCAGCGGGCCAACGTCATCGGTTTATCCTGAAAGAACAGCTCCAGGCGCTTGCCGGCCTCCACGGGGTCACCATAATCGGTAATCCCCGCGGCCTTCAGATCGGCGGTCCAAACCTGGCTTCGGGCGGTTTCATCCAGGCGTTCAAGAGTGGCCGAATCGGTCACCCGCTTGAAGTTCGTTATTGGCCGGCCGCCGAGCAGACGCACCTTTTCGTCACCGTGCGCGCGGTAAACGATCGGCGCAGCGGCCGTACCCGAGTCCTCGGCCGTAAGGGTAAAGGTTTGCGATAAAACATAATCACCCTCGTGGATATGCACGGTAACACCGTCGGACGGCAGCGGACCGCGCCCCTTGAGTTTCCGGATTTCATCGCGAGCGCGTTCAAGGGTCGCCAGCGGGCCGTCGGTCTTCTCCGCGTTGACCCGAGCGGTTCGGCCGGTCCAGGCGTCGTTACCATCGGCGGCTACATGCAAATCCAGGCCGAGAGTCGTTCGTAACGGAGCAAGCGATGCAACGACCAACATATAGCCAAGCGAACGATGTAATCCGATCATAAGCGATTCCTCCCATTGATAATGAGTCAAGACACGGCGGTATATTATCATGGGTACGCCATCCTTTACACCAGCAAAGGGTGGGGACACGATGATCGAATGCGAAATCTCTACCGTCATCGTGATCAATATCACGACGCGGCTTTCCTCGTCATCCATCATCGTGACTCCACCCATCCCGGAGTACCGGGATGAGTGAGGCACCCTTCAAAGGGGCACCCCTTCAAATTATCTCGGCGCGCGGGAATGAAACGGGCGGCCCAGGTCTTCGGACGTGGGAGACACGATAAGCGATGTTGTTCATTACTCGCGTTGTTTTATCACCGTTACATAAGCCGGAATCGGCTGGTGAGGCTGACGATGCTCTTGAGAGCCAGTTGGCCTTGCAGACCGGCGTCCAGATCGAGGAATTGCAGACCAAGGCGCAGGTTCCCGCGACCGGTGCGTTTGCCATGACGCAAGCGACCCCACACCTTAAGACGGGCCCCGCCCGAGGAAGGAGCGAACGCGCAAATCACGCGATCCGCGGCCTGGACATCGAAATCCTGCTCGCCCGGCAGTTCCATGCTCAGCCCCCCGGGAGACAGATCGATCATGCGTCCTTGCAGCAACGGTTCGGCCAGTACCGTATCGACGCCGTCGACGATGCGATGGACGGTCACCGGAATCGGGCAACCGGCGGGAACGCCGACCCGGTCATATTGGCGACGCTGCTGCTCGAAAACCTCGGAAGGCCACTCCAGCTTGACAGGCCGGCTATTCCGCCCCGCCGCGTCCTCTTGCCCCGCGTCCGTCACGATACGACTTTCGAACCAGCAGGTTTTCGCGCCTTGCTCAAAGGAGACCGTGAGTCGGCCATCCGCGGGCATCCGGGCCGCGGAAGCGTCCCACTCGACCGGGCGGGTGATCCAAAGCGCTCCGTTGTCTTGATCGGTATCCAGCAAACGGGCGCGTCCGCTTTCCTTTCCCCCCCCATGCCGGCTCCAGGCGATGACCACCGGCAGGCAGTTTTTGGCCGCCTCCTGTACCACCGCGTCGGCCTTGGCCACGTGCAGGGGAGGAGATGTTTTCATGTTTCGGATCCTTCTTGAAAGCTGGGAATCCTGGCGTACCAATCGGCCAGATGCCGTTGCAGGGCCTCGGCGGCCCGGGCGGAGGATTCGTGTCCGGGACCGAGGACAAACTGAATACCAAGGATAATTTTCCCCTGCGTGCCGGCGGGTGTCTTGCTGCACAACACGGCATCGAACCGGAAGCGTTCGGAGGTCTCCGGCGAAAAAGCGAATTCCACTTGCAGCGGCTCCCCGATGCACAGGCGATCGGCGATCGGCGGTTCGGTCCGGCAAGCCAGGCCGGCCTTGCTGATATTGCACAACCAGCCGATACCCGAACTCATCCCGTGGTCGTCCTCGGCCCATTTCAGATTGACCTGCGACGACTGAGCGAGGCGAATCCGCCGATAGGCCCGTCGCTGCGCCACCTGAATAATCGCGGGTCGAGTCAACCAGAGGGCGATCCGGTCCTGCTCGGCATCCATGTCCACATTGGCCACGTCCGTGCTGAACAAGTAGCGATGCCCCCCGATATGGAAAGCGGCATCGCAATAGATTCCGGTCAATTCGGCACAGGCCTCCCGATCCGGGGGCGGCGGCAATGGCGTGGAGGTCTCCGCGGGATCGGGCGCGGGGTTGACGACCGCGACCAGAAAGCGACGGGGTAATCCGAAGGTCCGCGGTTGATCGTCGGGCACCAAGTGACACAAAATCGGCGGATGGTCCGGTTTATGCCGCGGAAAAAGCTGCAACTCCACTCCGTGCCGGGCGGCCTGCTCCAGAGTCCGGATGGTCTGCCGTTCACTTAAATCAATCGCATACGACATGGGTTCCTCGCTATTCAACCGCATCCACGGGCGATCATTAACAACTCGCGTTTTCCTCTTCTCGGCGATGGCGTAAGGCCTCCAGTTGTTCGCTCATGATGAAGCGAGCCAACCTGGATTGAAGGATTCTGATCTCAGAGGCATATCCATCCCATTGCCAAGCCATGCCAAGCATGGCTTGTTCGCCTTTCTGATTCTTGTGGATCCAGCATAATTTGCTGGAAATCTCGAAGATCTCATCCTGGCCGGGCAACTGGATGGCCGCCCGACAAAGCTGACCCACCCGTAACCGGGCCGCGACCTCGGGAGCGGCTAAAAGGCCGCAACCGGTTTCGGACAAGTTGCGGATCGCCACCTCGATACTTTCCGGTTTGTCGCCGGGCTTGTCCGGCATAAGCCGCAAGCGGACCAGGGCCGACGGGTGTTGGAGCATCGACAGGCGATAACAACTGCGCCGTTGATTACGTTCAATCTCCGCGGGCTTTTCAAGACGCAAAGCCGCGATCTGGACCGCACTCTGGGAACACCAACTGGTCCGCCCCAGGGTACGGGCGACAAAAGAGAAATAATCATCCTGCAGGCAGAAAAACAGGCGAACCACGATATCCTCGGGAATGGTCACGCGCCGCCCGGCCACCGTGGGATGATCCACCCAGATCTCCGAATCGGTCATATCAAGAAAACGTACTTTCGCTCGAATTTCCGGTCCTCCCTCGCGCTTGATAACCAATTCCGCCGTATGGTTGCGCGCGCATAACTCCGACAGCATGCGACTGGCCATGTCCGTCGGTAAGCTGATGGCCACTGACATCGGAACAATCCCCCTACAAGTCGGCGCAGAGCAACTCCATAAAAATTTCGCTCATTCGTTTTCTTCGACGCAAATATCGGTTGACTTAACCAAGTTCCGAGCCGGCGTATTGCAATAAGGGTTTATTACATGCACTGTTAATGTTTAATGGCATCAATGGGAACCACCCCTAAAGGCAAGGTCCGATAGGGTGGGCGATAAAACCGGTCTCCCGCGGAACATCGAGTGTGTTATATGGGGAGAGGCCCAGGGCCAAGAGCGAAAGGCGGAAGATGGCGACAAAAACCAAATCGCGGAAAAAGTCGGGGACCGGGGTTAACAAGACGGTTGAGCGACCGGAACCGGAGAGCGGGATTCCCGCCTGGCTGGCCCGATCAGGAGTGTACCGCCGCATACCGGTCACGGTGCGCGGGCGGTTGGATGCGGCCATCCTGCTTCGCCCGAAGGATTGTCCGACCCTGGAAGCGATCGCCGACAAATTCAAACTCGCGGAACGCTATGGCATTTCGCGGGCGGCCCTGCGTACCTATGCGGGCAAATTGGAGCAACTGGTTCGCCCGATGGCGGCCTCGCAAGTGTTGGCCGGCGTCCTGGGCTGCCTGCCCGCAAGTTATCGCCGCAAGCTGGCGGCCGGCAGCGAAGTGATGTTGCTCAGCCGACTGGTCAAGACGTTGAACGACGAGAAAACATCAACCCTCGCGGTGGCCGATCTGGCCAAGCTGGCCGTCCTGCTGAAAACGGTGCGATATCCCTATCGAAAAAGTACAACCCCCAAGCGGCGGCACAACAGGTCGCCGCGTGATTCCGTAAACCCGTCGCCGGATTCGGCGGTGGGCGATTCGGAACAAATGGCCGAGGCCGTGCGCACACTCTATGGGCTGTCCTGGCCGCCGGGGAAACAAACATAATTGGCGATCCTTGAAGTATCAACCGCTTGAAGATCGCTTCGTGGGCGGCTACATTTCCTTTATATCCACGGCGTCGGCACAAAACCTATGGGATGCAGGATGGAGACGAGCCCCCCATGCACTACCGCCGCTTCGGCAAAACGGAGATGAAATTTTCGGTCTTCAGTCTGGGGCTGATGCGTTTCATGAAGGACGGGGTGGAGGGGGCCACGCGCATCGTTCAGCGGGCGGTGGAGTTGGGGATCAACCACCTGGAAACGGCCCGGGGCTATGGCAACAGCGAGGAAATGCTCGGGCACGCCCTGAAATCCATCGATCGCCGCAAGGTTTTCATCACCACCAAAATCCGACCGGACGGCACCTATGACCATTGCATGCGCCTGTTCGAGGAATCGATGAAGGCCATCGGCATCGACGTGCTGGACAATCTGGACCTGCACGGGATCAATAACGAGGAGAGCTTTGACAACCTGGTACGCTCGAAGGAGACCTGGCGGGCCATCGACAAACTCAGGGACGGAGGCGCCGTCCGGCATATCGGATTTTCCACGCACGGTAAAACGCCGGTGATTCTGGAGGCGATCAACAGCGGGTTGTTCGAATCGGTAAACCTGCACTATTACTGGTTTTATCCGGTACACGCGGCGGCGGTGGCCCGGGCCGCGGAGTTGGACATGGGCGTATTCATCATCAGCCCGAACGAAAAAGGCGGCATGTTGTTCCAGCCGACGCCGGCCTTGCGCGAATTGTCCGGCGAGTATCATCCGATGAATCTGGCCCAGCGCTGGCTGTTGAGCGACCCGCGGGTGCATACGCTGTCGGTCGGGCCGGAAGTACCCGCGGACCTGGATCAGTCGATGGTGGTGGCCGACCAGACTGGTCCGTTGACCGACCGGGAGCGAGCCCTGCTGGACGGCTGGAGCGGAGCCATGCGCTCACGGCTCGGTGCGGACTACTGCACGTTGTGCCAGCAATGCCTGCCTTGCCCACTGGGTATCGATATTCCGGAAATCCTGCGCTGGCGGAACATGGCGAAGGCCTTCGGAATGACCGCTTACGGTTGTTTTCGATGCAACCTGCTGGACGGCGCGCAGGACTGGTTCTTCGGCCCGACGGCCGATCACTGCACCGAATGCGGGGCGTGTCTTCCCCGCTGTCCGGAGAAACTGGACATTCCGCGTCTGCTGTTTGACGCCCACGACACGCTGAAGACCGGTGTCGGCCGTCGATTATGGGGGTAATCGTAAGGGGATAACAAGCCCTTTTTAGTTTTTTCAGCTTATCTCGATCCGCTCGATAGGGCGATATGCTATAATATGAGTATGGCGATGCGAACCTATCATTTACATTTACGATCAACGGTTCGTCCCGGACCGACCGGACGCGGAGGGTGCTTCCTCGTGATGGCCACGCTGCTCTTGCTGGTGCCGGTCGTTACGGTATCCGCCCAGACTCAGCGGCCGATCCAGAGTGAGCCTTACCAGGCTCGACCGCTGAACGCGACCCCGGTGAACCCAGGGCCGGGGACGTACTTCATGCCGCAATCCGGATACGGACGGGGATACAGCCCTGCCCGAAGCGGCACGTCGTTGCTCAATCCGCTCGGAAGTTATCAACCGACCTATAGCCGCGATTCCCAGTCGCGCGGTTATTCCAGCATCGAGTCCTACAACGCGCCGGCCCGCGACCGGGTCGTGGATACGACGCGACGTTTTGGCGACGAACCGGAAGACATTTACATGCCGGCTCGTTCCCGGTTTTCCGCGCTGCCCTACGGTCTAAGCGATTACTATCAGTTTCAGAACCTGGTTCGGGAGACCTCCCCGACCGCCCTGAAACGCCAATTGGAGATTCATTACGGTTCCGATCTGTCGCGATCGGCGTCCAGCAATCCTTTCCTGAGCCGAACCTACACGCCGAATAGTTTTACGAATCCCGGAGAATTGCGTTCCTTTTACGACGATCGGATCGCGGGCGCATCGACGATGACGCCACCACCGGGCACGCAATGGGTGCGCTCCGACACGGGTACCGAGATCACCGGCCCGGTTGACGGGCGGTTAATGCAAAGTTCGTTATTCAACAGCGCCCGTCTGGTGCCTCGCGAAAAATCGACCGACAAACGCGAGCGGTCCGCGACGGGCCAAACCCTGCTGCGCTCCCGCGACCGTGAGCAACGCGACGACTCCGCCGATCGGCAACTGTTGCGCTATCACACTTCACCGGAAAAAGAAGCCGCGGGGACGGGCACGCCGTCGTGGGCCAGCCCGACCCTTTCGCCCGAGCTTACCGCGACGAGCGGCGACTTGTTCAGCCTGATGCAAGCTCAGATAGAGCAGAACCAGCAAAATGCAAGCCTGGATATGGAATCGGGAACGGATCGATTACACTTCAGGCCCCCTGCCGCCACCCAGCCGGGCGAGGGAGCATCCACGCTTAAGACTTTCGTCGGCGACGGTCCCGCGCCGGTCAATACGTATCTGGAACAGGCGGAACGAGCCCTGAAAAGCGGCCAATACTACAAGGCGGCGGGCACCTACGATCTGGCTCGGGCATCGGATCCGGGCAATCCGCTGCCGCTGCTTGGACGAGCGATGGCCTTGCTGGCGGCCGGCGAATACATGACCAGCGCCACCAATCTGTTCCTGGCGATCCGGCAATACGAGCCGCTGGCGTACTATCGAATCGACCTGCAGGCTTTCGTTCCCGATCTGCGCATGCTGGACCGGCGGCGCGCGGAACTGGAACAACGTCTGGCTCAGGGTGACGATTTCCGCCTGCGGTTTCTGTTGGGTTACGCCGAGTATTGCAGCGGTTTCATGGATTTAGGGTTAACCAACATGAGCAAGGCCGCCCAGGCCGCGCCCGAGGAATTCGTGGAGGTCCGCCGTTTCGTGCGAATCCTCGGACAGTTGAACAGCACGCAAACCCAACCAAGCCCTTAAATTTTTCCACGGGCTCCGCGTCGGGCGGCTTCGCCGCCACGCCGCTTCACTTGGCTACAGACCGGCGCTGCTTCGGAGCGAAAACCAAAACATCCGACCACGCCGTTTGCATCATAAGCCCATCTTCAGGCCACACGCCATCATGGCGAACGCGGGCTGCAATCAGATGCGTTTTCGGTTAATATGATCGGCGATGACAAGTACCCTTGCGATACGCATACCTGGTATCCCCGGCGTGAGGTGACGACGAACATGTGGCGGGTAATCCTCAAGGAAGCGGCGTACCGGAAACTGAATTTTCTACTGAGCCTCCTGGGCGTGGCGGCGGCGGTGACGCTCTTCGTCTTTTTCTTTACGGCGGGAGAGG
>CAZXSA010000158.1:0-11913 GCA_964642815.1 uncultured Planctomycetales bacterium | reverse complement strand
GAGTCCTTGTTGTCGGCCAAGGGGCCGTCGGGCCGTCGGTCTCGGTATTGGTTGGTCGCTCTGGCCTTGCCGGCTTGCGGCGTTTTGTTTACCGCCGTTTGGGTCGCCTCGCGGCCGGGGGAACGTCCCCGTCATCCACATCCAGCTTTGGCGCATCGCTATAGTTTCCTGGATAACGCACGTGATACGATATCCGGGGGGGATGGAATTCTGCACGAAGGCGCCCGTATCGAGGGCGGCGCGCTTGTCCTGGATGGCGTAAAGAGTTACGTTTCCCTGCCTATCGGGCGGACTTTGGCCGGCTTGCGAGACGCGACGTTCGAGGCCTGGGTGGTCTGGAAGGGCGGCCCGCACAGGCAATGCATCTTCGATATTGGCGAAAGTCCGAAACGGAATATGTATCTGACCCCCAAGGCCTATCCATCAGCGACCGCGCAATTCGGCTATCACCGGGAACGCGTGCATGAAGGACCGCTATTGACCGCGCCGCTGGCTTTCGCCCGCGATCGTTTGGTTCATGTGGCGGTTACGCTTGACGGAGAAAAGGGCCTTGCTCGGTTATACCTGGACGGTTCGCTGGTCATGCAGGGTCGATCGGCGGGCTGCGTTCCGGCGGAGTTGGGCAGCGCGGCGGTCGGTTGGCTGGGACGCTCGCGGAATACGCAAGATCCGGCATTTGACGGGCATATCGCCGAGTTTCGCGTTTACCGGGCGGCTTTGAATCCCTGGGAGATTCGGGCGAGTTACATGGCCGGCCCTGACGCGACGGAAGGTGGCGAGGGAGCGGACGACGAGCGGGCAGCGGTGCGTTTACTCGCGGATTCGGCGGCCCAGTTCGGGAGCATCCAGGGCGGTGACAACTGGTATTATGGCTATGTGGATGGTCCCGGTGGCGATGGAGCCTTCACGAAATTTGTCCTGTACGACAAAGATGCCGGGGTATGGCGGCACGATTCGACAGGAGGACCGTCGAGCCGGTTGTGGGATACCGGCGGTCGGGCGGTGGTTCTCAATGATGGTGACGAACAATGGGCGGCGCGGCGCTGGGTCAGCCCGATCGAAGGTCCGATTCTGATCGTCGGAGTGCTGGCCGTCAGTGGCGGGTCATGTGGCGATGGCGTGCGGGGTTTGATCCGGGTTGATGGCAAGGAAGTCTGGTCTCGACTGATCGCGTTCAATGATTCGCAAGGTACGACGTACCGGGTGCGGACCACGGCGCGGGTCGGCTCGACGATCGATCTGATCATGACTCCGGGCGGATTCCATTCCACGGACCCATGCGACGAGACGACTTTTATCGCCCGGATTTTTTCAGTGGCCGATGATGCGGTTTCCGGGCAAGAGAGCGAGTCGATCGACCATGAGCAACGGCCTGATTATGCCGTGGATTCGGTGGCGGAGTTTTCGTTCGTTCAGGGGCATTTGAACTGGTATTACGGCCACGTGTTGCCGGGGACCGGATACGATTTTCTTCTGATGAATGAGTTCGGCGGGGCGCGCTGGTCGGTCGAGGAGGGAACGTACTGGACGATGCTTACTCCCCTGGGGGCGAAACCTAACGCCGTGCATACCGATCAAGGTCGTGCATCCGCCGAGCAGTGGCCGGTACGTCGCTGGATCAGTCTGAGCAAGGATTTGCTGGTGTTGACCATCCGGCTGGCCAAGGCTCCGGGTCAACTATGCGGCGACGGGGCGACGGCGCATGTGCTGATTGACGGCCGCAGTGTCTGGTCGCGTTATGTGCCCCCCGACGACGATGACGGAAAAGAATACACGATTACGGTCGAGGCGGGGGCCGGCTCGACCTTGGATTTTGCCGTATCGCCGGGCTTGAGCGATTCGTGCGACGATCTGGTTTTCACGGTTGGGATGCACTATGCCGGTCGGGGGGCGCACGACTGTAACCACAACGGTGTTCCGGACGCCCTCGATATCGCCCGCGGAACCAGTCGGGACGAGGACGGCGACGGCCTGCCGGACGAATGTCTGCCGTTGCCCGAAGTGTTGTATGTTGACGGCAAGGCTTCTCCCGGTGGCGACGGGTTGAGCTGGGCGAGCGCTTTTCAGGATCTGGACGGGGCGTTGGAGGCGGCCCGCGCGAGGGTCGGAGCGCGGGAAATATGGGTCGCGGCCGGTGTTTATCGACCCGCGCTACGCCTGAATCCCGAGGATCCTCGATCAGCCACTTTTCAACTGGTCAACAATGTAGCCCTTTACGGCGGCTTCGCCGGGGGGGAACGCGAACTCGACGAGCGCGATCCACAATCAAACCGGACGATACTCAGCGGCCGGATGTCCGACGATGACAAAGCCGGGCCGGGTGACTGTTATCACGTGGTGAGCATCGCGGGTAACGACCCGTCGGCGGTGCTTGATGGTTTCATTATCACCGGTGGCCGGGCGGACGGCCCCTCAATAATGGACGGCAGCGGTGGTGGCATCCTCCTGCGGCGAAACGCGCGGCCGACAATAACCAACTGCACGATAACGGAGAACCATGCCCGGAACGGAGGCGGTTTGGCTTGCCTGGAAAACGCCGCTCCGTATTTAACGCACTGCCTTGTGACGCGAAATCGCGCCTCCGCGCGCGGGGGAGGATTGTATGCGCGGAGCGCTTCGCCGCGCATAAGCGGTAGTCGGATCGAGGGCAACGAGGCACGGACCGGCGGAGGTGTTGCCTGTATCTCCGGGGCCCATGCGACGCTCCAGGACAGCCTCATAGGGGGTAATCGGGCCGAGACCGGCGGGGGGATGGCGGTGGCCGGCTCGCATCCGAGTATTCACGCCTGCTTGATCAGCGGAAACACCGCCGGCCAAGGTGGCGGAATACATCTGCGGGATAATACCGCCGCGACCGTAAGTCATTGCGTACTCAGCGGCAACTCGGCCACCCTTGGCGGGGCGGTTTATGCCCGGTCCACGGCCAATCCTCGAATGGTCAATTGCGTGATCGACGCGAACGAAGCGGACTCGGGCGGTGGAGTGTTTTTGGGCCAACGCTCGGCACCCGTTATCGCGAACTGCATCATCACCGCCAATACCGGTCACGCCCTGGCCGCGGCGGACGCCGGGGCGAAGGCATACGTCACTTATTGTCAATTCGACCGGAATACGCGGGGTGTTTATTGGGACGCGGCGGCCCGGCGCAGTTATCTCTCGGCGATGGCGGCCGGGCAAAACCTGAGCGCATGGGCGTACAATCGCGACGGCGACCCTCGATTCGTCGAGGAGAAAACCGGCGTCTGGAGCCGAGCCGCCCGATACGATGCCGCGAGCGGGCGCACGGTATTAACCGATGCGACCGGGTCGTTTCCACCGGGCAGCCTGATCGGCCGATTGATAACTCCGGACATCAATCACCGACGGCAGGCGATCATCGTGGCGAATACAGCCGAGACAATCGAGGTGGTCGGGAACGTCAGCAATATCGTTGACCAGGGGGACCGTTACCGTCTGGTCAACTACCGTCCGCGTTTCGGTTCTCCATGTATTGATGCGGGTGATAATACGGTGCTCGTTGGTGAAATCGGTACGGACCTGGCGGGCAGCGTGCGGCCGGCGGACAATCCTTGTGTTCCGGACACGGGAGTCTCCACGGATGGACGGCCCGTGGTCGATATCGGGGCTTACGAATCGTCGGACGCGCCGGTTCCGCGACCGCGTTTGTATGTACGCGCCGGACTCACCGACGGCAAGGGCGATGGTTCAAGCTGGACGGATGCGTTCGGTGAACTCCAGACGGCCCTGGGGCTGGCCGCCTGCGCCGCAGTCAAGGAAATCTGGGTTGCGGAAGGCACCTACAAGCCCGCTGGGCCGGGCGGAAATCGGCGAGCAAGTTTTCAACTGGTTGAAGGGGTCGCGGTTTATGGCGGTTTCGCGGGTGGAGAAACCGACCTCGGTCAGCGTGATCCTTTGGCCCACCCCACGGTGTTAAGCGGTGATCTTCATGAGGATGATGCGTCCGGAGCAAATGGTTACGCAGACAATTGTCTCCATGTGGTAACCGGCCCGCGGGTCTCGGACGCCGCGGAACCCGCCACTTTGGACGGTTTTGTCATTACCGGAGGCCATGCCGACGATAGCGGTGGCGGGTTTTACTGCGCGACGGGCCGAACGCAGGTCATTGATTGCCTGTTTATCGAAAACACGGCGTTGGGCGATGCGGAGCAGGGTGGCGGCGCGATTGCCTGTCTGAACGGGGCGGAGCTTCATCTCGCCCGCTGTCGTCTTCAGAATAACTATTGTCCTAACGGTCAAGGCGGGGGTATCTACGTCCTAAACGCCTCGCCGATTCTGGTTAATTGCTTGTTTGCGGATAATCTGGCTCGGCGCGGCGGGGGGGTAGCCGTCGGTGGTCAGGCTCGTCCACTGCTGTTGAATGGCACATTCCTGAGTAATCTCGCCGAATTCGGCGGGGGCATGTTATTTGAGCAGCAGAGTCGGCCGATAGCCGCGAATTGCGTCATCGCCGGCAACCAGGCGGGCAGCGGTGGGGCGATCTACACCCAGGACAACGCTGAGCCAAGAGTTGTCAACTGCGTATTCGACCAGAACATCGCGGATAGAGGAGGGGGTATTTACATACATCCACGATCGGCCCCGACGGTGGCTAATTGTATCTTTGTGGGCAACGCACGGTTTGCCGTATACGAAGGCGGTCCGAACGCCCGGGCGACGGTATTGTTCAACCGCTTCCATGCGAATGGCGAAGGGGTTTGTTTTGACGGAGAACGCGATCAGGGGGTGGATAGCGCCGTATCGGGTATTACCTCTCTGGCCTCATGGAGCGGCAATTCCGACGGCGATCCGGGGTTTGTCGAGCCGATCGTCGGTACCTGGACCGAGCCGCTCCGCTACGAACCGTCGAACTGCCGTACCGTGTTGACCGACGCCTCGGCCGCCCTGACAGTTGAGGAGGCGGCGGATTGGTTATTGGTGGACGAGGTGGAGCAGCGGTTATTGGGAATGGTATTGGGTCATTCCGCTCATACGATCGAGGTGGCTGGAAATCTGGACGCCTATCCCGCCGTCGGACGTTCGTATCGATTGATCAGCTATCAATTGCAGCCTCGCTCCCCGTGTATCGATGCCGGAGACAACACGGCGCTGCCCGGTGATGATGCCGATCTGGACGGTGACGGCATTTCGGATGAACCTTTGCCGTGGGATCGGGCTGCGCGGCCGCGGGTGGTCGGCAATCCCTGTCTACCCAAAACTGGCCGACCGATGGACGCGAGGGCGATTGTTGACCAGGGTGTTTACGAAGTGCCCGCGCCGCCCATGCCTCCCGAGCGGCTGTATGTCAACGCCGAGGTAAAGGGTGGCACGGGGAGCGGCGACAGTTGGGTAAACGCGCTGGCCGGCCTGGATTCGGCGCTGGAATGGGCCGCCTGTGGGACGGTCAAGGAAATATGGGTCGCGCGCGGCACGTATACGCCGGCGCCGACGGGCGGCAAACGCGACGCGACCTTCCGGCTGGTCAACAAGGTGGCGGTTTACGGTGGCTTCGTGGGAACGGAAACGTCCCTGGAGGAGAGGAACGTTGTCGAACACGTGACCGTTCTGAGTGGGGATTTGAAAGGTGACGATCACGGTGATGGGAACAAGGTATCCAGCGACGAAAACAGTTATCACGTCTTGCTGGCCGAGAATTGCGAGGCCGAAACGGTGTTGGACGGCTTTACGATTGTCGGTGGAAACGCCAACGGGCCGGATGCTCCGCGTGATTGCGGCGGTGGGATGTATATCGATGGCGGCGGCCCGACTATTCGCCATTGTACTTTTATCGAGAATTACGCCTCCGGCGACGGCGGGGCGGCGCATGTGACACATGGGGCCTTGCCCGTTTTCCAGCGTTGTTTGTTTGTCACGAATCTGGCGGATCGGGGCGGCGGGGCCGTTGGTCATGGCGATGAAAGCGGTTCGACGATGTTGAACTGCCTATTCGTGGGTAACGTCGCGGACCAGGGCGGGGCCGTCTGCAATGGCGTGGGTGGACACGTGTTGTTGATTAATTGCACGCTTTGCGGCAACTGGGCCGGCCGAGAGGGAGGCGGCGTCGCCAGCCGCGATCGGGGATCTACCACCGCGTACAACTCGATCCTGTGGGGCAATCGGGACAGCTCGCCGAACGGACGGACCGCGCAATTGGCCGGCGGCATTTTCGATGTGCAGTATAGCTGCGTTGCCGATAGCGATCCGAACGATGATGCGATTTTTGGCGGCACCGGCAATATCGACGATGATCCATTATTCGTTGATTTCGATGGCCAGGACGGCTTGTGGGGGACGGGTGACGACGATTTACGTTTAACCGCGGCATCACCCTGTCTTAACGCCGGTTCGAACGATCAGGTTCCCCCGGAACTGGATCGGGATCTCGACGGCCACCCGCGGATTTATAACGGGGTCGTCGATATGGGAGCCTATGAATTGACCGGTTTCATGCTGATGCTGGCCAACTCGCGCAAGACTCACGGCCTGGCCGGTGATTTCGATTTGGATTTGCCGTTGTCCGCGAATGCGGCGGCCGTCGAGGGCCGGGAGGGCGGACCGACCCGCGTGGTTTTGACTTTCAGCGAGAATCTCAACCCGGCATGTGGTTGCGCGAACATCATCCTTTCCAGCGGGCAATGCGAAAACGTGAGCGTGGCGGGCGCCGAGATGCTGCTTGCCCTTTCCGGGGCGGCCGACAATTCCTGCCTGACGATCAAGCTTCAGGGCGTGCGAAACGCGGATGGCGAGGCCTTGATGGGAGATCATGATGTGCATGTCCGAGTCGTCTCCGGCGAGGTGGATGGAGTTGCTCCGGTCGGCCCGCGGGATATGGCCTTGGTCAAAGCCCATCTGTCTCAGCCGATCGGACCGCGGACGTTTCGCTTTGACGTGTTGACCGACGGGATTATCAATGTTCAGGACATGGAGCGGGTCAATCGCAACCTGGGGCAGTCGGCGGTGTGTCCGTAGCCTGCATAATTCACCACGTCTGCCCCGGCTCCCGATGTGCATCGGGACCGGCCGGGATGAGGCTATGGCGACTCTTCCGGCCGGGTTTGCGAGGCGGGGATACGAAGATAGAGACGTAGAATATGGGTCGGCTCGGTGGGCGCGGTTGCCGGAGCGGTAGCGGCTGTCGCGGCGGGAGCGGACGGAGCGAGAAGATCGACCGGTTGATTGGCCATCGGGCCAGGCGAACGGCGGGCACTCCGGTCGGGCAATTCTTCCCCGATATCCGCGATGGCCGGTTGGGATGGCGACGACGATAGTTCACGATCTGGCATGGATGGCTCAGTCGGCTGACTGACGGGTTGCGTATCGATTACGACGGCATTGGCTTCAGTCATGGTTTCGACGAAACCGTATTCGGCCAGGCTGGTCTTTAACCGCGACAGGAAGGCGCCAATCCCGCGGCGCATTTGTTGTTCGTCAACCACCGACGGTTTTTTCGGCTTTTCCTCGGCCGGCGGCCAACCGAGATCGGTTTCCTTGATTGTCGCCGAATCCATACTTACCATCGTTTCAGGCCATATCGATGCGGTGTCACTCGGAACGGATTTATCCTCGATCCGTATGTCCCGTGGGCCGCCGGTTTGATTCCGCGCGTGCTGTATCCCCTCTACGATCTCGTTCAGCGCTGCACGATCCGGTAGATCAACGGAGAGGATGGTCACGGGCGCTTCGGCCATCTGCCCCATGTGGTCGAGGGATTCTGTAGAGGGTTCCGCCAACCGGACCTTCTCGGTGTCGGGCCGCGGGACTTCCCCCTTGCCGCTCTGAAAGCCGTACTTGGTGGACAACTCACTCGCCGCCCGATCCAAACTCGATCGGTCAGCGTAAGCCAGCTCGATCACGACGCCCTCTTTTCTTGTCGGTACGGTAAGCATTGTTTCCGGGGCGGCCGATTGTGGCGATATTTTGTGCTCGATCGCCCGGGAGGAATCGCCGTCCACGGAGGCCATTGCTGATGAGTCTGCTTCCTCGACCGGCATGGCCGAGGTACGCGGCTGGGCATCCTCGGTTACCTTGACGATTCGCCCCCGCGCCGGGGCCTCAAACGCCTCGAACGCTTTCGGACGGGCATCCTCGATACCGGGTTGTGCCGGTGCCGCGACCGGTTCATCTCTCATGGCTATTTGCTGATGTCCCGGCTGGCGCGGCCAACCATTAGGTTCGCGAGGCCAGATTAAGTACAGAGTGGTTAAGCTCAGGGCCAATACCGCGGCCACGGCCGCCCAGCGGGCCGCGTAGGAGTGAATGGGCCGGCGACGCGTGACGGCCGGCGTCGCGGGTTCGCCGAGCAAGGCTTTTCGTTCGAGGCGGCCGCGCAAAGCGTCGATGAGTTCGTCACCGGCCTTCGCCCGCGGCAAAGTTTGCACCAGTTGGACCGTACGCCGCAGGTCGTCCAGCAGACGGCGGGCCTGCTCATCCTCGGCCAGGAAAGCCTCCACCTCGGCGCGCTGGTCCGCGGACAGTTCTCCGTCCAGGTAGGCCGATAGTTGCTCCTCGAGTTTTCCGCGTTTCTGGGGGTTCATGTTTCACGCATCTTCTTATGGCCTATTGTCGCCCATGCCTATTCCTCTCACAAAATCTCCTTCAACCGATCACGCAATATCATCCGCGCCCGATGCAGCCGGGATTTCACGGTACCCACCGGAATCTCAAGAATACCGGCGATCTGTTGATAATCGCAGGACTCGATATCCCGCAAGATCACGACCGCTCGGTGTTCGTCATCGAGTTGGGCGAGCGCATCCATAATCATTTGTTCCCGTTCCCGAGCGGACAACCTGACCGGTGGGGCCGGCTCGGTGCCGGCCATCCGTTCGGCCAGCCGGGCCGCCTGATGCCTGGGATGGGTCGGGCCGTCGCCGTCATGCAGCGAAAGCTGGACCCGCCGACTCGTTCTTCGCCGCTGGCTCAGGGCCAGATTCACCGCGATACGGAACAACCAGGTGTAGAATCCCGCCTGGCGACGGAACGAATGGATCGACTCCAGAGCACGAAGAAAGGCCTCCTGGGCCAAATCCTGGGCGTCCTCCAAGTTCCCCGCCAGCCGCCAGCAGGTGTTCAATACCCGATCCTGGTATTTGACGACCAAACGGCTAAAGGCGGCCATGTCCCCGGCCTGGACCTGCTCGACCAGGGCGGAATCGTCGCCGCGGCCAAAGGCGGCCGCCGGAGGCATGGTCATTTCTTTCGACATATTAGACGCCCAAGCTATCCACGAGTTCCCGTGATAACACGGTTTCAAGCCGCCCCGGTCGCCTTTTGATGATCCCGATATGGGCCGGGCCGGTCAAGGAACACGATATTATACCGATAACCTACAATATGAAATGCGGGCCGAAATCTATAATAGCGGCCCATAAATGTTGAAGAACCCGACGGTAGGACGATACAGTATGGCCATGATCAGGAAAACCCATCGCATAGCGGAGCCGTTACCGCCCGTACGCCCGCCCGTTTCCCCGGTGCTTGTCTTACTTGCCCTCATGCTGGCGGCCGGGGCGGTGGTGGCGATCGTGCATCAGCCGGTATTACAGGCCCGGGCCACTTCCTTCGACGACCAGCAATATGTCCTGGAAAACCCCTTGGTGCAGAATCCAAGCTGGGCGTCATGCAAACGCTTTTTGACCGAGGTGCTCGCTCCCTCCACGGTCGGCGGTTATTACCAGCCCTTGAACATGATCTCGCTGATGCTCGATTGGGCGATGGGTGGCCGTCCCGATGACCTCGTGGTTTTCCACCGGACCAGTCTGATCCTGCATGTGGCCAACACGTTGCTGATCATCGCGCTGCTTTACCTGCTGATCGGCAACCCATGGGTAGCGGCGATTGTCGGTCTGCTGTTCGGCGTGCATCCGATGACCGTCGAGCCGATCCCCTGGCTGGGCGAGCGGAAGACGCTGTTGGCGGCATTCTTTTCCTTGTGGTCGTTGATTTTCTATGTGCGTTATAGCCGCCGACCGGGCTGGGCTTGGTATCTGCCCTGCGCGTTGATGTATGTACTGGCCTTATTGTCCAAACCGACGGCCACGCCGTTGCCGTTGGTGATGCTATTGCTGGATTGGTGGCCGTTGCGGCGGCTGAGCGGCAAGGTCTTGCTCGAAAAATTGCCGTTGCTGTTGGTGGCCGTGGTTTCGGGGATTATTACCGTATATTCGCAGGCCGCCACCGCCTCGGTGACCGTCCCGGTGGATACCGGCTGGACCGAGCGCATTCTGGTGGTCTGTCATAACATCGTCTTCTATCCGTACAAGACCCTTTGGCCGGTCCATCTGTCCTCGCATTATCCTTTCCCGCGACTGGTTGATTTATATGATCCCATGATCCGAGCGGGTTTCATCGGTACCATCCTGTTGATCGTCGCGTTGTGGGTTTCGCTGCGCTGGACACGAGCCTTGGTGGCGGGTTGGCTGATATGGTTCGTGGCCATTCTGCCGACCATGCAGGTTCTTGGTTTCTCCAACGTGATCGCCGCGGATAAGTTTTTGTATCTGCCGGCGGTCGGTTGGTTGCTCGTACTGACATATTTTCTTCATCGACTGTGGCAAGTCGCGGCGGCACGATCAACAACTCTGGCGGCGGGGGCGAAGTTGGGCACGGTCGTATTGGCGATCGGTTTGATCGCGTTGGAAGCGCGGGCCACGCAAGCGTATTTGCGGCAGTGGAAAGATACGGAGACGCTTTTCTCTTATATGCTGAAACTTTCGTCGACGGCGCCGATCCACAACGCCCTGGGTAAGCACCTGGCTGACCAGGGACGTTTTGCCGAAGCGGTCCCGCATTATGAACAAGCTCTGACCATCCATCCGCGCGATCCGTACACCCATAACAATCTGGGTATCGCGTTGATGCACCTGCAACAGAGAGAACGCGCGATCGAGCACTTCAAGCATGCCATCGATTTCAAGCCGGGCTATGCCAACGCCTATACCAACCTGGGCAATGCGTTTAACGAGGCGGGGCGATTCCCGGAGGCGGAGGAATGTTATCGCCAGGCCCTGCGTATCGCGCCCGAACATGCCCCGACGCACCTGAATCTGGGGGGCGTGCTTACGCGACAAGGCCGATACGATGAGGCCGTCACCCATTTGACCCGGGCGATCGAATTGCGTCCGAACAACGCCAATGCCTATCTCAACCTTGCGAATGTCTATTTCCAGCAGCGTCGATACGATGAAGCGGTCGAGCAGTTGCACATGGCCTTGCGGATCAATCCCGATCTGAAAAAAGCGCAAGACCTGCTCAAATTCATCGAAGAGCGGCCGCGGGATTGAGGGCTTGCTCGTCATGATGCATTTTCGGACACATCAAACGGTTTTGCTGAGCAACGAAATACGCCACCGGGCGATGGCGTAGTTCATATTCCGGCGATAAGATACCTTCGAGAAGGGAGGCCCATCATGAGGCTTATAACTTGCGTTTATTTCAGTGTTCTTGGCGTGGTTCTTTCGTCTGGAACACGTCCCAGCCCGGCGGCCGAGCCGATCGATGTCGGCGGGCGAAAACAGCTTTTCATCGATCATAAATTCATCGCCACCAGTCGGGGCGTACAACTGACCATGAACCCGCCGGTCAAGATGAACCAGCCCGTGCTGGCCAGCCACATTCCCTGGGAAGGGGAAAGCGGGGCAGTCGTCGGCAGCTATGGCGCGATCCTCAAGGACCAGGGTAAGTTCCGTTTCTGGGCGGCGGGCAAGGCCATGCTGCCGGCGCGAGACAGCGCCGACGGGCCGGTGACCCAGATCTGGGCCTACTGCGAATCGACGGACGGCATCCATTTCGTCAAGCCGGATCCTGCTCTGGTCGCCTATGACGAGAGCAAGGCGGAGATCGGTAAGCACGGCCGTGGCGGTGGCGGTTCCGTGTGGATCGATCCGAACGCGCCGCCTGCTCAGCGTTACAAGGCCC
>CAZXSA010000157.1:0-11914 GCA_964642815.1 uncultured Planctomycetales bacterium | reverse complement strand
CGGCCGACCCGCGACCCCAGCGTATCCAACACCCCCGCCCCGATAATCACGGAATAGGGGTGCGGCCGAACCTCAACCTCGACCTCACGTTCACTCGGTTTTGGCTTATCGTGTGTTTTCATCATGCCCGCGATTATCCGCTACCCGCCCCAGTGTACGCAACCCTTGCTCCCGGCCATCCCGGCCGCACTTCAATCCCAAAGGGTATCGTTTATCGGACGGCGTTCTGATCGCGTTTTAATCCCAACGGGATTTCGTATGCCAGCCCATCCAGTATCCCAACCTCAACGGGGTTACGTCATTCTTCAGAATAGTATCGAGATGGGGTACGTGTTTAGCGACCATGCCAACCCGCTGGCATGGTCGCTAAACACATACGAAATGGAAATCTCGATACAGCATTGACGGGGTGCGATCGGGCTGGCAAGATGACGTTATTGAATAACGGAGACACACCATGAAGCCACTCATTCAACTCGCGGTTATGGGCCTGCTGCTAACAGGCTGCAAGAGCAGCCCGGACGGCTTGCGGACAGGCGGCGATAACGGCATCAAGCGCATTGTTATCGTCACGGGGATCGACTACCCCGGCCACCACTGGCGGGAAACCACGCCTGCCTTGGCCAAGGTGCTACGCAACGACGACCGGTTGAATGTTACCGTCATCGAGGATCCCGGTATTCTGGCCTCGCCGCGACTTGATCAATACGATGCGGCCGTTATTCACTTCATGGACTGGGAGGTTCCCGACCCCGGACCGCAAGCCCGCGAAGGCCTCCAGCGGTTCGTACAATCCGGTAAGGGTCTGACCATCATCCATTTCGGCTGCGGTGCATTCCAGGAGTGGGACGAGTTCGTCCGGATCGCCGGCCGCGTCTGGGATCCAAAGCTGCGGGGGCACGACCCGCACGGGACGTTCAATGTTGATATCGCTGACCCCGAGCACCCCATCACGAAAGGCCTGACCGCCTTCGAAACGACCGACGAGTTGTACACCTGCCTGACCGGCGAGACACCCATCCATATTCTGGCGACTGCCCGCTCGAAGGTGGACAACCTGGACTATCCGATCGCCTTCGTCCTGGAATACGGCCGGGGCCGGGTTTTCCACTGCGTCCTCGGCCACGATGTCGTCGCGGTCGAGAACCCCGGTGCCGCCGAACTGTTCCGCCGAGGTTGTGCCTGGACCGCCGGCCTGACCCCTGCTCGTTGACAACGAATTGCTGACCGCTGAAAGCTAAACACTGATCGCGACCAAATTCACACTTCCGGTTCGGATCGCCCGAGGGCTTCGTAGGCGACCTTCAACCAGCGCCGACATTGTTCTTGGCGCTTGTCGTCGGTTAGTTGATCGAGCAGCGGCCGCAGATGGGCGGCGGCCACCTCATATTGCTGGAGATCGCGGGCGTAGATGATGCCCAGCAGCAGGCGGACCTCGTGAGCGTCCGGCGAGTTCGCGTATTGGGTGAGGTATTTTTCATAAGCGGCGGCCGCCTGCGGCGTGCGGTTGAGCGTGTAAAGCTGGTTGGCCACATCCATCTGCTGAAAACGGGGCAACACCTGCCGCGGATCGAGTTCCAGCAGATGGGCATAGAGATCGGCGGCCTCATCCCTTGCGTTCCGAGCCAGCAGGTCGCCGATCTGGCGGCGTAGTTCGGTAATCTGCTCCTGCCGCGGATCGGCGGCGGATGTATCCGTCACGTCGCGGACGGAGACCGGCCTCGCTACTCGCCCATACTGGGCCTGGGCCCGGGCGTTCGGGTCGGCCATCGCCGCCTGCATGGCCTGGCGTTGAAACCAGCGCCGCCACAGGGCCACGATGTCGAACTGATCGCGGGGTAATAACCGTAGGGCCAGCAAAACCGCGACCGCCAGGAAACCGAAAGCATATCCGGCCAGATGTGCCCCGTAAGCGACGTTCGATTCGCCGAACCAACTGGGGGCCAGGATGTTGTCGTAAAGCACCATCTTGAACACAATCAGCCACAGACTGGGAATCTCGAACGTGCCAATGAAAAACCAAAAATACAAAACGGTGATATGGCTGCGAGGAAACAATGCCAAATAAGCAGCCGTTATACCCGCGATGGATCCGGAAGCGCCGACCATCGGGTTGTCATGATTAATCGCGAATCCCGCGGCGGCGAAAACTCCGCAGGCCAGATAGAAGAACAGATACGGACCATGCCCCATCTTGGCGTTTACCGGGTTACCGAATACCCACAAGAATAACATGTTGCCAAGCAGGTGACCGGTGCCGCCGTGCAGAAATTGATAGGTGAAGAATTGATACAATTCGGGATAAGAGGCATCGAGGGTACCCCATTCATGGAACCGCTGCACCATCTGACTCAGATCGGATGATGAGCTGTAAAGGTGCTCGACGACAAATTCCACCAGCAAAATAAGCACGTTTAACCCGATCAGGATATAGTTCATCCACGGCGTGCGACGAACGGACGTATCGGTGGCTATGGGAATCATATTCTTCGCCGATCGCTCGGGATTAAGTTATGCCCGATCCCTCGGGGCCGAGGGAGGAACCTGCCCGCCGCCCTGGGCTACCTGGACGAACGCCATCCGCAACTCGTGTAACGCGCCTTCCAGGATACGTTTTTCCGTCTCGTCCAGGTTGCCGGCGGTTTTTTCGCCGAGCAGGGCGAGCAGATCGATGTAGTGCTTGGCCACCATCATGTTGGGCGGTAGCTGCTGGCCGGTCTGCGGATCCTGGTATCCGCCCAAGCCAATCGAGGCCTGCAACAGAATCATCTGCATAACCTCGACGATAGAGGGTTCCGCCAACCGATCCTGGCCGGGTATCTCATGGGAGGCCTCCTCGGCCTGCTCCTTTTCGCGCCGGGCCTGCTCCTTCCAGTCGGAATCCACAATGATTTTCGGACTTTCGTCTTTCGCTTCGCTCATAATCGGCTCCATCGGGTAATATTCGTTCGGTCACAATCAACCTTCCTGGAAGGGGGCATCTTAACACACCCGACCACACCCCGAAACCCGGATTTTCAACCCCATCGGCAACCCGGCAACCGCCGGAACGCCCCCAAAACCGCTTTAGAAGCACAAAAAAGGGGGAGACACAATTTTCGCTCTGGTCCGAAAATCTCTGGAGAATCATCTAAAGCCGCCGGGCGGGCCGTTCGATATCTGCGGTGTAGGCTGTAAGTCATCCGCTCTCGCGAGCGGACAGCCTGGCTTGGAGGGTCCGGGTTTACGGCGAGCCTGGATCCTCTTTTTTCATGCGCGGTCGTCCGCGGCTCGCGAGGCATCCTCGAACGCGGATTCTACCCCGTAATTTAATGCCGCCACGCCACTTTTCTCTATTCGGGTGTATTTTTTCCGGCTTGTTCCGCGAGCATAACACGATTTCCAGGATAAAACATGGTGCTATCTATCAAGCCGTGCGCTTGCCCGGTCGGCAAATATGTTGACAATCCGCGTTTGGCAGGCTTGATCAGAAAGGGTTTGCCGAACCCAGCGTTCGTTTATGCGTCTATCCACTCATGAATACGATCGAGCCAGTGATTCACGGAGTACATGGTCCGTAATCCGGAGGTAGCGATGATGTTGAATCGATGGGTATGTCTGAGCGTATGGGTCTTTGGGGCGGGCGTAACCCTGGCCGATCCGCGGCCGCTGGCAACGGTCAATACGATCTGGACGGAACGCAATCCCTGGCTCTCTCCCGACGGCTACACGTTGTATTTCGCCTCTAACCGGAGCGGAGGTGATTTCGATATCTATCAGAGTCAATGGGACGGGACGAACTGGTCGGTCCCGGAGCCGGTCAGCCCTTTGTTCAACACGGATTTCGATGAAACCCGGCCGACATTGTCCGCCGACGGTCAGCGGTTGCTCTTCATATCGCATCGCGAGCGTTTTTATCGCGGCCCCTGGTTAACCCGGCGCCAGCACGACGGCTCCTGGAGCGTACCGGAATACATCCCCACGCGCAAACAGTATTCCATCTGGGACGCGACGCTCGGCCGCGACGGCCGAAGTATTTATTTTCAAGGCCGCGTTGACCGGGAAAGCCCCCCTGTCGACATGCGCGTGACCTTGGACCCGGTAACCCACTTCTGGTCGGCGGCGGAACCCAGCGAGCAGTCCGCGCCGGGAAACGACATCGCCGATGCCCGCTGGCGATTCACCGAGCGTGACGGGGATATCTGGTACGAGCCGATACCACGATCACCACGCGAAGCCACGGACACCCCCGAGCATTTACAGGCTCTCGCCGCTTCGAGCACGTGGGGGCCGGACGAATACCGCTGGATCAGCGAAGCGCAGAACCTCGTGGACGGCCTGGAGGACACCGGATGGTGTTCGGCCAAGGGCGCGGCGAAGGATCAACAATGGGTTCTGCTTTCCCTGCGGGGCGCGATTCGCTATGTCCCCGGCCTCAGTCGTATCCACACCCTGCGTATTCATACCGGCCCGGTGGCGGCGATCCCGGTCAAAGAGGGCAAGAATAGCGAAGAGTTTGTGAACATGCCCGAGGAGGCCGGTCCCGGCACATGCCCGGCCCGCTTGCGCATCCTGGGGGGCATGCACGCCGACCGCCTGCGCGAACTGGCCGTCGTCAAGGTGGACGATTGCCGCGAAGAAGCGGCCTCCCCCTGGTGCCGAATTCAACTCCGCGAGCCGACGTGGCTGCGTTATCTCAAGATCGAGGTGCTGGCCAACGCGGACGACCAGGCCCCGTTCGTTTCCTTCAACGAGGTCCAGGCCATCGGTGCGGGCGAAAGCGCCGCCCCTCCCGTGCACCGCGTCTCCAAAGACGCAAATAACAACATCACCGTGGACGGCGAGCCGTTCTTCCCCATTTATCTGTACAACGCCAAGAGCGATCTGGAATTCCTCGCCCGCATGGGTTTCAACGCCACCCTGATGCAGTATGACGTATGGTCCAATACGGCCCGCCGACAGGCCCTGGACCGAGCCCATGAGCTGGACATCAAGGTGATCGGCTGGGTGCCCGTGCCGGACGACGCGCATACCCGGATCGCCACCCGCAACATGTTGCTGGAAGGCCGGCACCATCCCGCCCTGCTGGGCTATCTGATGAGCGACGAGGCCGGCTGGCATGAACCGACCATGCAGGCCGATGAACGCCGGGCCGCCTTCATCCGGCAATATGACCCGGATCATTTCACCTGTCTGAACGACCTGTACCCCAAGGATTACCCCCGGTCTTCCAAGATCGTGGACGTGTTTTCCATCGACCCGTATCCGCACATCATCGGCCAGCCCCTCCATTACCAGGGCGACGCTATCGACATAGCCTACAACAGCGTCCAAAACGCCAAGCCCGTACTTGTGGTCAATGCCTCCTGGCACGGCCCCCGCGGGCGCTTACTCACCCCGCTGGAAAATCGCCTGACCACCTATCTTGCCCTGATCCACAAGGCCAAGGGAATCTCCTGGTATGCTCTGGATTTCAGCGATGCCGGCGAGATCATCAGCCCGGTACACGATTATCCGGACCACTGGGCGAGCATTCGGCAGTGCGTGGCGGAAATACGCAGATTGATGCCCGTTCTGCTGGCCCCGGATACGCCGGCCGACTCGCCCCTGCTGACCCATTCGCGGATCGACAACCCCAGCGCCCGCATCGACGTGATGATCAAGGAGGTCAATGGCGAGGTCTGGATGCTGGCCGCCAACTGTGAACCGGCCGAGGCCAAGGTGGATTTCTCGTTCGGCTGGGCCGAGGAAATCACGATCCGCGAGGTGATGGCCGAAAACCCACAGGCTTGGAGCAACGACTGGCGGCACTCCACGTCTTTGGCGGGTTGGCCTCCGACGGAAAAACAGATGCCGGCACGCGGAGCCCGCCCTATCGAGATAACTTTCGGACCTTACGGCGTGCGTGTCTTCCGCATGCAACCTTCCGGGCCTATCGGGCCGGTTACTACGCCGGTCGAACTGACCCAGCCGCTGACCATGGTCAACGCCTCCGGGCACGAACTACTCCGGCGGCAGATCGGCAAAATGATCGCCGACGGCCAAAGGGAGCAGGCTCGCGGATTGATCGAGAAATTTCAGCGCGACTACGCCGCGCGGGTATCGCCGAGTCAGATCGGCGAGTTGATCGAGGCCCTCGGGCCGGCACCGGACACCCAGGGGATCCTGGCCGACTTCGGATGGCTTGCCGAGCAATATCCTGACGCGGAAGGATGGCCGCGATGGGTGTTCAAGATCGTGAACGCCCTGGTCAAGGAAAACCGGTCGGCGGATGCACAAAAATGGGTGGATAAACTGGTCAAGGTTCGGCCGACGTCCGTCTGGCGCGCTACAGCCGAGGCGATGGTCAAGCCCGATTCCGCCCACGAAGCGGTCCGACCTCATGTCGTGGCGAAAAGGATCGATGTGTTACCGAACGTTGATGGGGACATCCAGGGGCCAGCCTGGGACTCGCCCGTCACTTTCCGCAATACGGTCTTTTCCGACCCAAGCAAACATCCGCAGGATACGTCGTTCGCCTTGGCTTATAACGAGCAAGGGTTGTACCTCGCGGTCCGGGCCGTCGAGCCACGACCTGATAAACTGTCGAGCAAGGTAACAAAAGACGACAAATCGGTCTGGAGCGACGATTGCATCGACCTGTATTTCGATCTCGATCTGGATTGCGACACGTTTTATCGGATGGTCTTTAATCCGGCCGGGGTCAAATGGGACGGCCAATGCGATCGCCGCGGTGGGATGGACAAGGAGCGGCTCGAAGCCCAGGTGAAGCGGGAAGTCAAGATCACCGAGGACGCCTGGCAGATCGAGATGACGATCCCCTTCGATCAATTGGGCGT
Source organism: uncultured Planctomycetales bacterium (assembly GCA_964642815.1). Classification (GTDB taxonomy): domain Bacteria; phylum Planctomycetota; class Phycisphaerae; order UBA1845; family PWPN01; genus JAAYCU01. Next base: position 5,096 of record CAZXSA010000157.1, on the reverse strand, counting down.
TTCGGCCCCGAAGCGGGGCGAGGTCTGGGGTTTCGGCCTGCAGCGTTGGCGTAACTACGGCGGAAGGTTGCTGACTGTCTGGGGAAATGAGAAAGGAACTGCCCTCGACCGGGCCCCGGAAACCTTGGGCTTTTTGATCTTCGAGTAGAAAGCCCGCTCATGCTCCATATCACTCAACAAGGCGGCGATGTTTTGCTTTCGGTCAAGGTCGTGCCGAAGGCCTCGCGCGACCGGATCGTAGGTGAACTGGACGGTGCGCTGAAAATCAGCGTGTCGGCCGCCCCGGAGCGGGGGGCGGCCAATGCCGCGGTGTGCAAACTCGTCGCCCGGGCGTTGGGCTTGCGGGTTGCCCAGGTCCGCGTCGAGGCCGGCCCGACCTCCCCGCGAAAAACCCTGCGTATTACCGGCACAACCCCGGAACAGGTCAATCAACTGCTTGACAACATAAAGAGAGCATAAAATTAATATTTACAGATGGTAGCGGTGGCTGCAATTGCCTCGCCATGTGCAGGGAAAGGAATATAATGTGCTCTCGGATGACTTTTACTGGTGCCATAATTACATAAATAGTTTTATGCTATAAATATCGTGAATTTTCGGATCGTATCACAATTCTGGCAAAAAACCAGAAAAAGATTGACACCATTATCCAAATCGGATAGAGTAAATTAGGCAAGTTAGAAGAAGCGGAGGTGAGGAGAGAGAAGCAAACGGAGAGGAATCGGAGGCGGATTTTCTTTCACCCCTTTCCCTCTTGCACTTTTCCCGAAAGAAGCGCCCTCTCTGATGACTTTTCGTTGTGTTGGCGGTCGGTTTTTTCATTTCAGTAGGCCGTCGTGAAAGTTGTTGGGCCTTTGCATCAAACCGTGTATCGCGGAGAGGAGGAGGTAGGAAGGTAATATGACAGGCATGAACGGGTTTCCGGGGATAGATTGACAAACCGCGGGATCGGTTTCAGGTGCCATGTGGCCCCACCCCGACAAACCTTGAATAGGTTCTCTGGGTTTTTCATCGAATCCAGAAGGAGGAAAAAGAAGATGTTAAAGAAACTGGCATGTTTGGTAGCAATTCTGGGCATGGTTAGCGTGGCCACCGCGGCCACGGACTGGACCGGCGCAGGTGATGGTTGGTCTTTCCAGGGTAATGGCAACTGGGATGATCCCTCTCCGGCACCGGCCGGCGATTCCTGGCGAATTTACTACAAATATTACGCTCCCTACGCCATGTCGGATGTTGACATTACCTGTACCACCAACGTGGTTACCCGTGGTGGACAGATTGTCAATAAAGGTCATTTCGCCAAGCTGACGATTGCCAACGGCGCGAGCATAACCATGGGTTCATCCGTCAACCCGGATGGTATTTCCTTCAATAGCCCCGGCGCCTTGATCGTGAAAACCGGTGGGCTTCTGGATCAGAGGTATGGCCAGCTTACCATCGACAACCCCAACACGACCACGACCATTGAGGCCGGCGGGGATATGCTGGTCAGCACCCTGCGTCATGACAATGGTACCAAGTTGCATGTGTATGGCGACCTTTGGATCTATACTATCAGCCGGATCGCCATCGATCCCGGTTGGTTGTTCAATGTTTATGACGGCGGCAAGGTTACGGTAGCGGGCCCGGTTCCCACGACCGTATGGAGCACGGGTGATCCGGGCGTCATCGGTATGTTCGTTGGTTCCACCGTCGAGATGTTGGGTGACCATACGGCCGATTGGAGCAACAAGGTTGTGGCCCAAGAAGCCGGAACCTGGGACATCTCCCTCGCCGGTGGCTATACCATCGTCAAGCTGGTTCCCGAACCGGCGACCGCTTTGTTCCTGCTGGCCGGTCTGCCCCTGCTCCGCCGTCGTCGTGCGTAAGACGCGGTTGGTTCAGGTTTGAGAGTGTTTTGTTACTCACCGAGGGGTCGGCGTTTGGCCGACCCCTCGGTTTTTTACCGGCAACCGTCATCAGGTCGTGATAGATGTTTCCGTCGCCCCCGTTGGGGGCTGATTATTCATGCGGACACCACACCCCCGGATTACGCTGCGCTGCATCCGGGGCTACATTCCGATACCCCTACGGGGTTTATAGAGGGTATTGCGGGTTTGAAGCGAACGCGGTTATCATATCCTACGAACATCAATCCCCAAGGGATGAGGGTATATTTCGGCCCCGTCAGGGGCCTGGGAATGTAGCCCCGGGTGGAGCGCAGCGAAACCCGGGATTATCATGCCGCCCAACGAACAAACCCCGAAGGGGTGAAGGAATGTAGCCCCGGGTGGAGCGCAGCGGAACCCGGGGTTATCGTGCCTGACGAATAGTAAACCCCGAAGGGGTGACGGAATTGAGGTTTCGCCGTGGCTCATTCGCATACGAACCTGTTGTATCATCTCGTATTCGCCACCAAGGATCGCCGTCCGTTGATCGAACCGGCCTGCGCCGAGAAGTTGCACGCCTATCTCGGCGGGGGTATCCGGGCGGAGGGCGGTACGGCCCTCATCGTCAACGGCACCACCAACCACGTACATGTTCTGGCGCGTTTGCGACAGGACAAGGCCCTGTCGGATGTGCTTCGCGGGATCAAGGCCCATTCGTCCAAATGGATACACGAAACATTCCCGGCATCCAAGCGGTTCGCCTGGCAAACCGGATATGGGGCGTTCACCGTCAGCGAGTCGCAAGTGCAACGGGTGCGCGACTATATCCAGAATCAGGAAGCCCATCATCACCGACAAACCTTCGAAGAGGAATTCGAGGCCTTATTGAATGCGCATGGCATCGTATTCGATCCGAAATATCTTTGGACATAGGAATTTCCGCCGCCCCCTTCCGGGGGCTTACGTTGCATGGGGAACCACATAACCCCGGTTTACGCTGCGCTCCATCCGGGGCTACAATCCGTCGCCCCCGTTCGGGGGCTTATGATTTGCATGGGATCACCGCGACCCCGGATTGCGCTGCGCTGCATCCGGGGCTACATTCCAACATCCCTACGGGATTCATAGAGGGTAGGCGGATTTATCGTCTCGCGGCGGCGAAAGGTTGCACGTGGCGGCCAAGGTGTTTGGTCAGGACCGCGTAGTGTTCCTCTTCGTGAGCATTGAGTACGTCCATCAACTCGTTGCGGAATCGATAGGTACCGTCGTCCTGCTTGCGGGTCAGCACCGAGCCGAAGGTCACATGCAGCAACTGCCGGCCGTCGTTGCCGTCCAACACCGATTCCAACTGCGCGTCCGACAGGGCTTTCGGCCGCGGGATGACCTCCTTGCGGGCGGAGATATGGTAGGTGGCCTTGTCCTCGTCGAAACGCTCAAAGGCGAAATCCAGAATCCGGCGGAACAGGTCCGGCTTACAGCGAGCGACCACCCGCAGGGCCTCGAGGTAGCTCGTGCCGGCGGTTTTGAGGTGCACGCGCCGCTGGGCCAGCCGGGCGGTAATCGGATAAATGCTGAACTTGTCGCTGCCGGAGTGGATACTGAGCTTGTACGGCCCGAGGGTGCGGGCAATGGCCGCGTGCTGGGCGAACGATTTCTCGAAAGCGGATATATCGCCCTTGTAATCGATCCCCTTCTCGAATTCGCCGATAAACCGCGGGGCCAGGCCGACCCAGCGCACGCCCATCCTCTTCAACTCGGCGGCCACCAGATAATGCTCGGCCTCGGTCGTCGGCGTCGAGGTCTCATCCACGGAAACCTCGACCTCGAACGGCCGCGAACCGCAGCGCTGAGCGAGATGGCGATACATCCTGGCCGCATGGGCGATCGCCCCGCCATATTTAACCGCTGCTCGGCCGATGGTCTGCTCGTCGAAACGCAGACTCTGCCCGCCGTCCAAGGCAAATGACTTATCCAGATACGTCTTGCGATAATCGTTGAGCGAGATTTCCAGGTCTTTCCAAGGCACGGAATCCAACGTCGCCGTCAGGGCCGTACCGCTCAGACTGTCGGCCTCGCTATGCACATGGTCACCCGGATCGAACGTGTACATGGTAAATCCGACGGCCAGGCAGTTGTCGATATCCTGCGTTGTCTTCAAATGGTCGGCGTCGCTGCCGAACCCTTCGCGCCAACCGGCCTGGAATACACCCCAACAGGCGTCGTCCATGACGTTGGCCGGCGAGCGTTCCGTGCGGGTCATCTCGCGGATCGACTGCTGGGGCAGATAAGGCACGCAACCCGATCCGCATACCGCCCGGATGTGCCCCGGCGTGGCCAAACCGGTACGGTCGCCGAGGCCGACCGAGCAATCCAGCCCGCAGACCCGCGGCGCCGTCCAGGGCAAAGCTTCGCGCACAAAACAGGAAAGCTCATGGCCGCGAGCGGCCAAGGCGAGCATCTGTTTCGTGCCGTCGGCCGCTAACTCGCGATACTCCGCGCCCGACAGGCCGCTGCAACGCATCTGCTCCGCGCCGCCGATCGCCAACAGCCGCTTGTTCCCGTCCCGGGTCATGGCCAGCAACAGACCCTTGCCCAACGAAACCGAGTCGGCGTAAACCTCCAGGCCAGCGGTCTCCGCCAATTCCCGGGCAATCTGTAAACGATCCTCGGCCGTCAAATCGGCGTCACGAATACCGGTCAATACCTGTCTGATTCGTTGCATAACAGCCTCCGAAGAGCAAATCAAGGAAACTTTTCGGCTATTTGACAATCGGCAATATCTTTTTGAACGTCTCGGTCCCCGCCCGCCCGAGTAACTCGAAGGTCGCGCTTTCCGTCGTGGTGACGATGGCCCCGGCCTGGCGCATGCGCTCGATAGCGGCGGCGGCATCGAGCGGCCGGCGCGAACCGACCGCATCGGCGCAGACGTAAACCGTGTAACCCCGCCGCAGCAGATCGAGCGTCGTCTGCTGCACGCAGACGTGGGCCTCGATGCCTACGACGATCACCTGGGGGCGGTCAAGCTCGGCCAGACGCTCGACCAGCGGCGGCTCGCAGGCGCTGAAGTACATCTTTTCGATCACCGGCCGATCCTCCAGGCATTGCCGGATGGCGGCGCAGGTCCGGCCCAGCCCGGCCGGGTACTGCTCGGTGACCACGATGGGCAACTCCAACACCTTGGCGGCCTCGATCATCCGCCGCATGAACTCGACCCGCTGCTCGGCCTCG
>CAZXSA010000156.1:0-11927 GCA_964642815.1 uncultured Planctomycetales bacterium | reverse complement strand
ATCGGATGATGCCGGACATGGTCTTTCGCGACCCTTACCTGCTCGATTTTCTCGGATTGCAGGGTGCATATCAGGAAAAAGACCTGGAGGCGGCCATCCTGCGCGAATTGGAGACTTTTATCATGGAATTGGGCGCCGGATTCACTTTCGTCGCCCGGCAGAAACGCATCACCATGGATCACGAGGATTTTTATCTGGACCTGCTCTTTTTTCATCGTGATCTGCGGCGGCTGGTGGCTATCGAACTGAAGCTCGGGAAATTCCTGCCTGACCACAAGGGTCAAATGGAGCTTTATCTGCGCTGGCTTGACAAGCATGAGCGTAAACCGGGTGAGGATTCACCTCTCGGCGTCATCCTCTGTGCCGCGAAGAAAAGCGAACAAATTGAACTGCTCGAACTGGGCAGGGCCGGCATCCATGTTGCCGAGTACCTGACCGCTTTGCCCCCCAGGGATGTCTTGAAGCGGAAATTGCATGAGGCCATTACCCGTTCCCGGTTGGTCCTGGAAAATCGCGCCGGAGGTATCGAGCCCGCTGAGCAGGCCGGTGGGAAACTAACGGCCAAACCCTATTTGGATACCCCGCAGGAGACCCGGAAACAACGCAGGCAACCCGCCTCGTCGAAAAAGAGTAAGGCCAGGACGAAACAAAATCGATAGGGGAAAGGCGGCTTTCAAATATCCTACGACAACTGCATATAAAGTCGGAAATTGGGCGATACAGGACTCGAACCTGTGACCTCTCGGGTGTGATCCGAACGCTCTAGCCAACTGAGCTAATCGCCCGATATTTTGCCTGCCGCCGGCCGGGCTGCTCGCCCGCCGGTTCCAAGCAGGATGATTCTATTCTACCGGATTCGGCCGATCAGGCAAGGGGGGGTGACATCGCCGACTCGCATCCGGGATTTTCGGCCGTTAAAGCCAGCATACCGTCCAGCAGCTTATGGTATCGATCCAGCCATTTTTGACCGATGTCGGCCGCGCGAACCGTCGCTTGCCCCTCGGTCGCGCATCGCCGCCGGAGCGGTTCATCCGCCAAGGCTTCGCGCACCCGCACGGACAGGTCGTGCATGTTTGCCGGCCGGCATAAAAATCCCGTTCGACCGTCGGTCACCCATTCACGGACGGCCGGAACATCGCCGGCCACAACCGGTACGCCGGCCGCCATCGCTCGCACCAAACCCCCGACCGGCACATCCTCCACGGCGGGGAATACCAGCAGATCGGCCAGTCCGAGCAGTTGCTCGAACGAAAACTGGTCGCCGCAAAGACGAAAAGCCTCCGGACAGTACATCGTCGCGATGAATTCCTGTAGCCGCCGCTGCTCGCCGGAGCAGCCGGGGATCAGCAGGTGAAGGTTGGGGATGACTTTGCGCAGGACGGCCGTCATCCAAATCGCGAAGAATTGTCCGCCCGCCCGGCTTGGCGGCCAGGCGGTTAATAAGACACGAGCATCCGCGGACAAGCCCAGCTCTTCGCGTCGAACGGTTTGACCACTCTGCGCGATACGCGAAACCTCAATTATCGGCGGTAGAACGCTGACCGCGCGATCGGGCACGCCGGCCGCGACCAGCCGATTGGACAACACGGATGAAGTACAAACCACATTCCCGCCCTCCGAACCCAATGCCAGATCGCGCCACCAGCGGCACCAATGCCGTGCCTCGGCCGGATCGATCAACGTGGTCAGCAGGGGAAGTGTTCCATCAAAAGCGTAGCCGGCCATGGACGCGGCGGCCGCCCCCCAGGCGTGTACGATCTCCGAGTCGTACGGCAGATGGTTACTACGTCGAAGCATCCGGCCCGCCGCCGGTGGCCAGGAAAGCCGACGCGGCACACGTTTGGAGGGCATGTTGTCGGGAATACGCAGACCGGTGGGCGGGGAACCCCATACGATTACCCTTTGCCGCGCGTGGTGCTGGTCCAACGATGCGAGCAGCTCGGAAAGCAGCGTTGCCGCCTCGGCCGGCGAGTTTTCCGCGACAACATGGGTCAGCCTCAAGGTCATAGCCTCTGATCTTCGCCTGCCCAGCCCGGCCGATCAAGTCCCGATGTTTCGGGATGAGGAGTGGAGGTGCATTCGAGGAAAGGGGGCACGGGGGATTTCGACTCACTTGGAAGCACGGGTAAAACGCTTATCCCGCTACGGCGGGCCAAGGGTCTGCCCATGTCAGCCGGCCATGCTTGTGCCTTTTGCCGGTTTCGATAAACTTGGATACGGTCGATGAGACCAGGGGGTATGGGTCGGCGATCGTCCATCCCATGCTCCGTGCTGCGCCGGCCCGCAACTCGGCGGCAACGGTGTTCGTTGGCGTGGGGGACGGGCGATAAGACGCGAAACACGATGATCTTCCAGATACTTCTTCTGATCTTTCTCCTGGCCTGTTCGGCGTTCTTCAGCGGATCGGAGACGGCCCTGTTCGCCTTGAGCCGCTACGAGCTGCGGCAGTTTCAACGGCGCCGGGGTACGGGGCGGCTGGTGGCCGAACTGCTGCGCCATCCGCGTCGCCTGCTGCTGACCCTGATGATCGGCAACGTGACGATCAACACCTTCATCTTCGCCACCAGTCTGGCCTTGTTTCAACAGGTGACCGGCCAGCATACCGGGCTGGCCGCCTTGCTCGGGCTGATCTCGCCGGTCATGGTGACATTGTTCGGTGAAATCCTGCCCAAGGGCATGGCCATCGACCTGCGCGAGCGGTTCGCCCCCCGGGCGGCGCCGTTGGTACAGGTCATCCAGTGGGTGTTGAGTCCGGTGACGTTTCTGCTGCGCAGCCTGCTGGTGGAGCCGTGCAGTCGGCTGTTGACCGGCGGTAAACCGTATCGCGGGCGTGTCACCGCCGATGAGGTGCGCGAATGGATGGAGATCGACGACTGGCACCGTGTGGTCCAGGTGGATGAAAACATCATGCTCGACGGCGTGATCCGGCTGGGCGAGCTCAGCGTGCGCGGCGTGATGGTCCCGCGGGTGGACATCGAGGCCTTCGAGGTTGACGACGACCCGGCCAAGCTGCGTCGCATCATGCGCGAGCAGCACTTCTCGAAGCTGCCGGTGTACGAAGAGGACATCGATCGCGTGCTGGGGGTCGTCCACATGAAGGATGTTTTCCTCAACCCGCAACGGCCTCTCCGCGAGCTGCTGCGCCCGGTGCATTTCGTGCCGGAGCAGATCAATCTCATGCAACTACTCGCCCATTTTCGCCGCACGCGCTCGCAGATGGCCATGGTGGTCAACGAGTTCGGCGGCATCGTGGGGCTGGTCAGCATGGAGGACGTGGCCGAGGAGATCGTCGGCGAACTGACCTTGCCCGGCGAGGAGTCGGATAAGCTGACCTGGGTGCGCTTGGACGAGCATCGGTACCGGGTATGGGGCGGGGTCAGCATCCACGAGTGGGCCCAGGAATTCGGCGTCGATCCGCTTGACGAACGGGTGAACACCTTGGCCGGTTTGTTGATCGACCAGTTGGGGCGGTTGCCGGTGGTCGGCGACCAGGCACGGATGGGGAACCTGCGGCTGACCGTGGAATCGCTCCAGGGGCGGCGTATCGCCTGGATTCTCATGGAAATCCTGCCGGACGAACCGGCGAGCGAGGAAGGAGGGCCACCATGATTTCCACCCTCTGGTTGATCGCCGCGCTGGTCTGTCTGCTGGGCAGCGCCTTTTTCAGCGGTACGGAGATGGGCCTGTACAGTTTGAACCGCCTGCGTCTGCGGGTTCAGGCGGGCAAGAACGACCCGCCCCAGGCCCGCATGCTCCTGCGTTTGCATGATAACCGCCAGGAAACGGTGCTGGCGATCCTGTTGGGTAACAACCTGGCCAATTATCTGCTGACGACCGCCGCCTCGTTTGTGCTGATCGGTCTGGCCGGGCTGAATCCGAACCGGGCGGAGTTTTATACCGCCGCGTTGGTGTCGCCGATCATCTTCGTGTTCGGCGACGTGGTACCGAAGAACTGGTTTCAGTTTGATACCGAACGGCTGATGAACCACTCGGCCCGCTTGCTGAGGGCTACGGTGGAGGTCTTTCGCTGGACGGGCGGGCTCTGGCTGTTGCGGCAGATGACGCGGGTGGGCGCGAGGCTGGCCGGGCACGACGCGAGCGACGACTGGCGCGAGCCGCGAGGCGAGATCGTCGGTTTGCTGCGGGAGGTGGCTGCCCACGGGGCGCTGAGCGAGGAGCAGGCGGACATCTTTCAGCGGGTGATGGATCTTTCCGACGTGCGGATCGGGGCGATCATGGTTCCGCGCTGTCGAGTGGTGGCGGTCACGGCCGGCGCGGATCGGGAGACGCTGGCGCGATGGGTTCGGGCCCACGATTATTCGCGCATGCCGGTGCTGGCCAAGGACGGGCGCACGGTGCTCGGCGTGGTCAACGTGTTCGATGTTCTGGCCGACGAGTCGCCCGGCACGGTTGAGAAGTGGATGTGCCCGGCGCTGACCGTGCGGGCCAGCGAGTCGGCGGCCCTGGCGCTGGTACGCTTGCAGCGGAACAAGGCCACCATGGCCGTCGTCACCGACCCCCGCCGCGGCTTCGTCGGCCTCATCACCCTCAAGGATGTCGTCGAGGAAATCTTCGGCCCGCTCCCGGCGTGGTAAACAATCCCCGGTCGGTCGATTTGCACCACTCATTCCATTGCAAGTAAACCTGGTTCCCAAGTTAGCAGCTGCGCCCCATTCTTGGGCTATTAGATGCAATCCCGTCGGGATTGGACGCGGGGGGAAGATGAAAGGATGAAGGTGGAAGGATGAAGGATAAAACGGGAAACACAATCCTGTTGGGGGGATTGAATACGCGGGGGTTGGGGCATCGGGTGCGAGGAGGCTTTCAGGGTTACGATTGCGCTGCGGTATGCGTTTTACGACACGCGCTCCCGTGATTATGGCCGCGTAGCCGGTTGTCTCGGCCACTGCTCGTCGAGAAAGGAAAGCACCCGGCAAGCGTATTCCTCGGGGACCGTGGTGATGATGTTGCTGTGCGGGCCAGGGCCGAACCAGACGGTCTTGGGGCCGGCGGCCAGATCGTACAAATGCCGTGCGTGTTCCGCCGGCATGCCTCGATCCTCATTTCCGTGAATAAACATCGTTGGCCGATCGCCAAGCAAAGGTACGGCCTTGTCGGCCGCGGGGGCGAAGAAATTCGTTCCGGTCTGCGCGCTCATCATGGTCAGGACGATGTTCGCATATAAAGGGCCGATGATGGGTACCCGCTGGGCATGATGATGCGCAAGCGTGTACGGAGAGCGGAAAGGGCTGTCGAGAATAACCGCGTCGATCCGCTCATCCTTGGCGGCGGCCAGAACCAAGGCCATCGAACCGAGCGACGAGCCGAGGCCCACGATCCGTTGAGACTCCGCCGGATGTTCCGCCTTCAGCCAATCCACGACGGCCAGCACATCCCGCCATTCCCGCAGGCCGTAAGTGATCATCCGCCCTTCGCTGCCGCCGTGAGCGCGGAAATCGAAGAACACCACGTTGTATCCCTTGTGGGCCAGCGGGCCGAGGAACCAGATGAAGTTGCCTTTATTGGCCCCGGCGCCGTGGCAGATGATGATCGTGCGTTCGGCCCCGTCTTCAGGGATGTACCATGCATCCAGCATTAACCCGTCGGAAGTGGGGATACGTACCGTCTCGAAGGGCATAATGAATACACTATAGGGATCCTGTCCATCCGTGAATTTGCATCGATGGGTCAGGACCACGCTCAAAAAAGCGGGAACGAAAATCAGCAGCGTCAGGCACGCCCGACCGACAGGAATGAGCCGAATCATGAACGGTGTGCGGATTCTGTTGCGACGTTGCCAACGCGCCCAGCGAACCCAGCGCTGCCCCATGCGTCCTATCGTTTGCGACCATAACTCCCAGGCCAGCCGACAGGAAACCGTAAACCAGAAAACAATGAAGATTTCCCAGACAACGACCTTAGCCGTCGCGATCCACGCCACGAAAGCCATCGCGCCCCAGATCAGCAGCAGCATGACAATGGTATAGGCGACCAGCGAACGTATCCGGAAATGCCAGTATCGAGGAAATCGCCAGAGCAACAGCCCGCCCAGGAGGAGGGGGGCGAAAACAAAAGCAACCGCACCGGCTAATAAGGACATTTATTCACCGCACATAGTGGGCAGAGCGGGTCTGCGTATCGGATTCTCGCGCAAGCGTACTGGATGGGCGTAAGGCCTGCAACTTAAAGGAATAGCGGTTCCAAGATTGGCCTTGATCGAATCAGGATAAAGTGTCAACCTTGAATATAATTAGTCCTATAAAAACACAAGCGGATAGCTCGATTGACTCTACCCAACCATCGATCCGTTTCAGGAAATCTTTCGTGCATTGGATTATCCAGTTGACCCGGCGTTTTTTTACGATAATATGGTTGATGGCGAAGGGTGGATCCCTCGCCCTGTATCAGCGGGTTAACCGGGCCAGAAGGGCCAGCCGCAGGAGCACTGGCCGATCCTCCTAACAGCAGGACCGTCAACTTCTCGACCCTCTCCCTTCCGCACCGGGAAACTCGCCGGCGGTCCTGATTCATGGGCTAAAAGTTAGCCTGTTTCCCAATTGGAGTCCCTGTATGTCGTTTGAAGACAAAATGATCACCTGTGTGGATTGTGGCGCGGAATTCGTCCACTCAGCCGAGGATCAATCCCGCTACGCCGAGCGTGGTTTCGCCAACGAGCCCAAGCGTTGCCGCACCTGCCGCGACAAGCGGAAAGCCCAGACCGGTGGCGGTCGTGGTCACGGCGGCGGTGGCGGTGGTGGTGGCGGCGGTGGCGGTTACGGCCAGCGCCGGCCTCGCGAATCTTTCGAGGCGGTTTGCGCCGAATGCGGAGCCACGACCACGGTTCCGTTCAAGCCAACCAACGGGCGGCCGGTTTACTGCGGCGATTGCTTCCGCAGCCGTCGGCGATAAGGGAAAACGACGTTCCCCCTGCCAAAGTAGCCCGAACATAGCAGCATAAAGTTACCTGTGCGTCACGCGGTGACCAAAAGGTGAAAAGGGTATTTTTGTCCTCGCTCTTGGCGGGGACATTTTTTATGTTGTTTATTGGGCTATTTTCATTCATGGCAGATGTATGCTTCTATCCGATAATCGTTTACCCGCAGGCCGGAGCAAAAAATAACAGACCCCCAAGCATTCCGGCACGCGTTTTGCCAAGAGGAAATCGGACATAAATGATTGTTAAATAAAATCATAAGTTCATTTGCCTCTAGCCAAAACACGTGCTATATTTAACGGACTTACCTTAGAGCGACGAGAGCGGCGTGGAGATATGTTTTTTGACATAAGCAACTGTCAAATCTTAGCTTAGGCGATTTTGCATAAATTTTTCGGATTGTCCCCTGGGGAACCAAAGAGGGTTAAATTGTCATCATTTGACCGGGAAATATTAACACGGCGTATTCGAGATGCCGTGAATATCGTGGATATCGTAGGAAACTACGTGGCGTTGAAGCGCGCCGGCGATAGTTTTAAGGGGTTGTGCCCTTTCCACGAGGAAAAAACCCCCTCTTTTAACGTGAATGCGACCAAGCAGATTTTTAAGTGCTTCGGATGCGGAGCGGGTGGGGACGTTTTCAAGTTTATCCAACTCAAGGAGCGGGTGGATTTTCCGGAGGCTCGCCGACTTCTGGCCGACCGGGCGGGCATTTCGCTTGAACAGGAGCGGACCGGTCAAGTAGCCGCGGGGCCTGGTAAAAATGAGCTTATCCGGGTCAATGAATGGGCTAGATCCGTTTTCCAGCGGAATTATCGCGACCCGGTCGGCGAGGGTGCCCGGCGGTATGTGCAAGAGCGGGGGATTTCCGAGGAATCGGTTGCGGCTTTTGGTCTGGGATTGGCCGTCGATAGTTTCGATTCACTCTTGCGTCAGGCCCAGCAGGCGAAAATCGATATTCAATGGCTGTTGGCCGCCGGTTTGATAAAGGCCCGGCCCAACGGCGGTTATTACGATACGTTCCGCAACCGCTTAATGTTTCCGATCAGCGACGTGAATGGGCGGGTGATCGGTTTTGGCGGGCGGACGCTGGGCGATGATCCGGCGAAATATCTGAATACGCCGGCCACCGTCCTTTTCGATAAGAGCGCGAATTTATTCGGAATGGACCGGGCCCGGTCGACGATTAGCGAGAAAAACCGGGTGGTCGTCGTGGAGGGCTATACGGACTGCATCATGGCCCACCAGTTCGGTTTCACCGAGACGGTGGCCACGCTGGGGACGGCCATGACCGAGGGGCATGCCCGGCTGCTGCGTCGCTTCGTGGAGCGGGTGACTCTGCTTTTCGATAGCGATTCGGCCGGTCAACGGGCGGCCGACGCCGCGCTGTCGGTGACGCTGGCCAGCGGGCTGGAAGTATCCGTTACCCGTGTCCCCGAGGGAAAGGATCCCTGTGACTATTTATTATCGGCCGGCAAAATAGCTTTTGAATCCGTGTTGAATCAAGGGGTCGCGGCGCTAGAATTCAAGTGGAGGCAGTTATTGAGGAGCTTTTCGGGGGACGCCACGGGGGCTGGCCGCCGAAGCGCCATTGACGCCTATTTACAGGAGATTTGCGGCTGGGTCGTCCGCGGAGCGATCGATCCGATCCAGAAGGGGTTGATCCTCGGTCAATTGAGCAAAATTTTGACGATCCCGGTTGAGGATCTGTATCGCCAGGTGCAGCGCATGACCCGGCAGGCGGGGGCTCGGTTGACGCCGGTGTCTTCTTCCGTATCCGGGACAACCGTACCGGATACGGTCGCCGTTGATGCGGTAAACGCCGAACAACGGGCGTATCAACAGATTGTCGAAGTGCTGTTGAACGAGCCGACTTATTATTCAAGAGTTAAGGAGGTATTGGATCCCGCGGCGATTCGAGATTCGGCCCTGCGGGCGGTATGCACGGAATTGGCCGCCCTGGCCGAGTCGGATGAGCCGTGGCGACTGGATGCGTTGATCGGCCGGTTTGAAGAGGAGCATTTTGGGCGGTTGATTACGGATTTGCAGTTGCGCGGCGAACGTCGCGGGCACTACGAAGCGGTAATCGAGGGGGCCATTTCTTGCGTCTGGTCCAGCGCCGAGGCGCGCCGGACGGCGACGCTGGCCGAGGAAATTCGCGACCAGCGTCGGAAGGTTCAGGAAAACGACAGTCCAAGGCCCGTACCCGAGGGAGAGGATGACCGGCTGGCGGCCTTATCCGCCGCGGCCCGTTTGTCCCATTTTTCTCCGGTACGAGCACGGCGTAAATACGTGCAATGAACGATAACTTGGCCGGGGCGAGCGTATGCCGGCCGATTTTGAGGTTTGGGTGGACGTTGCGGATGGGCCTGTTCGGAGGAGGAGGATTCTTCGCGGTGGATGGAACCACCGCCCACGGGCCGCGCAGCGTATGGATGGAGACCACGTAGGATGTTGATGAGCGAAACGACCAAGACGGACCCCGTTCAGGAAGCGATCAATTTATTGCTCGGTCGCGCAAAAACCCGCAAGTACAACTATCTGACTTGGGAAGAGTTGAATGAGACTCTGCCCGACGAGGCCATCAATCCCGACAAGCTCGAGATGGTCATGATCAGCCTCCAGGAATTGGGGACGGAGATGATCGACGAGGCGGAAGCCGACCGGCTCGGTATCGAGCGCGAGCGCGGGGTTCTCAAGCAGTTGGATCGCTTCACGATCACCGAGACGCCGGCCAAGAAACCGCCGCCGCCGATGGTGAAGGACGAGGAGGATTTGAAGGAAAAGCTGGAAGGGGAGGTGGTCATCGACGATAGTGGTTCGCGGCGGATCGACGATCCGGTGCGGATGTACCTGACGCAGATGGGGGAGATTCCGCTGCTCACCCGCGCCCAGGAAATCGCCCTGGCCAAGAAGATCGAGTTGACCCGCATGGCGTTCCGTCAGCAGGTTCTGGAAAGCGATTACTGTATCACGCAGGCGGTGGATATTCTCCAGCAGGTGGCCGACGGCCGGCTCCCCTTCGACCGGACCATGAAAATTTCGACCTCCGAGGCGATGGCCAAGAACACGATTACCAAGCTCCTTCCGGAAAACCTCACCACCGTGCGCAAGCTGATGGATTTGAATCAGGCGGATTACGAGAAGCTGACCACCACGCGGATGTCGGCCGCCGCCAAGCTGGCCCTTGTCCGAACCATGAACCAACGTCGGCGCAAGGTCGCCAAGCTTCTCGAGGAACTTTCCTTGCGTACCAGTCGGATCATCCCTCTGATGCGCAAACTCAAATCCGTTTGTCGCAAGATGATGGACCTGAAGAACCGCCTGGAACGCGAGAAAACCCGTCCCGGGGCGAATACCGACGACCTGGCCGCCATGGAGGACGAATACGCCGGGTTGGAATCCCTGGTACTCGAACCGGTCGACGCTCTCCGCAAGCGCCTCGATCGGATGGAGCGGGTGTTCGCCGAGTACGAGGACGCCAAGCGCAAACTCTCCGGCGGTAACCTGCGTCTGGTGGTGTCCATCGCCAAGAAATATCGTAACCGCGGGTTGAGCTTCCTGGACATCATTCAGGAGGGTAACACCGGCCTCATGCGAGCGGTGGACAAATACGAATACCGCCGCGGCTACAAGTTCAGCACCTACGCCACGTGGTGGATTCGGCAGGCGATCACCCGGGCCATCGCCGACCACGCCCGCACGATCCGTATCCCCGTGCACATGATCGAGACCATGAGCCGGCTGCGCAACATCTCCAAGCAGTTGTTGCAGGAAATGGGCCGCGAGCCGACCATCGAGGAGATCGCCAAGCGGGCTCGCATGCCGGTCAGCGAGGCCCGGCGGGTCATGAAGATCAGCCGCCACCCGATTTCCCTGGATCGGCCGGTGGGCGAGAGCGAGGATTCGTATTTCGGCGATTTCCTCGAGGACGATACCGCCGACTGTCCGGTGCAGTCCGCCGGTAACGAGATGCTCAAGGACCGTATCGAGGAAGTGCTCAAGACCCTGACCTATCGCGAGCGAGAGATACTCAAGTTGCGTTATGGGATCGGCGACGGTTACACGTACACGCTTGAGGAAGTGGGCAAGATCTTCAAGGTCACCCGCGAGCGCGTGCGTCAGGTCGAAGCCAAGGCCATCCGCAAGCTACAGCACCCCGTTCGAGCTCGCAAGCTGGAAGGCTTCCTCGAAACGAGCGGGATGGTTGAATTGCAACCGGAGGAAGAGGCTGAGGCGGAGGTGTAGAACCGAACGCCACCCACCCGAGATCTCGCCACGGAGGCCCCGATGGACCTCGGGGCAGACCGAGGGGAATGATCCGCGCGGACTTACACCGAGGCAGAGGAAGCGGTACCGATTTCGAGCAGTTTTTTACTCAATTGCTCGGCCATCAGGTCATAGATTCCCGAATCGATGACCTCGATGCGCAGCAGTTCGGCTAATTCCCTGATCTGGCCTTGGCTTTGGGCCAGGGCCTGGGCCAGCACGACGGTCTCCAGATTGAGCTCGTCCATGATCCAGGCGCATTCCATGGTGACCGTATCGAGTCGTTCAGGCTTTTCGCAAAGATACTTGGCGATTTGATCCGCGGCTCCAATCAGGCGGGCCAGCGGGGGGGCTTGTTGGTCCTGAATATCCCACGGATGCCAGCGAACGGCTTCGCAGACGATCTCGGGTAATTGCCAATGCTCGAGAACCAAGGCCGAGGCTTGCCCGTGATGAATCCCGATTTGCTCCATTTCCATCGTGGCCAGATTGGTTTGTCCGCCGGGCCGATAGTTTTCAAGGATCGGCCGGTATTTCTCGTGGAGGACTTCGGTGAGGATAACCACGCCCATGTCGGCGAGCAGGCCGGCGATGAAGGCTTCCTCGCGGTGGCTAGGATCAAGCACGTCCGCGAGGCGGGCCGAGAGGACGGCGGTATTGATCGAACGTCGCCAGTAGTAGGCCGTATCCAGCCCGGCGACGATTTTCCGGTCGATGCTGTCCA
>CAZXSA010000155.1:0-11966 GCA_964642815.1 uncultured Planctomycetales bacterium | reverse complement strand
CCGAACAAGGCCCCGCTGAGCGGGCCGTAAAAGGTATTAATCAAATCGATCAGCGACATGTTGCTGGAGAGTTGTGGCAGGTAATACCCCATGGAATAAGGCATACGATAAGTGCTTTGTCGGTTGGGTATCAGAAAGGTCCGGCTTGACTGATGGGTGACATTGACTTTGGGGAAATAAAAAGATCGGGCTTCGGTAATCCGGGCCAGTGCGGCCTCCAGCCGCGCCTGGGCCGCCTGAATATCCGGATTGGCCTTCAAGGCGATCTCTCGGGCCTCCTCCAGGGTCAACAGGTTGCCCTCCAACAGCTCCTCCGCGGGTCGGGTGGTAGCTGTCCTGTTCGGATCGAAGAGACGGGCCCGCGCCTCGCTGGGCATTTCCTCCAAGGCGCGGCTCTGACGCTCGATGATCGCGTTGATCGAATCGTGGGGGGTACGGCACCCCGCCGCCAGCAATAAGATGGCGAACATCCCTGTTCGTGAAGTCATCCGGCTCTCCCGACCGGCGAGGGCTATACACGCGGTCTCGCCTGATCCATAACCAGTTTAACCTTGGACCGCCCGGTCCGCGAGTCCCGGCAAATCAGCGAATATCATGCATGGATTCGAGGGTCGGATAGGCTCCGCCGCGCCAAAGCCAGCGGGCCAGGCGCCGTAAATCAAACAAGACCAGATACATCGCCGGAACCACGATCAAAGTCAGCACCGTCGCGAACCCAAGCCCGAAAGTCAGGGTGATGGTCATCGGAATCATCCACTGGGCCTGGGTGCTGCGTTCCAGTTGCAATGGGGCCAGGCCGGCGATGGTCGTAACCGTGGTCAGCAACACCGCTCGGAAGCGATGCTCGCCGGCCTGCGAGACCGCATCCAGAAGCGGACGGCCTGCCGCCCGGCTTTCGTTGATCCGGTCCAGAAGGACGAGCGAATCGTTCACCACCACGCCGGATAGGGCGACCAGTCCGAAAACGCTCATCATGGTCAATTCATAACCGTAAACCAGATGGCCGACGATTGCTCCGATCGCCCCGAGCGGGATGGCCGTCATGATGACCACCGGTTGGTAGTAGGAGGCCAACATGCCGGCCAGAATCGCGTACATGGCGACCATCGCGATGACGAAACCCCAGAAGAGGCTGTTCAAGGACTCACCGATCTGGGCATGTTGGCCCTCCAGCCGATAGTCCAGTTCCGGATAGCGGGCCGTCAACGTATCGAGAAATGAACCGCGCATGTCCCGCAGGATTTTTTCCGCGTTGGCGTATCGTTCATCCACGTTGGCCTTGACCCGCGCCATCCGCCGTCCGTTCTGCCGATGAATGCTCGCGTAACCGCGCTCGATTTCAATGTCCGCCAGCTCGCGGAAGGGAATCTCCTGACGATGCCCGCTTTGGATACGGATATTCTCGATATCGGCGATGCTTTTTCTTTCGTCGTTTGGCAGACGAACCTGCACGCGCACTTCATCGCGATCGCGCTGGACGCGGACCGCTTCCCCCCCGTAAAACCCGCGACGTAATTGGCCGGCCACCTCGTCCAGGGTTATTCCCAGCGTCTGGGCCAATGGCTTGAGCCGGATGCGTACCTCGCGTTTACCCGGCAGTATATTGCTTTCAATATCCGAAACGCCCGCGTATCGGCGGAACTGGGCGGCCACGTCGTCCGCCACCGTCGACAATTTGGCCAGATCCTCGCCGAAGATGCGTACATCGAGGGCCTTTTCCGTGGGCCCGCCCTGGATACGGGTAAACGTTGTCGAGAGGGCGTCGTCGATCGTTCCGGTTAGACGAGCCCACTCGGCCAGGATGATCGTGCTGTTGAGTCGGCGTTTCTCGGATGGAAGCAGCTCGATCATCACTTCGCAGATGTGGCTTCCGTGTTCCTCGACGAATCCGGACCACTCGCCCAATATGGAGAAGGTATGAACGACCAGATCCTCATCGTCGCCCTGATGAGGCAACAAGAGACGGTCGTTCAGTCGACGGGCGGCAGCCTCCAGTTGCCGGATCGCCTGCTCGGTGCGCGACGCGGGAACGCCCTGGGGAAAACATACCCGGGCCTGCAGAGTGTCGCTGTCGATTTCAGGCAGAAGAATGAACGGCGGACGTCCGCTGGCCCGCAAACCAATAATGACCAGAAGAAGGGCCAAGGCGATCGATAACGTCAGCCAGCGGGCTTTGATGGCCCGCTCGGCCAGCGGGCGATAAACCCGGGTCACGAAGCGATCGATGGCTCGTTCAATGCGTTCGCGCAGGTTGGTTCGCCAGCGGCCTCGTTGACCGCCGTGCAGGCAATGCTGCAAATGCGAGGGGAGAATCGCGAACGCCTCCACGGTCGAGAAAATCAAGGCAAAAATCACGACCATGGGCAGTACGGCGATAAACTTGCCCATGATCCCCACCACGAATAACAGGGGCATGAAGGCCAGGATGGTCGTCCCCGTGGAGGCCGTGACCGGCAGGAACATGCGGGTGGCGCCCTCGACGGCGGCCAAGGCCGGCGGATCGCCCTCGGCCACCCGAATCCGATAGCCGTCCGCGATCACGATCGCATCGTCGACGATGATCCCCGAAACCATGATCAAGCCGAACAGCGTGATCATGTTCAAGGTCTGATCCAGAAAATACATCGAGATCAGGGCCCCCGCGAACGAGACGGGAATCCCCAAGGCCACATAAAAGGAGATACGCAGGTCCATGAACAAGGTTAAAACGATGGCCACGAGGATCATGCCCTGCAGCCCGTTCTTGATGAGCATATCGATACGCCCCTGAACCTCGCGGGCGTGGTCGGCCCAGACGGCCAATTGAATCTGTTCGGGAATCTGGGGGCGCTTCCATTCGACGTAGTTGCGTACGGCGGAGACGATGGCGCTGATGTCCTGCTTCGGGGTCTTGAAGATTTCCAGCATGGCCGCCGGCTGCCCCTGGAAACGGCCGCTCTTAAAATCCTCGGCGAAACCGTCCGTCACTCGGGCGACCTGTCCGAGTTTGATCAGCGTGCCGTCCGGCTGAGCGATCAGCACGAGATCCTCGAATTGTTGGGCGGTATAGCGCTGCCCGATGGTCCGCAGGGTCAATTCCTCGGCGTCGGTGCGCAGCGTGCCCGCCGGCAGATCCAGGCAGTTTCTGGCGACGATGGCGGCCACTTCCTGAAGACTCAGGTTGTAACGCAGCAATGATTCCCGAGAGAGTTCGATGGCGATTTCGTCGTCACGCACCCCGGTCAGATCGATCTGGGCGATGCCGTGCCGGCTGATAAGTTCATTCTTGATCTCCAACGCCAGTTCTTTCAAGGCACGCTCGGAAGCCTGGCCGTAAATGGCCAGGTTGACGACCTGTTCGCGAATGAGCATTTCCGTGACGATGGGCTTCTCCACCTCCGCGGGGAATGAATCGATGCGGTCCACCCGGTCCTTGATATCCAACAAGGCCAGTCGATGATCGCGTACGTCCTCCTTCAATTCGAGGATCATGAAGGCGTGGTTTTCGTTGGCGAACGAAAAGGTGTTTTTAATGCTCGGCAGCCCTTCCAGGGCTTGCTCGATCTTGGTGCAAACGCCGAGCTCGCTTTCGTTGGGACTGGCCCCGGGATAGGGAACGGTGATACTCACCCGATCGAGGGAAAATTCCGGATAGGTCTCGCTGATTAGGGTCCGCCCGGCAATGATGCCCCCCGTCAACAGGCAGATCATCAGGCCGTTGGCGAAGACGGGGTTTCGTACGCCGGCGGCGATAAGCCCCCGCAACGCGGACATGTTATGGAGCTCCGCTTGGAGAGTGGCTCATGAGCGACGCGAAATGGGGGGCCGCGGAGGCCAAGCGTATGGGGTTCGCGTTGGGGCCGATCGTGGTAACCGCGGTATCTCCGTGACGTTGCAGACGCATCCCTTCCACTGCCTTGGGCAGCGGGGAGACGATGACCAGGTCGCCGCTCCGCAATTCGCAGACCGCGGTTTCCGTGCTGCCGTCCTGGCGAATATCCACTACTTGCTCGCCCGAACCGAAGGACACCAGCACCTGCTCGCCAATATTGCGGAGCATGGGGACTTTCTTGATGACGAGTTGACCTTGATTCGGCTGGTCCTGTTCCGGCTGGAAGACATAAACATAGCGGCCTTCCTGAACGGCGTGACGCGGAATGACCAAGGCGTTATCCAACGGTTCGGTCGGCAACTCCGCCTTGCAGAACATGCCCACGGACAGCGGCAAGCGGTTTTGCCCCTGGCCCATGCGAAGGTTGCGCATGACCTCGCGGATTTCGACCACCATGTGGGCCGTGCGGGTGACCTGATCCAGCCGCTCCAGCCGGGTCACCTGCCCCGTCCAGGTAAATTCCTGTCCCATCATGGTCCATGTAACCCGCGCCTCCGGCGGGTTTTTCAATTCTTCGCCGATCGCGCTGGCGAAAACTTCCGGCCGCGACCAGCGCAGCTCGCGCGGATCCACCACCACGGATAGTTCCAGGGCCTCCATGTCCGTCAGGGTGGCGACTTGTTGTAAATAGGCGTTCACCACCTGCGATTCCTGGGCGGATACCGATTCCACCCGCACGTCACAGGGACAGACGATCTTCGTGTTGTCCGCGAACAGCTTGGCCTCGTCGAGCTGGGCCTGGGCCTGCTCCAGCAGGGCCTGCGTCTCGTTAATCAGCACCGGGATCAGATCGAGCTGGCTTTCGTATCCGAGAACCAGGTCACGCTGACGAAGTTCACGCTCTCTCGCCAATTCACGTTCCGCATCGGTACTGGCGCTTTCCAGATTGTCCTCGCGCGTGACCCCGCGCTCGGCCAGTTGTACCAGATCCTTGGCGACCTGCAGCCGATTTTGAAGGGAGGCCTTGTCATGCTCGTGCCGGACCAGCATCGCCTTGAGACGTTGAATATCGGCTTCGGCCTGGCGGACCTTGGCCTCGTAGATACGCGAGTCAATCTCAAAAAGTACCTCGCCCTTGGCGATAAAATTCCCCGGGGCCAAGTCCTTGTGCATCCGCAACAGCCGTCCGCTGACCTGCGGGATGATCTTGATCTGTCGTTTGGGGCGAATGGTGCCGTACCCGATGATCGGTGAATCGAAAGTCCGCGGCTGCACCGCCAACACCTGAACGCGGGGAACCATCGTGCCATGAGCTTGGCGGGCAGGCTGCACGGGATGCCTGACCAGCCAGATACAAATCAGCGTGGCCGAGGTAAGCAACCCGATACACAAACAGATATTGATCAAACGTCGTAATCTGGGTGCGTGCATGGACGAATCCATAACTCTTCCCGATGGTCCCATGACCAGCGTGTCGATAGAGGTCGACCGCCGGACAAACCCATAGTATACGCGATTTTGCCGCGATTGATCCGCTTGATACCGATTGAGCCTTTCCCCTCCGAAACCGCGCCGTCCTCTGTTAAGGCATCATTAATCCAAGATATCCTACTTACTTCACGTTGCGGATCAAGTGTCAGAGCCAATTCCGTCCGGGTGTTTTACGCAATTTTACAAAAAGCGCAGGGAATCCGGGTCGGGACGACTAATCATAAATCGGCGATAAGTCCCTATAATCTGAAGATCGCCGGCCAATAATGTTGTGATTGTTTATTTATGTTATTTATAGTGAATCTCGATTGCTCAATATGGCGGATTTCTTATTTCTTGGTATCGTTATTGACGGTTATGATAACACCGGAAGTTGTTTGCTTTTTGACCGGCGCGGTTGGTAAGAATCTACCCCAAACCCGGGAAACCGCTGGCGGAGCGGCCGCCAGCAGGTAACGGAAGGGTTATTTTTAATCAGGTCAATTCTTTACCGAGAACCCGTTATGCGTATTCGCTGGAAACTGATGATTATGCTTCTGGCGATTGCTCTAATCCCCTTAGTTACCGTTACTTTGCTATACAATCGCCTCACGTCAAAAGTTGGGGAGGAACTGGCGGAACGAGCCCGGGATACGCTGATCTCCCAAGCCGAGGAGCAATTACGAACCTTTGTAACCGCCCAAGCCACGCAATTAAACCGCGAAAGCCAGATTCTTCAACTGACTATCCAACTTCAGGCCCGCGAGGTGGAACGCTGCCTTGCGGCCGAGTCGCCAGCATCGGAAAAGATATATTGGTCCACGCAGTACGACAATCCCGCCGAAGCCCCGACAGGTTTACTCACCGCCCCGCGTTATCTCAGAATACAGGATGACGGGAAACCGACACCTTTGCCTATCAGCTTGGAGCACCAAGTATTCAAACTTGCCCCCGGCGTCAAACCGGAGGAGGTGGCCGACGATGTCAACCGACTTGCCCGACTGACCTCTTTTTATCGTGAGCAGCAGTTACAGAACCCGGATATGGTTTACTGGTACTACACAAGCCTGGAAAACGGCGTACATGCCTGCTACCCCGGACATGGCGGTTACCCTGCCGACTATGATCCTCGTCGACGCGATTGGTATCATTTCGTGAAACAGTTGGGACGTCTCTACTGGCCGCCGCCGTACGTGGAGGTCTCCACCCGGCATCATGTCTTGTCGGCGATCATGCCCGTTCACCGGCCGGATGGTTCCTTTGCCGGGATTACCGCGATCGATATTCGAGTCATGGATATCGTGCAGCGCGGCAAGATCGCGGCCTTTCCTTCTCTAACCGCCCGCATGGTCGTCCTGCTTAAGCGTGAGGCCTTTGATTATAACGATGCGGAAAAATGGGTAGGGATCTTCAACGAGGCCCGGCCCGAGGAACTGGGTTTGTTTATTCTGGCCAAGCCGCCGGATGAATTGAAACGCGCCGACTATGAATCACCCTTTACGATCGAGTGGCTGGAATCAGACCATGCTCAAGAATTTCTGGAGGTCATTCGCGACATGGCCGCCGGAAAGACGGGGGTGCGGCAGATCGTCGAGCAGGGTCAAAAGCGTTTGTGGGCTTATGGTCGCATTTGGGAACCGAACGGCTTTCTGGTCGTTTCCGTGCCTTACGACGAGGTGGTGGCCGAGGCCAATACGGTTCATCAACGCGTGCGCACGGCGACCCATACCATGCTGGCGATTACGCTCGGGGCGATGGTGGTGATCGCCTTGATCGTAGTCGCCGTGGCATTGGCCAGCTCGCGAAGAGTGACCCGGCCGATACGACGGTTGGCTCTGGCGGCGGAGAGCATCGCTCACGGTGATTTCGAGACCCGCGTGGAAATCCGGGGGCGGGACGAATTGGCCCAGTTGGGGCGAACCTTTAATGACATGATCCCCCATCTTCAGGATCGACTCAAGATGCGGCATGCCCTGGACTTGGCCATGGAAGTTCAGCAACACCTATTGCCGAGCACGCCGCCGCGAATCGAGGGTCTGGACATTGCCGGACGTAGTATCTACTGCGACGAAACGGGCGGGGATTATTTCGATTTCCTCGATTTATCGAAGCTTAACCCGCATACCCTGGGCATCGCCGTCGGGGACGTAACCGGGCACGGAATCGCCGCCGCTCTGTTGATGACCGGCGCGCGAGCCTTGCTGCGGGCTCATGCCTCCGAGCCGGGCAGCATCAGCGACATGATGCGGGAGATCAATGAGCATTTAACCGAGGACACGCCGGCCGGCCGCTTCATGACTCTGTTCTACATGGTGATCGATGCGTCCCTGAAAAACCTGCGCTGGTCGTCGGCCGGGCATGACCCGGCGATACTTTATCATCCGGGGACGGATGTGTTCGAGAATCTGGGTGACGGCGGTATTCCTCTTGGCATCGAGGCGGACTGGCCTTACGCGGAATATTCCCATGATCGGCTGGAGCCCGGGTCCGTCATCGTGATCGGCACCGACGGTATCTGGGAGCAATGTGACCCACAAGGACGACCGTTCGGCAAGGAAGCTCTTCGTGAGCTGATCCGGGCCAACGCCGCCGGCGCGGCCGCCGCCATCAACCGGGCGATCACCGACACCCTGGCGGCTTACCGCGGAGATCGGCCCCAGGATGACGATGTCACCCTCGTGGTGATCAAGGTCCGTTAGCGAAAACGATCAACCCTGCTTATTCCCTTCAGGATGCCTGATGATCATCCTGGCTTGCCGGATTCGCGAGCAGTTGACGCATGCCTACGAGAAAACGCCGACCGGTTTCGAGCCGACGTTGTACCGTACTTTGGTCGAACTCCACGAGCACGCCGTAATCGCCCTCCTGGCGATCCTCGAACATGTCGTCGTAAAATTGGCCGAACTCAACGGAAATTCTGCCGGTTTTGACCAGATAGCGATGCAAGGCGGAACGTACGCCCGAATGCCTTGAAAACGAGAGCCCCTCCGCCAGCAACACCGCGCTCGTCGCATAAAAACAAGCATAATAAATGCGATTCATGGCAAACCTGGTTCGTCCGGCCGTCATTTCCGCCGACGCCGAGTCCAACGCCTCATCCGCATTGGTCAACAGATATTCCAAAACCTGTTGTCGGGCTTGTTCGTCGGTCATGCGGCGACTCCATCGCGATCGATTTCCCGGTGAAGTGGCAATACCCGATAGGGGCCGTGTTCCCATGATTCCCGGGGCACGACAATCTTACTGATGACCACATCCCGCTCGAGTTCGAGGTTGAAGAGAGCCCGGGTCATGGCTTCCTTTTCCGGTGGAGATATGGGGCGGTGGGTCAGAATGAGGAGGTCCACGTCGGACTCCGGGCAATCATCCCCCCGGGCCTTCGATCCGAACAGAATGACCTGCGCAACTGGAAACCGGTTCCGCAAAATGGCCGCCGCCTCGATAATGGCTCTGCGGTCATTCTCTTTCAGGGATATATCTTGAAGTCGTTTCACGATCTCGCTCCTCCAGCATTATAGCAGATCGAGGAAGCGGCGTTCATCCTTGGAGAATCTCATTATGGCCAAAGGTAGCCATGTTGTCCATCAACAGGTGAGCCAAGCCCCACAAACCAGAGCGGCATGGTTTCGGCGCATGGCCGGTGATCGACCGAGGAGGAACGTGGCGTCATGCAATTACACCGTTCCCCCGCCGCCGCCATCAACCGGGCGATCACCGACATCCTGGCGGCTTACCGCGGAGATCGGCCCCAGGATGACGATGTTACCCTCGTGGTGATCAAGGTATCGTGACCCGCGGTTCAGACGAGCACGGGTTCGGTATGTTCCCGTGCTTGGCGGACGGTGCTGAATTTCCCGACGAAATCATCCAAAGCCGTCTGGAAGCATATATCCGCCCAGGAGGCGTCGATGTCCGCGAATCCGCAGTTAAAGCTGTCCCCGCCGATATGCCCCTGACCCGGCAGATGGCATTCGTAGGCGCAGTCCATCCGATCGATACCCGAAAGCCGGAAACTGATCAGGACGTAACCATCCTCGGTCAGGGCGAATTTGTACGAATGCAGACCGGGTCGCGCCTGGGGTGAACCGACCTGGAAATGCCACGGATTCAGAAACTCGGCCAGGCGCTCGAAGGAGGGCACGATGGCCTCTTCTATTTTATCCTGGTAACACCGGACGGATTGCTCGCGCAAGGTTTCCATTTTACGAGCGAAGCTCTGCTGCCAATCGTTCATCTCATTTACCCCTTTGGGTCAAGGCCACGGCGATACGGCCGATAAAGGAATCAAGCGTTTACCCCTTTGGCCGACCCACATTCTCTTACGATACATCCTGGCTGTGGAGCAAATGGATGCTTTATTCATTCGCAAACAGTCGTCCGAATAAAAAAACGGCGATGGCGCCCTCCTCTCTCTGTCTCACCGTCTCTCTATCCCTCCCTCGCTAACCCTTACCTCGCTCCGAAGTCCCGACGTGCATCGAAACATTGCACGAGTCGGACCGGCGATTGAATATCGGACGCGGAAAAAACAGGATTTTTCCGACACCGCGGCAAAAGAAATTGTATATTCTCAGGGTTGACCTCGTGGTTCAACCCCGCGGCGGGAGTCGCGGATATGAGCCGTTGATGCACGGATCACTAATTGGTTGAACAGGGACCGATGGATTCTCAAGCCTTGGACATGATTCAGGTGCATGTGCCGCACGACGACGGTTCGTTGAGTCGAGCCATCGCGGAGCTGGAGGCCAGGCTATCAGCCTACTCCGCATCCCTGCGTACCGTGCACAAGCGAATCCGCGGCGCGGACACGCCCGAGGAACCGACCGCGGTTCCCGCCGTCTTGACCGAGGCGGTGGCGATCGAGCCCGCGTTTGTTACCCCGCCGATTCAACCCGCGGCCAAACCGGAACTTTCACCGGCCTGTCCGTTGCCGGAAGTTGTGCCCGTCACGCCGGCCGTCGAGGAAACTCCGCCGTCGCGCGTGGAAGCCGAACCCGCGTCGCCGGAGTTATCGGCTCAACCGCCCGTGGAAAACGACGAGACCTTGTTGGCTTCGCTGGACGCGGTCACCGCCGAGCGTATTCGGGTTTTGCGTCGCCTGTGCGACCGGAAAAAGAGCGTACGTGAGTTATTGAGCGAGTTGGAGGCAACCCAGCCGTTGCCGCCGCCCGCTCGGACCAAGAAGAAATCGTGGTTCTCGAAGGGGTAGGATTGCCATGAGCCAGACACGAAGCGAGGAAAAAACCGTGGTGATGGAAAAGGTTCCGCATGCGGACGTGGAACACCTGGAATCACTCGGCCAGCAGGTGCTGGCGGCCATGCAGGCCGTTCGCGAATTGCTCGAGGCCCGGGCCGGCGCGCTGGAATCGTGCCGGGCCGCCCTGGAAGAGCATCACCAGCGGCTCGTCGCGCAACGCGAGGCCCTGGCCGGTCAGGAGCTCGAGTTGTGTACGCAATACGAGGCCCGCGAATCCGCCCTGTCCGAACGCGAAAAAGAGTGCGCTCGACTGCAAAAGGAGCTGGATCAGGTCGAGGAGCAGCGTCGGCAGCTCCAGGAGCAGGAGGCGGAACTGGCCGCCCGCCAGGAAGCCCTTGAGCAACAAGCGCAGCAGATTCAACAACAGAGCGATGATCTCCAGATGCAGAAGCTCGCTCTGGAGGAGCAACGCAACGAAATCGAATCCTCGCGGGAGTCGCTGACTCGGGCCACGACGGATCTCGAGCAGGAACGACGCCAGTGGCTCAGCGACCAGGAATCCTACGCCGACGCGGAAAAAGAGTTGAACCGCCAACGCGCGGAACTCGCCACCGAACGCGAGGAACTGGAGAAGGTGCGGCAGGAGTGGGAGATACGCATGCGCGAGGTGACCGCCGCCCGCGACAGTCTGGCCGCTCTCCAGAAGCAATTGGATGCCGAGTTGAACGCGGTAACCGAACAGAAAAACGATTTGTTGCCCAGATACGGCCTGGAGGAAAGCGCTACCGGGGCGAAGGCCGACCGGGGCATTCCCAATGTGGCCGATCAAGAGGCCCGCGGCTCGCTGGAGCGGTTCCAGAAACTCTGCCGCGATGCCAAACGCAAGGCCCTGGGGAATTGATGGGTAGAGGTATGGTTCGTGATTTCGCCCGGCCCGGCCGTGGTGAAATGACGTGGTTCAGGGGTTTCCGAAAGAGCTTCCTGAGCCGGATCAATGGAGGGGAATCATGGGATTGAACCTGTTGTCGCGAAAGAAGAACCGTCCAGCAATCGCCCCGGACCATCCGCAATCCAAAACCTCTCTCGGTCGGGAGTATTCGGATTATCAAGCGGCCGCCACCGTCAAACTCGCCGAGGATTCTTTGTTGTGCTGCCTGCAACAAGGGCGGTGGGGCTTCATGATCCGACATTACCAGCGTTGGCGTCAGCATCCCGAAAGCGAAAAAGCCTATCAGGCCGCCAGCACGTCGATCGACGAGAACTTCGCTCTGGTTCCGGAGGGCTTCGCCTCGCTGCCGTTGACGGTCAACGATGTGCCCGGCGCTTCCGAGCTCGACTTCGAGACGGAACCCTTTCTGCTTGGTCGTTACACGGTGACCCAGGCCCAATATCAGTGTTTCGTCGATGCCGGCGGCTACCAGGATCTCGATTTCTGGCCGCAGGACATCTGGCCGCACCTGATCGATTTCACCGATTTGACCGGAACCC
>CAZXSA010000154.1:0-12043 GCA_964642815.1 uncultured Planctomycetales bacterium | reverse complement strand
GTGGATATCGGGCGGCATCGGGATTTGACGGTGATCTGGGTATTGGAGGAGGACGGCGACACGCTGGTGACGCGCGGCGTGCGGGAAAGCGCGGGCGAGCCGTTCGCCCGGCAGTACGCGGCGTTGCATGAGCTGCTTTCGCTACGCCAGGTGCGACGGTGTTGTATTGATGCGGGGGGCATGGGCATGCCGCTGGCCGAGGCGGCGGTGACGGATTTCGGCGTGGGCCGGGTCGAGGCGGTGACGTTTTCGGCGGCGGTCAAGGATGATCTGGCCACCCGGTTGCGGATGCGGGTGGAGAGCGGCGGAATGCGCATCCCGGTGGATGAGAGCATCCGCAACGATTGGCATTCGGTGCGACGCTCGGTAACGGCTGTCGGACCCGCGCGATATACGGCCGGGCGAGGCGGCGATGGACATGCGGATCGATTCTGGGCGGCGTGTCTGGCGGTACGGGCGGCGGGGGTGGCGAGCGGGCCGATTGAATCGGTGCGCGGCGAAGCGCTGCGGTATGCGCGAATGGGGATATGGTGAGGAAGCGATCAGCTTTCAGCAATCAGTTGTCAGTTGTCAGGAGACCCTCGCTTGCGCATTATGGCAAGTAGAAATATTCGTGTCCGAAGAATGGGATTGCGCGACGATGAGGCGCTTGACGTTGAGAAGTTGTCCCTTGCTCGCGCTTCGGGCTGGTGGATCCTTGCTGGCGCTGCGGGCTGGTGGATCCTTGCTGGCGCTGCGGGCTGGTGGATCCTTGCTGGCGCTGCGGGCTGGTAGTGGGAATCTTTTTTCTGAGGTGAGCGGATGGGAATTGCACGGCGGGTGGTGAATGCGTTGCGGGGTGGGACGACGGTGGTGCGGCCGCGACCGGGACGGATGGTGCGGGCGGAGGCGATGGATCGGTGGCGGGAGTATCCGGCCGACGGGCTGACGCCGTCGCGGCCGGCGACTGTTTTACGGGCGGCGGATACGGGGGGGGTGAGCGAAGTGCTGGCGCTGTTCGAGCAGATGGAGGAGAAGGACGCCCATTTGTATTCGGTGGCGAACACGCGGCGGCTGGCGGTGACGGGTTTGAAGTGGCGGATCGTCTCGGCGGCCGAGGCGCAGGAGGGGGTGGACCGGGCGGCGGCGGACGAGGCGGCGGCCTATTGCCGAGAGGCGCTGGCGGCGATCGAGGGGTTCGACGAGGTGTTGCAGCATCTGGCGTTGGCGATCGGGCGGAACATCGCCGTGGCGGAGAATGTGTGGGAGCCGGTGGGCGACGAGTTGCGGCTGGTGGAGGTGGCGGCGGTCCATTTCGATCGACTGGTATTCGACGAGCTGGGGCAGGTTCGTATCCTGACCCGGCAGGAACCGTATGAAGGGATGCCTTTGCCGCCCGGCAAGTTCGTGGTGCATTCGCCACATGCGGTCAGCGGGCACCCGATGCGCGGCGGGTTGTTGCGGGTCAGCGCGCTGGCGTATTTGGGCAAGCATTTCGCGATGAAGGATTGGCTGGTGTTCGCGGAGGTGTTCGGCATGCCGCTAAGGGTGGCCCGTTATGAGCCGTCGGCTACACCGGAGGAGAAACGTGAATTGCTGGCCATGCTGCGTTCGCTGGGGGCGGATGCGGCGGGGATTTTCTCGAAGGCGGTGGAGATCGAGTTGGTCGAGGCCGGTCGGGGCAAGGCCCCACCGCCGTACGAGAATATCTGCATGTTCTTCAATCGCGAGTTGAGCAAGGCGTGGTTGGGCCAGACGTTGACGGTCGAGCCGAGCAGTTCGCCCGGTTCGCTGGCCGCCAGCCGGGTGCATAACGAAGTGCGGCTCGATCTGCGACAGGATGATCTGCGCGAGGACGACATCCGGAAGGAGGGGCGGACGATCCGGCGGGACGTGCGGGGTCCGGTGGCGCGGTTGAAGTTCGGA
This sequence comes from uncultured Planctomycetales bacterium, assembly GCA_964642815.1. Taxonomy (GTDB): domain Bacteria; phylum Planctomycetota; class Phycisphaerae; order UBA1845; family PWPN01; genus JAAYCU01. Next base: position 10,138 of record CAZXSA010000154.1, on the reverse strand, counting down.
GCGGCGGTGCCGGTGCCGCATTTCCAGAGGGTTTACGACCCGCCGCGCGATTTGCGCGAGCTGGCGGACGTGTTGAAGACGGCGGTCAACGATCTGCGCATGCCGGTGCCGGTCGAATGGGCCCGTCGGGTTCTGGGGATACCGGCCGGCGGGGAAGGCGAGGCGATTTTGGGGGATTCGCCGCGCCTGTCCTGATCGCGCATCGGGGGAGGCGCGGAGACAAGATAAACCTTGGCGTGTCCCCGCGTATGTTTTCTTGCCCCATTCCCGGGCCTTTGTTATGTTTGCTTTCATGGGCGATAACCAATCGACAAAAAAGGGGGAAGATGGAGCCGAAACGAATAGCGATGCTTTTTCTCTTTTTGTATGTGCCAACTGTGGATATACATCAAGCGAACACATGGCAGATACACGATACCCGATCCGTGGCACAGGTATATCCTACGGTTTATTTCGTGAAATAAGCTCGCATATCTACACCCTAGCAAGAACTTCAGCCATTGCCGCAACTCTGTGGTCGGTAATACTTGGAATGGGTGGAACAATATTAAGGCCAAGCACAAGCAATCGCTCGAATCCGTTGCGGTATTTATGCACCATTTTGCGCGAGAATGCTAACCTCGTCAGTATCTATTCTGGAATCCTGATATTGCTCGTCTTATTAATATATTAATATCCTGGCGTGGAAGACACGATCGGATTGTATGGGGATGTTTAATTGCGAACATACTTGTAATCCTTCTAATTGAATTAACGGTGATGGCATAGTGGTTTTCTGGGGTGATATTCTGCCTTGTATGTGTATAGCAACCATGCAAACCTTGCTGGCATGGTCAATCAGAAGCCCAAGCTGTAGCGCGGAGCCGAAGGAGGACCGTATTCTGTTACTCAATGCGCCCTCCTACATCGGCCCGTCGCTTCCGCTCCGGGTTCTGATTGCATGGTTGCCAAACACATACCCTGCCTCACGCAGGACCGCCAGCCCAGTGGGTCAGGACGAGGAGGGACCAGAGGAGGTCGGCGTGGTCGGCGCGGCGGTGGAGGTGGTCGTCGAACAGGCGGGCAGCGGTGGCGGGGTTGAGATTCAGGTTTTGCAGGGTGGTGGCCGTCACCGTGTCGCGGTAGAAGTCGCGCAGCTCGTTACGCAGGAACTCACCGACCGGCACCTCGAAACCCATTTTTTTTCGTTGCAGGATGGGGGCGGGCAGATCGTCCGCGAAGGCGTCGCGGAGGATGCGTTTGCCGTTTGATCCGGCGATTTTGTATTCGATGGGCAGGGCGGCGGCGAAGTTGACCACATCAACGGACAGCAGAGGCACGCGGACCTCGAGGCCGTGGAACATGCTGGCGGTATCCACCTTGAAAAGCATGTCCGCGGGCAGGCCGATGGCCAGATCGGCCAAAAGAATTCGCGTGAGGTCATCCCGGCCGTCCGTTTCTTGCGGATAGCATTGGGTTGCGGCGTGGCGGTACATTTCCTTCAAGTCTTTGGCGAGCTGTGTGGCCGCCGGTCGGCCGAGAAATTCGGTGGCCAGGTCGTCATCCATGTATCGAGCCCAGGCCAGGTGTCGATCGAACGGATCGGGGTAATCTCCGTTGAGCAGTTTGCTCGCCTGGCGCAGGCGATTGAGCAGCGGCGATGAGCGGGCGGCGGGCAGGCGGCGAAGCAGCGGCTCGATCAATGTTTTTCGGATTAGTTTGGGCAGGCGATGGTAGCGCTTGAGGTAGTGGTGGCCTAGATAGCGCCAGTAACCGCCAAAGAGTTCGTCGCCGCCGTCGCCGCTGAGGGCGACGGTCACGTGTTGGCGGGTGTATTGGCTGACCAGGGCGGTCGGCAGCAATGAGCTGTCGGCGAACGGCTCGCCGAGATGATCGAGCATTGGTTCGATGGCATCGAGCACGTCGTGGAAGCTCAGTTGGAAAGCATGATGTTCGGTGCTATAGCGGTCGGCCAGCAGGCGGGCGTAGTGGGTCTCGTCGTAGCGGGGATGTTCGCGGTAGCCGATGCTGAAAGTTTTGACCCGTGGCCCGGCGGCGCGGGCCAGGCAGGCGACGACGATGGAGGAATCCAATCCGCCGGAAAGAAAAGCGCCGAGGGGCACGTCGGAAACGCGCTGAGCGGCGACGGCGGTCTCGATGCGGCCGCGCAACTCGCGAGCGGCTTCATGGTAAGGCGGAGGCGCGGCGGGCGGTTCGGGCAGATAGAAGAAGCGTTCCGGTTCGCCGACCCCGGCGGCATCGAAATCCAGGCGATGGCCCGGCGGCAGCTTGAACACATGGCGATAAATGGTTTGGGGATGGGGGATGTATCCAAGATTGAGGTAGCAGGCCAAGGCTTGCGGATCGATTGCTAAAGACAGGCCGGGTACCTGGCACAGGGCGCGTAATTCGCTGGCGAAGATCAGGCGGTCGTCGGACACGGTGTAGTAGAGGGGCTTGATGCCGAAGGGATCGCGGGACAGGTGGCCTCGATGTTCGACGGTATCGACGAAGGCCAGGGCCCACATGGCGTCGAAGCGATTCAGCGCGGTGGGGCCCCAGTGGATGCAGGCTTGGAGTACGACCTCGGTGTCCGAGGTGGTGTGCAGAGGGCCGGGCAGATCGCGGGCCAAGTCGCGGTAGTTGTACAGTTCGCCGTTGTAGGTGATGGCATACCGTCTATCCGGGCTGGTCATGGGTTGGCGGGCCTGCGGCGTTGGATCGATGACGGCCAGCCGGGTGTGGGCGAAGGCGGCCGAAAAGCCGGAGGTCTGGAAGGTCCAATCCCCGGTGTCGTCGGGGCCGCGATGGGCCAAGGCCCGCCGAAAACGCTGGAGAACGGCCGGTTCGACGGCCCGTCCGCGAAAGTCGATGATGCCCGCGATCCCGCACATGTCGAGGGCATTGTTCCCATAGCCTCTCCGAAACGCAAGGGGGCGGGCGGCAAAAAACTCACAGGTTATCATTTTTTATGGGTGTTTCTTTTTTGACAGGTGTGCGGTCCGGCGTATGATACCGAGGCTATGGTGCGGTCCATGATTGGTATAACACGTCCAGGTTTCTTCCGCCGATCGGCAAGGTCGATACGCGAGCGGGTTGCGCGTTTTCGCGTGACCGGCGGCCGATGGTTGTTGGCGGCGGCAGTGGGTGGTCTTCCCTTGCTGAGTCCGGCCCAGCCGGCGGCACCGGCACCGGCACCGGAGGTGGCCCCGGTGGTGGAGCGTTCACCGCTGGACGGGACGCCGATCGGCGAGGTGAAGATTGTCGGTCTGCAGCGGGTGGATGAGAGTTACGTGCGCAACCAGCTTCGCTCGCAGGTCGGTCAGCCTTATGCGCAGGATGAGGTCCAGCGGGATCGCGGGCGCCTGCTGCGGACGGGGCGGTTCTACGACGTGCGGGCCGAGCCGCAATTGGTGGACGGTCGGGTATCGCTGACCTTCACGCTGATCGAGCGCAAGGAAATCGTTGCGGTGGATTACGTGGGGGCTCAGGCGTTCAAGCGAAAGAAACTGGACGAGGCCTTGCCTTTCGCCGCGGGCGATCCGCTGAGCGTGTTCATGGTTCGCCAGGGGCAGGAAGCCATCGAGCGGCTGTATAAGGAGAAGGGTTACGCCTACGTCGAGGTGACGTTCGACGAGACGCTGGCGGAGAATGAGCAGCGCGTGGTGTATACGATCGTGGAGAACCAGCGGGTGCGGGTCCGCCAGGTGCGTTTCGAGGGCAACACGGTTTACTCGAATCAGGAATTGCAGGGCGTCGTCGCGACCAAGCCTTATTTCCCGATCTTTCAGGCGGGCGATTTCGATCCGGATCGGGCGGTGCGCGACGCGGCGGCCGTCCAGAAGTATTACCGCGATCGGGGCTATCTGGACGCCGAGGTCGGCTATCGCTCGGAATACGAGGACGTGGCCCGCGAGAAGCTCGCGGTGATTTTCCAGATTAACGAGGGGACGCGCTATCTGGTCGGCGATCTCCGTTTGCAGGGGTTTAATGTTTTCAACGAGGAAGAGCTTCTGGCGACGATGAGCCTGAAGGTGGGCGAGCCGCTGCTGGACGCTCGTTTGCAAGCGGACGTGAAGGCCTTGACCACGCAGTACGGATCGCGCGGTTACATTTATGCCCAGGTCGTGCCGAGTTGGGTATTCGCGGCCGAGCCGGGTCAGGTGGTGGTTACGCTGACGATTACGGAAGGGCAGGCCTTTCAGATCGGCGATATCCAGGTGCGGGGCAACGCCCACACGCAGGAAAAATGCGTCCGCCGGGAGCTGCGTTTCTATCCGGAGGAAGTCTACGACATTACCAAGACGCAGGCCGCCGAGGAACGGCTGAAGGGTACGGGGTTGTTTACGGCCGCGACCGTCGAGCCGGTGGGCGATGAGGCTGGAGTACGCGACGCCCTGGTGACGGTCGAGGAGAACCCGCAAGCCACGCAATTCATCGCCGGTATTGGGGCGAGCAGCAATAACGGGTTGGTGGGGAACATTACGTTGGAGAACACGAACTTCGACATCGCCGACTGGCCCAAATCCTGGGAGGAGTTTTTCCGCGGGCGGGCGTTTCGCGGGGCTGGGCAGACGATGCGCATCTCGCTGAATCCGGGCACGGAGGTGAACAGTTTTCGCATCGACTTCCGCGAGCCTTATTTAATGGACAAGCCGATCGGGTTCGGGGCGGGGGTTTATCTGTTCGATCGCGATCGGGACGGATATACCGAGCAGCGGGCGGGCTCGACGTTCAGCTTTGACAAGCGGTTCGAGGAAGGGTTCCTCCAGGGCTGGGCGGGCGAGGTGGCGTTCCGGGCCGAGTACGTCAAGGTCAAGGATCGGGACGCTTTCGCGGCCAAGGACATCCGCGACGTGGAGGGCGGGAATTATCTGTCCACGGTGCGGTTCTCGCTGGTGCATGACACGACGGACAGCCGCTTTACGCCGAGTCGGGGGCATCGGTTCCGGGCCTCGTGGGAGCAGGCCGGGGCGATGGGTGGCGAGTTTTACCATTCGAAGCTGGGAGCGAATTATTCGCAACATTGGACGGTCTTCGTCGACGAGAACGATCGCAAGAGTGTGTTATCCGCCCGGGCGGAAGCCAACCAGATTCTGGGCGACGCGCCGGTATTCGAGCGATACTACGCGGGTGGGATCGGGTCGATGCGCGGCTTCGATTACCGAGGGATCAGTCCGCGTGACGGTCTGCGGAACAATCGGGTCGGCGGGGATTTCATGGCCCTTTGCGGCGCGGAATACTCTTTTCCGTTGTACACCGATCTGATCCGTGGCGTATTCTTCACGGACATGGGCACGGTGGAGCGGGATTTCGGTATCTCGACATGGCGGGTGTCCATCGGCGGCGGGGTTCGCCTGACCCTGCCGATTTTCGGGACCATTCCGATGGAATTCGACCTGGCCGCCCCGATCTCCAAGGATGGGGAGGACGACGAGCAAATTTTCAGCTTCTTTATCGGGTTGCCGTTCTTCTAATAAGCGGCGTCTTGCTGGTATTTACCCTGCTGCAGTCCTTGCGGAACATGAATTTGAGATTTGAAATTTGAGAAATGGGGTACCCCATGACTCAACCGCGCCTCGAATTCTTCTGGAAAACGTGTGGGGCCGCAGCCATCAAAGGCCCGCAATACGCCGAAAGGGGCATGTGGTTGAGCAAAGGAGATACCCCAGTTTGAAAATTCAGATTTGAGAGTTGAGAATGCAGATGTGACATTTGGGATTTGCGATGGGGCACTTGGGATTTTTTCATCCCGTTTCAACAAGGCTATTATCCATCACTTCAGCCAACTTTTCTTTCTCCCCCGATATGCGATCGGGGCAGGCTCTGCCTCCGTGGTGAATTATCCGGGCAATGGTGAAAACGTGCATCCGTCATGAACATGAGAAGCGTTTATCCGACCCCTGCCGGCCCGCTTTCCACACGCCGGTCTCTTGCGAGCGGCGTGGTATGGGATTCTAATGGGGGCGGCGCGGCCAAGGGTGGCACGGGCCGTTGTGATTAAAGGAGAACGAAATGACCAAGGGTAAGAGCGGGTTGGCGGTCGTGGTTACCGCGGCACTGGTATGGGGTTTGGCGGCAGGTTTGAATCATGCCCAGAGCGCAGCGGGAGCCAGGAGCGCCAATCAGGTGGCGGCGGTGAACTTGGTGTACGTGTTCGATAATTTCGAGCGGACCCGGGTACTGAACCAGAAGCGGTTGGAAAGCCTGCAGAAGCTCAAGGAAACCGAGGATCAGAAGACGGAAGCCCTGGACGCCGAGCAGAAGACCCTGGAAGCCATCGCTCCGGATACCGCGGAGTTTTTCCAGCGTAAGAAAAAATTCGACCACATGAGCGTCGAGTTCAAGGTCTGGCAGATGTATGAGCGGGACCAGATTACCCGCGCGCACCTGCATTGGGTGCAGCAGACGTACCAGATGGTGATCGACGAGATCGCGGCGGTGGCCAAGAAGAAAGGCATTTCCCTGGTGGTGACCCAGGAAGAGCTGGACGTGAGCAAGATCGACAATACCGAATCGCTGTTGCAGCGCATTCTGATCCGCAAGGTGGTTTACTGCGACCCGACGATCGATATCACGGAGGAAGTACTGGCCAGTTTGAACACGAAGTTCGAGAAAGCCGGCGGAGGCGCGTCGGTCCAGTTTGCCCTGCCGCAATGAGTTCGGCGGAACGGTTAGCGGTTACAGGTTCATGCGACCGGTTGTGGCGAGGACGCCGATGAGCAAGAGTTACACACTGGCGGAGATTGCCAAGTGGGTGGGCGGCGTGGTCCGGGGCGACGCGGGCCGGCGGATTACGGGTGTTTCCAGAATCGCCGAAGCCTCGCCGACCGAAATCACCTGGCTGGCCCACGATAAATACATACCGGAACTGCGGATCAGCCGAGCCGGAGCGGTGGTGGTGCATGAGCGGTTCGGCGAGACGCCGATGCCGGCGATTCTGGTGGCGGACCCTTCGCTGGCGATGGCCCGCGTGCTGGAGCATTTCGCCGAACCGGTGCCGCGACCGCCGGTCGGCGTGCATCCGACCGCCTGCGTGGCGGCTACGGCCAAGTTGGGCGAGCAGGTGGCGGTCGGGCCCTTCGCGGTGATCGGCGAGAATGCCCGGCTCGGCGATCAGGCCGTGGTTCACGCCCATGTGGTGATCGGCGAGCAGGCGAGTATCGGTCGGGCGTGCGAGTTGTGGTCGGGGGTGGTGATCCGCGAGCGTTGCCGGCTGGGTGATCGGGTGATCGTCCACGCGAATACGACGATCGGAGCGGACGGGTTCGGGTATCAGTTTACCGGTACCGCGCACGCCAAGATTCCGCAGATCGGCACCGTCGAGATCGGCGACGACGTGGAGATCGGGGCGAATTGCTGTATCGATCGGGCCAAGTTCGGGACGACACGGATCGGAGCCGGGACGAAGATTGATAACCTCGTGCAGATTGCTCATAATGTACAAATTGGACCGCTTTGCCTGATCGTGGCCCAGTGCGGGATCGCGGGGAGTACGCGTCTCGGGCAAGGCGTGGTTCTCGGCGGGCAGGTCGGCGTGCGGGACCATGTGCATCTGCACGACGGCGTGCAAGCGGCGGCCTGTTGCTGTATATCGAAGGACGTGCCCGCCGGAACGGTGGTGAACGGCATACCGGCCATCGACAACCGGCAATACCTTCGGGAGCAGGCCACGGTACGGAAACTACCCCAGATGGCCGATCAGATCAGGGATCTGATCAAACGGATCGAACAGCTTGAATCCACAGCAGACCATTAAACAACCTGTTGAATTGAGCGGCCGAGGTTTGTTCACCGGCGAGCCGGCGGTGCTGCGCTTTCAGCCCGCGGCGGCGGATTCGGGGGTGGTGTTTGTCCGCGAGGACCAGCGTCCGCCGGTCTTGATCGCCGGGCAGGTGGATAACGTGGCCAAGCGGTTGCGGCGGACCAGCGTGCGCAACGGGACCGTTCAGATCGAGACCATCGAGCATTGCATGTCCGCTCTGGCCGGGTTGCGGATCGACAACATCATCGTGTCGCTTAACGCCGGCGAAATCCCCTCGTTCGACGGCAGTTGCCTGCCTTTCGTGGAGAAACTGAAGGAAGCGGGCATCGTCGCGTTGGACAAGCCGCGCGAGGTGTTTCGCATTCCGGAAACGGCCCGGGTGACCGAGGGGAACTCCTACGTGATGGCCGCCCCGCCGACCGACGACGAGGAAAAGCTCGAAATCGTGTTCGACCTGGATTACGGACCGCGGGGAGCGATCGGCGAGCAGATCTTCAAATTCGTTCTTACTCCGGAGAACTTCGAGCGGCAGGTGGCCCCGGCCCGCACCTTTGTCCTGCAGAGCGAGGCCGAGCAATTTCGGGCGGCCGGGCTGGGCAAGCATCTGACGTACGCGGACATCCTGGTTTTCGGCGAGTCGGGGCCGATCGAAAACGAGTTGCGTTTCCGAGACGAGTGCGTGCGGCACAAGGTGATGGACCTGATCGGCGACCTGTACCTGTTCGGAAAACCGCTGACCGGGCAGATTTTCGCCCGGCAATCGGGCCACGCCTTGAACCACGAACTGGTCCGCCGCCTGCGCGAGATGGAGCAGGCCGGCTCGCTGAAACGAAAGATGCATTCCGAGCCGGTGTTCGACATCCGCAAGATTCAGCGGATCTTGCCGCATCGCTACCCGTTCTTGATGGTGGACCGGGTGATCGAGCTGGAGGCCGGGCAGCACGCGGTGGGGATCAAGAACGTTACCGCCAACGAGGAGTTTTTCAACGGGCATTATCCGGGGCAGCCGATCATGCCTGGGGTGTTGGTCATCGAGGCCATGGCCCAGTTAGGCGGGTTGTTGTTGTCGCGGGAACTGGAGCATACCGGCAAGGTGGCCGTCCTGCTCAGTTTGGACAAGGTGAAGTTTCGTCGGCCAGTAATGCCGGGCGACCAGTTGATATTGGAGGCGACCGCCCGGCGGGTCAAATCCCGCACCGGGCATGTGTCCTGTCGGGCCCGGGTCGGTAACGATCTGGTGGCCGAGGCGGACATTAAATTCATGATGGTCGACGCCGATCCATTGTGATCGGGCGGGTTTTTTCACCACGGAGACACGGAGACACGGAGACACGGAGACACGGAGAGAAGATAGTTAAGCGGGCGAGCGAGAAATTGTAGGGCGGGCTATTGCCCGCCGTCCCGGGCTGCCGCTCCGGGTTCCGATGATCTCCGTGACCCAGGGGCTCCGTGGTGAATATTCCGAGTTTCGCGAAGAGGTAACGAATTGAGTCAGATTCATCCGAGTGCGTATGTGGATTCCGCGGCCGAGGTCGGCCGTAACGTGGTCATCGGGCCGCATTGTTATGTCGGCGCCGGGGCCGTTCTCGGTGACGACTGCGAGTTGCACAATAATGTCACCATCGCCGCGCGGACGATTTGCGGCCGGGCCAACGTGTTTTTTCCTCAAACGGTCATCGGCTCGGCACCGCAGGACCTGAAATACCGGGGCGAGCCGACCCGTCTTGAAATCGGTGACGACAACGTATTCCGTGAAAACGTCACCGTGCATGCGGGCACCGAGGTGGCCGGCGGCATCACCCGTATCGGCAGCCACAACCGCTTTCTCGTCGGGGTGCATATCGCCCACGACGCGTCGATCGGTAACGACTGTATTCTGTCCAACTATGTGCAGCTTGCCGGCCATGTGTGCCTGGAAGACAAGGTTACCATGTCCGCGCTGATCGGCGTGCATCATTTCACGACCATCGGCACGCTGTCCTACGTCGGTGGGCTGACTCGTATCGTCGCCGACGTGCCTCCGTACATGATCGTCGAGGGCAACCCCTCGCGGGTTCGCGGCTTCAACGAAACGGGCATGCGTCGTTGGGGGTTTTCCGACTCACGGATCAAAAGCGTTCGCGAGGCGTACCGAATCCTGTTCAGCCCGCGAGCGGAGCGGTTTGGCGCGTCGATGCTCGAGCGGATCGCCCGGCTGGAGGGTCAGCCGGAGCTTAACGGCGAGGTTCGCTATCTTTGCGAATCGATCCGCCGCAGCCTGCACGAAGGCGTTTTCGGGAGACAACTGGAGAGCCGTCGCCGCGATACCGAGGCGGATCGGCGGGCGTTTTATGGTGGTCAAGGAGAAAAAGCGTGAGCACGCCGATTCGCGTGGGCGTGGTGGGCACCGGCCGC
>CAZXSA010000153.1:0-12157 GCA_964642815.1 uncultured Planctomycetales bacterium | reverse complement strand
CGCCAGTAGTAGGCCGTATCCAGCCCGGCGACGATTTTCCGGTCGATGCTGTCCACGATGTAGCGCCCCAGCACGAGGGAACGCACCCGCTTGAGTCCCAGCAAGATCAAGGCATGGTGGAGCGAGGTAATCTGCCGGGTTACGCCGAACAGCGGGGAGTTGGCCAGACGCAGAATATCGCTGGTACTGCCGGGGTCGGTCGAGAAAATCTCGACGACCTCGTCGAAATCGAAATCCGGTTGCTGGACGATTTCCAAAAAACGAACGGCCACCTGGGGCATGGAAGGAATGGCCGCCGTCCGCTTAAGCAGATCCAAAACGATGTGGTCCATGGGTCTATCCCTGTGTATCCGTACCGACCCGCCGTTGCGTCCCATACGCGAACGTCGCCCGGCGGGCGAATTGAGGAGCACTCGCCTCCGCGTTGAATCGACCGGTCGGCGGGGCGGCCTTAGCTTGGATTACGCGAGAAAGGGGAATACGCGGCAACGTCCGATAGCCGGGGTCTTCACTATCGATTACGCGTGCATCCCTTAACCCTGTTTTTGCTTTTTATCAGACGGCGAACCCTCGGGAAAACCAAAACGTCGGGTCGGGCGCTTTTATCGCGCGTCGAGGGGCCGATTAACCGATGGCAGTTGTTAGAGCGGCGAGAATATCGTCAGGAGGAGTGTGCATCGTCATGGATTGTCGCGTTAATCTCACCATCGAAGTGGAGCAGGTTGGTAACGGTTTGGCCATCCGCAAACCCGTACCCGTGCAGCTTGTTTACCATAGGAAGCAGTGGCTCGCGGAATGCATGGATCCGCCGGTTGAAACCGACCCGTTCGAGCACATGGAAGAGGCGATCGTTGCCGCCGCCCAAATCGTTCAAAACGAACTGCAGGCCCAGGTCATCGAAACCCCGATGATTGTCGGCAAGATCACGCCGGAGCGGGTCTTGGCGCTGTTTTAACCACCCAAATCAATCTGTTGAACGAAGTCGGCGGCTAGCCAGCAGGTCTGGCCGGCGGGAAAGGTCGCCTTGATCCAGTTGTTGCGTTTTTCGAGCACGCGGATTTCCTGGCCGGCTTGAACCTTCTCCATCACCACGGAGTAACCCGTGCCGTCGCCGGCGTAGCCGCGGGCCGGTTCCACGACCACGGCCCACGGCGGATCCGGTGCCCAGCTTTTAACGAGATCGGAAATTCCCAGAACCGCGCCGACGACGCACAGGCCGAGCCCGAGGCGAATCAGAACCCGTTTTCTATTCAAGCCCAAGGCGGCCAGCAGCAAGAGGCAGCCCAGCGGATAACATACCAGCAGAAGGCGCTGCTTGGTGATCGAACGCAGGTCATAGTGCCAGAACATGAGGGCCCGGCGGATGGAGCCGCGCTCGGTCGGCCAGAGTTCGGCGTGACAAGCGCGGCGGAGGGAGGCGATACCGTTGCGAATCTCATTCGCATGGCTCAGCCGGGCCGCCCGCAGATACCACAGCAGGGCGCGCGGGTTGTCTCCGGCGAAATGGTAAGCGTTGCCCGTGTTGACGAACAGGTTCGGGCTGTAAACGCCACGCTTGGCCAGGGCGGCGAACTGGATCGCGGATTCGTGAAAATGTTGCCGGGCGGTCAGAGCATCCGGGCCATCGGTTGCCCGCAGGCGCTGACCCTCGGCGAAAACGGCCTGGGCGCGAGCGAAGTGCTCCTCCGGGCCGAGCGGGTCGGCCGTCGTCGTGGACGAGAGCAAGGTCAACAATAATAGAATCGCCGCCGGATTCATGCCTCTTCCAATTCCCGCATCAGTTGGCGGGTCCGTTCCACAAGCTCATTTCTTTGCGACGCATCGATTGGGCCGGTCGCGAAACGGCCGGCATCGAACACATCCAGCAATTCGCGTGTCTGTCGGGTCAGCCGTTCGGCATCGGACAGCCCTTTCAACTTTTCGACCACCAGATGAGGCGATAGCTCGCCCTGCGGAAGGCCGAAACGCAACCGCAGATACTCCTGAAATACCCGAGCCAAGTGCCCGTAAACATCTTCACGTGAATCGATGTTATCCAGGCGTACAAAAAGCTCTTTGCGTTGACGGCGGACCTCGGCGCCCGGCCGCGACTTTCGATAGATCTGTCGACCTGCCCAGGCCACGGTAACCACGGCCGGGCCGGCGATCAGAATGAGCAGGACGGTTGCCGGAGCCAATGGACGAGTCGTGATCACCCGGCCCAGTTCGGCATAATTGGCCCCGACCAGAACGTCCGTGCCAACCGCGGTCGCATCCGGTCTGGTTTGGGCCACCGGCTCGACGGTCGTGGCGACCGTCATCGCCTCGGCTCCGACCAATCCGCCCGGGGTCACCTCGATGGGGATCGGCAGGCTGTAGACTGTTTCGTATTTCTTTTTCTGATAGTTGTAAAACACGATCGGCAGGGCGGGTACTTGTTTCACTTTCTCGCTACGCGGCCGAATGATCTGGGTAAAGGTGATGGCGCGATCCTTGACCTCGCCGCCGCCGATGATGGGAGATACGTCGAAATCGCGGATCAGTTCGGGTAGCTCGGCCAGCAATGGCGGCTGGAAATTCTTGCCCACCGAATCGCCGGTGATCGTCAGGGTCAAGGTCAGCGGGGACATGGCCGCCGCCGTGGTCCGGTCGAGTCCGGTGACGAAGGACAAGGACGCGCCCACCGCGCCGCGATAACCGGCGGGGGCGGCTACTCCCGGCGGGTCGAGTACGCGATGCGGCGGCACCTCGGCCTTGCGGGCGTATTGCTGGGTCGAGCTGCTCGAAAAAAAAGACATGCCCGTTCGCCGTTGTTCGGTGATCTGCAAGGCGACGATCACATTTACTCCGTCGAGCGACAGATCCCCGGCGGCCAGCGGCGTGATCCGCAGGGCGAACCGGAGCATCTGCTCTTTTTGCCCGTTGAGTTCGCCGTTACCGGCGAGAGCGATGGCACGGGTTTCGCGGTTTTCATGAACGAGACCGATCTCGATTCGCCGTCCGGGCCAGTCGGCGTAAGACAGATCCTCGACAGGCTCGACTTTGATATGACCTTGATTGGCGAAATCAGCGGAGCGTAGATCGATGCCGGCCCCGCGAAAATCTCCGCGATAGAAGAACTCGAAATCGACGATAAAAGGCTCGCCCACAACGGTTTCCTCGGTTCGGGGTAGCCCCCGGCAGGCCAGAATGCCCCCTTCGCCGCTTTGCCGTATGGAGAAAGCGATCGGCTCGGGCAGCCGAATTCTGGTTCCATCAGGCAATTCCACGGTGTCGATGGTGGGGTTGCCCGGTTCGTTTGCGGTGACCTCAAAAGAGAAAAGCGCTCCTCGGTTGGGTTGGCGAAGGCGAGATTTAGAGGGGGTGATAGACAGGCCGGGTGGGGCGACAACGTTCAACGCGGTCGAATCCGGGAGTCCGCGAATAAGAATATGAATCGTGCTTTGCCCGCCGACGACCAGGGAATCGTCCTGAACCTGGACCCCCATGACCACGAAGGGGGCGACGCTGAGCCGCAGAGGCTCGGCCGGGACGCCCTCGAAGGTGATCCCTCCGATAAGATGGTCACCCAGTTGGGTGGCGCTGACGCGGTAAGTGAACTCGGTGATGGGTAGACCTTCCGTTCGCGTGACGAGGATTCGCGGTTCGCCGGCCGAGCGGATGTCCAGACCGATGATCGGAGGAACCGTGGGCGTTACGCCCGGCCGATACCCTTGAAACTGAAGTTTCATCTCGGTCGTTTCGTTGGGCAACACTTGCGGCGGATCGATCTGCCCGGCATGAAATCTCAGGGGCGCTTCGCTGACCTCGAGCGCCAGCGGTCCGCGCTTCAATGTCGCGCCGTTGTCCGCGAAAGTGATTTCCGGAATGGTGAATTTCCCCGCCGCCGTCGGGGTGACCAGGAATTCGTAGCGGTAGATGATCTGGTTACTGAGCAGATTCCGCACGACGCTCGGCCCGCCGCGGCGCTGGATATTCAGGCCCTCGATCGCGGGCACGGAGGGCCAGGCGTTCGAGGCGGCGTCGTGGACCTCGACCACCAGCCGAATCTGCGTGCCGAGATACATCCGCTCGCGATCCAACTGAGCGAACATTTCGGCCGCCCGGACGGGAGCGGTAAAAGCCGTGACGAGGGCCAGGATCGCTCCGGCGACGCGGATGTTCCGACATCGGCGCGAAATCGTAAGAGCATTCATGGCGGGTGGCGGTGGCATATTGTTTCAGGCCGATCCTTCTCGTTCGATACCGTTACCAGTCCTTCAGGTTCGTGCGCGGTTTCGGTTGATGCAATTGGCGTTCGGCTTCCTCGCGCTGGCGGTCCATCTGCTCGACGGAACGACGCATATCCTGTTGTTGCGGCGGTGGTTGCTGTTTTTGGTCCTGATCTTGTTTTTGCTGCTGCTGAGGTTGCTGCTCCGGCGGTTGCAGGGCGAATAATGCCTTGAGCAACTCCTCCAAAGCCTTGCCCTGGGCGGTTTGCACGGGGCCTTGGGCTTCCATTCGCTTCAACGAGTTTTCCACGATCGCCCGATCCAGACCCTCGATGGCGGAGAGCATTTCAAAGTCGGCCTGATCCAGATGCTTGCCGGCCTCGATGTAAGCCTGGACCTTTTCCTGCGACTGTTGCGGGCCGGCCGGCGTTTGACTGGTCGGAATCTGTTTCTTGATTTCCTCGTGGACCGCGACCGTCTCCTGCTCGATTCGTTGCTGCTGCTCCTTGATCTGTTCGGTGATCGAGGCCGGCGTTTTGCGCAAGACCTTGGTTTTCAACTCCGCGGCCCATTTACGCAATTTGTCGCCCAGCGTGCCACCCGGCTCTTCGTTGCCGGTATTTTTACCGGCGGCCTCGGCTTTGGTCTGTTCGTTCAACTGATATTGCCGCACGACCAGCTCGCCCAGCCGCTCCTCGATCGATTTGGGAAACAGGGCGAGGGCCTTTTCGATCGCCTCGATGATACTCTTTTGTTCCGCCAAAGTCCTGGTTTTGTTTCGCTGCTCGATCGCCGTCAGCGCATGCTCCTGTGTCGCCGGAACATCCTTGAGAATCTCGACCAGCTTGGCGTTGAGTTCGGGATCGAAGATCTGCTTCTGCTCTTCGGTCATTTGTTCGGTATCCGCCGGCTGGGTGGCGGTGGCCAGGTATTGACATTGCCCGATCAGTTTCGCGATCGCCGGGCCAAAATCCTGCTGGTGGGAGTATATGGCCGTATCTTTCGAGTCCCAGGAAACATTGTCAGGCAAGTTCGCCCGGCCGATCAGCGGATCCTGCAGCCAGTCCGAGGGCGCCTCGATTTTCTCCACCTCCGCCCGCAGGGTTGCCAGCTTCATCCGCATCCCGGCCAACGCCTTGGCCGGCTCGACCGGGAACATCAAGCTCGCCGCCTTCATTCGTTCCACGGCCATCTTCTGTTGGTCATAACCCGGTTTCCGTTCGGCGTCCAGGAAGAACGCGCAGGCATCGCGTTGAAAATCAACGGCCTTTTTCAGTTCCGCGGCGATGGCTTTGTATATTTTTTCGCGAGGGGTTTCCTCGGCCGGCTGGGTGCTCGCGGGCGCGGATGAGGCCACCTTTTCCTTGAACTGGGCCAGTTGGTCCGCGAAGTTATTCGTTTTCTCCATCGTCTTGCGTTGCAGCCGCACGGCTGAGCGTCGGGTCTGGCGTTCCTCGACGGGATCGGCCACCGGGACCATGAGCATGTAACGGCTGAGACTGACTTGCGTATCCTGCTCGGTAATCAACTGCGCCAGATAGCGCCCGGGGTCGTCGAGCATGTCCTTTTTTTCTTTTTCCTGTTGCTCCTTGTTCAGCAGGCCGAGCACGTTGCGGCGAAGGATGCGGGCCGCGCGGATGTTATGCTCGATCTCCTCGTCCGGTTGAAGGTCTCGTGCCTCGCGAAAAGCGCCGATGGCGCGGAGCAGTTCGTCGGCGACGGCCTGCAGTTCGTTTATCCGGGCCTCGTCCTTGGCTTGTTGTTCCGCCGGTTGGGTGGCGGGGGCCAGTGTTTCCTCCAGGCGTTTGCGGGCGGCCGTCGCCCGCACATAGCCGATATTGTAGAAAGCGTCCACGCGCAGGGACGCCGGCGCCGCTGTATCGCTGGCGACCGCCTCGAATTGCCGCACGGCTTTTTCGCCATCGCCCAACCGAAGGTGGCACAACCCGATGTTGTAATCGATCGAGTGGTTCCCCTCGCCTTGTGCATCGGCCTGTTGGTAGAGTTTGAGGGCCTGCTCGAAATGGGATTGCTCGTATTGGTTCTGGGCATCGAGCAGGATATCGCGATTCGGTACGGCCAGGGTCGAGGTTGCTCCGCCGTTGAGGATAAGAGCCATCAGAATGACATGTATCAGAGACGCGATGGGGTGGTTGTACGGGCGGGGAACCCTCGCTAGCGCTTCGGGCTGGTGGACCCTTGCTTGCGCTTCGGGCTGGTTGACCCTTGCTTGCGCTTCGGGCTGGTTGACCCTCGCTTGCGCTTCGGGCTGGTTGACCCTCGCTTGCGCTTCGGGCTGGTGGGGGTGGATGCTTGGCGTGTTTTGGGGTGAGTGGATCATCGTTTCACCTCCGCCGCACGGAGGGGACGCTGTTCGCTTATGAGGGTGGACAGGATCACCAGGGCCATGCCCAGGCCCACGAACAATTGGAACTTCTCCTGCCAAATGGTGTACCGGAATTTCTTCTCCTTGGTGCCCTGTTGAGCGATGATCCGTCGATAGATATCGACCAGATCGACGTTGGCCGATCCCGAGGCCACGTAGCCGGACCGCGAGGGAATCGATTCGAGGATTTTTCGCAAGGTGTCATCCTCGAGTTTGGTGATGACTTCCTGACCTTTGTGTTTCAACGTGGTCATTTGGCCGTCCACTTCGATCGGGATAGGCGCCCCGGCCGTGGTGCCCAGCCCAATGATGTATATGCCCACGCCGCGCCGGTGTGCATCTATCGCCATTTCCTTGGCGAAGCCCTCATGACTTTCACCGTCGGTCAGGATTATCAGCACGTTGTGGCTGTCTTGTGGTTCCTGACGTTCATCCTGCATGACCGTCTGGCCCGCGGCGGGTTGCTTTTCATCCGTGCCGCGCTTTCCGGCAGGCTCGCGCAATCCGAAAACCTGCCGGGTGGCCTTGTCGATCGCATCGCCGAGATTCGTGCCACCCTGGTCCACGCTGTTGTATTCCACCCGCTCCAATACGGAGAGAAAATGCGTATAGTTCGGGGTCAGCGGGCATTTGAGTTCGGAAGTGCCCGCATAAGCCAGCAGGCCTACCTGATTGCCCGCGGGCAGTACGTTGACCAGCGAGCGGATGGCGGCCTTGCCCGCTTCCAGTCGCGAGGGGTCCACGTCGCGAGCCCTCATGCTGTTGGAAACATCGAGGCAGAAAAGGATATTCTGACCCTGCTGAGCCAACTCGATCTCCCGCGGATCCCAGCGCGGCCGCGCGAGGGCAAGAACCAGGATGGCCAGACCCGCCAGCAGGATGGCGAATTTGACGATCGGACGACCGACCGACCGCCGCGGGCTTACATCATCCAGCAGCGATTGCTCCACGAAGACGCGGAGCACCCGTTGCCGTCGGCGCAGGTCGTAAGCGAACAAAACCGCCAGCGGCAGCAGCAGCCAGAGCCACTGCAAGACCTTGGGTGAATGCAGATTGAAAAAGTCACCGGTCACGATTACGGCGATCTCCTGAACAGGGTCAAACCCAACACCATTTCGACGACGAGTAAAGTCAGGGCCGCTTGCAGGAATCCGCCATACCGCTCCTCGCGAGCCAGTACGGTGCGGCCACCGATTTCGGATCGCTCCAACGTGTCGATTTTCTCGTACACTTCCTTCAACTGGTCTCCGGACATGGTCAAATAGTGCTGACCACCCGTTTGCCGGGCTATCTGACGGGCCTCCTCGATGGCCTTGTTGATCTGAGCGGTCTCCGGGCCCGTGAAAACCGCGACGAACGGCCCGGCTTGCTGTGGGATGACCTCGACGGTGCCATCCGGTCGCTCGCGATAACGTTCCTTGGCCAGAATCTGAATGTAATAAACCTTGATGCCCGCTTCCTTGAGCATTTTGATGATGTTTTCGATGGTGCCGCCCTCGGCCACGGTTTCCAGGCCGTCGGTCAGCATGACAATCACTTTGTTTTTAAGCTGGTAGGTGCGTAATCCTTCGTTCGGCCGTTTGAGGTCCTCCTCGAGCAGGATCAGTTTCTTGGCGGCGTATTCGATCGCGCTTCTCAACGAGGTGAGCTGCAGCGGATTTTCGCGATAACGCTGGCGGCCGTACTCATCGGTGACGATCGCCGCCTCTTTTTCATCACTGGTGGGGCGGCCGTAAGCGTCCAAAAACGGAGCTTCCGGGCCCATGTTTCCAATCAGGCCGACCAGGGCGTCGTGGTCCAGGCCAAAGGGGTAATCCGTACGCGGATAAGTGGCGAAGGTGAACAGGCCGATCTGATCGTTCGGCCGCCCCTTCAAATCCCGTTGGTCGCCGATGATGAATCGTTTGAGCACGTCGGCGGCCACATCGAAACGCAGTTGCAGTCGGCCGTCGTACATCAATTTGCCGCGCGGGTCGCCCATGCTGGCCGAGCGGTCCACCAGCATCGCGATACCGATCCCCTGGCTGGGCATCTCCTCGCTCTTGATGCTCCGCGTCGGACGGGCCAGTACCGCCACGAGCAAGGCCAGAGCCACCCCGCGCAAGGCCGGCATCAGCCAGCGCATCCGCTGGCGAAAACTTTTCGGCAGCCGGGCGAGGTTGCGGATCGACGGGTAGCGGACCGCCACCGTGGTCACGCGCCGCCGTGCCCACCAAAGGTAGGGCGGAATCAGCAGCAACAGCCAGAAGGCGTGCGGATTGTCGAAATGCGCATTCACGGCCGCGGTGCTCCCTCACGATTGGACGTTTGCATCACAAAATCCCTGGCGGTGTCAAAGGTCCGCTGGATCAAGGCCGGCTCCGGCGTCAACCGAGCGAATTTCACCTCGTCGGCGGCGGTCAGGAACGGTTCCAAAGCCGCCCGGTGACGGCTGACCACCGGCGATTCGCCGAGGTGGGCGAGAAATTCCTCGGTGGTCTGCTCGGGCGCTTTCAGGCCGAAAGCCCTTTCGATGTAGTCCCGGACGATCTCCGTTATTTCCACGAAAAAAGCCTCGATCTGACCCTGCTCCACCAGGCGGCGATCGACCAGGCGACGCAACGCTTCCAGGGCGATCTCGTGCGGCGGCGGCGGGGGCGGCAGCTTTCGCGGCCGACGAACCCAATACGCCAGCAGCACCACAAGAACGATGAACCCGCCGATACCCGCTAATACATAAGGCCATATTCGCCGAGTTTGGGCCTCAATCCGCTCCACGGTCATCAACCCACGCATGGGTTTCAATTCCAGATCGTCGGCGGTGATCGGGGTGTCTTGCACGGTGATCGACAGCGGCTCGGTGGTCAGCAAAGACTCCTTGACCTCTTCCCGCCGATGGTAGTAAACCTCGAAGGCCGGCAGCTCGAAAGTTCCGGCGTATTCCGGTTCCAGTTCATACGTACGGACGAGCCGCCGACCGCCCGGCTGCTTGATTTCCCGCTCCCGCAAATCCGTACAGAACAGCCCCGGCACGTCCTCGCCGAAAAGCAGATCGGGAAACTCGGCCTCGAACTCGTCGCCCACCTCCAGGGTCAGTCGGCAGGTAAGCGTGTCGGCCGTTGTTATCGAGTCCGCCGACAACTCGATGGTAAACTTCACCGGATCGGTTCCGAATGTTTTGCATACGGCCAGCGGCTTCAGATCGCCCGCTTCCGGCGCAACGTCCTTCGGCCGGCTCCGGTCACAAGCGCCAACGCAGCCTAAGAGCAATAAGCCACTTAATAAAATAAGCGTACAATAACGCATGGCTATCCGATTAACCTACCAGTCCGAAGCAGTTTACCCGCCTGCCTCGCCTTGGTGGGCCGTGGCGGGTTAGCAAGGGCAATACCCTTCGATTTCGCCTCGCCTTGCCAGAATATACTTATTCTCCCCAACCGCTGGTCCTCCATTCCCGCTCGCCCCCAAAATCTCGCCTCGGCCGTTACTTTTTCGTTTCCTCCGATTCGTGGATCACCACCTGGAACTTTTTCTGTAACGCTTGCTGCAGTTGGTCCAACACGTCCTTCTGCTTGCGTTCGCGTAGATCGCGTTCGACGCGCGGGCGGCACTCGTCCAGAGGAAGCTGACGCTCCGCCCGTCGCTCCACCAGGCGGAACCGAATGAACTTGCCGCCCTGACCGGTGAACCATTTGCCGCCGACCTCGTTTTGTTGGAGGGCAAACAGATGAGCCAAGGCCGCATTGTTCTCGGTCACCATCGGAACCCGCCCTTCACGCGTCAGCCAGCGGTCGAATACGTCCGGCACATCCTCGGAAACCTTCAAGGTCGAATGACTCGCCCGCAGGCCGCTGAAATCGCCGCCGGCCGCGAGGGCCGTGTCCACCTCGTCCCGCTTTTTCTCGTCATCGACGACGATGGCCTCGACTTTCACCGCCTCCGGCTCCACGTAATCGGCCTTGTGGGCCTCGTAGGCGTTCTGAATGTCGGTGTCGCCGATCTGGATATTCTTTGCCAGATAGTCGTCGAGAAACGCGGAGGTCAGTACAGCCCGTCGGGCTTCGAGGAGCTTTTGCCGAACGTCGGTGTCTTCTTCCAATTTTCCGGCCAACGCCTCGCGGTACAACAACTCCTGTCCGATATACATCTGGAGTAATTGCTTGCGGCCATCGGCGGTTTTGAATTGAGCCAATTGCTTATCCACCGCCTCGGCGAATGCCTCCGGAGGCATGAACGATTTTTGCATACTCATCCGGTCAGTCACCATGCGTCGGGCGAACGTCTGCAGATCCTGTTCCGTGATCCGCTCGCCCCCGATCTCCGCGACCACGGGGTCTTTTTCCTTGTCCGCATCCGCTTCCAGGCTGGTTCGCCGCCGGGCCTGGTATGCCCGGGCGTCCTCCTTGCCCAGAGCGGAAAGCCCATCGAGCACCAGCTTGTTGATCGAGGCTTTTCGTAGCCCTTGTTGGTCGGCGGTTTCGGCGGCGAATAGATACGCCAGGGCGGCTTCATACTCGCCGGCCAGGCTGAGGTTCTTGCCGATGCGGAACAGCATGTCCGCCTTGTCCGGACCCCGTGGGGGATTCGCTTCCGCGACCTGTTGCCAGGTCTTCGCCGCCTGGCCGTAAACCTGATTGCGTTCCAGGGTTTCGGCCAGCGCGGCCAGTTCCTCCGCGTTCATCAGCCCGCCGGTGGTTGAGTTCGCTATCGGACAGGTGCGTCCCACGCCGCAAACGCCGCCTGAGCGTAAGGCAAACCCCGCGCCCACGCCGATCAGCAGGGCGGCGATTACCCACATCGCCGACCCACCGCTTTTCGCGGGTTTGGGGGCTGGCAGATCGAATTTTAGTTCTTGAGCCATCGCTGAACCTCATTCATTGTTTAGGCAAGTATGTTTCCAGATCGAACAGGAGGGAGAGACGCGGGGACAGAGAGATGGAGAGAAAAAAGCAATAGGCGGTATGGGTGTCCATTTGAGTCATTGGTTAGTTCCCTCTTTCTCTCCGTTTCACTGTCTCTCTGTCCTTTTGTTTACAAAACTATCTTGCGACTCATCAGTGCTTCATCCGTCGTTCTCGGCGGCGGAAGAAGGTCAGCAGATCCTTCATATAAGGCCGGTCGGTGGACACCTCGACCGCGTCCATGCCCAGCGAGCGCAACATGCCGGAAAGTTCCTGTTGCGTGCCGCGGCCCGCCCGGGCGAATTCGTCGCGGATTCGCCGTCGATGAGTGTCCACCAGAATACGCCGGCCGGTCTCCGCGTCCTCCAGCTCGATCAGCCCCACGTCCGGCAAGGCGCTTTCCCGAGGGTCGGAAATATGCACCGGGATCAGGTCGTGTCGCCCCTTGGTCAGGGCCAGATCATGCTCGAATTCCGTATCGATGAAGTCGGAGACCAGGAAGACCACCGCCTTGCGCTTCAACACCTTGTTCAGGAACTCAAGGGCACCGGCCACGTCGGTCCCTCCGTGCGTCGGCTGGAAGTTGATCAGTTCCCGGATGACCCGCAGCACATGCCGCTGGCCTTTCTTGGCCGGGATGTACATTTCCACATGGTCGGTGAAAATCAGCAGCCCGATCTTGTCGTTATTCTTGATCGCGG
>CAZXSA010000152.1:0-12195 GCA_964642815.1 uncultured Planctomycetales bacterium | reverse complement strand
GGAGCTGCTTACGTCATAACTGAGGTTTCCAACATACAACTTTTTGCCCATCATCGTTCTCCTGTTCGAGGGCAGTGCGACCCGCTTCCTACTTTCCGGGTCACGAGCGAAAGAGGCCTGCGTTTAGGCCTATAAAGGCTGGCACGGCGACTGAGCAGGTGTTGAACCGTCGATCAACAAACGGCACATGCCCGACTCATTCGACAAACCGACCGGAGGGCATTGTAGCCCATAACGCAGCACGCCGACAACCCCCCCGCGTCGTCAATTTCTATCATCCGGCCTTAAACAACGAATATAGGGATTCACTGGGCATAATTGGCCAAAACCGTCCATGTAAATTACCTAGCTTAACGATCGCCAACGTACTCGCTTTATATATTCTGTTTTAGATAGAAAATTAACGGATGAAATCTGCACACATGTTTGGAGAAGGAATCTTTACGTCATCCTTCAGCGTTACCAACAAGGCCTAAGCAACGTTGTAAACCAAATTGATCACGCATTCAGCCTGTCGGCCAGGTATTCAGACACGCGGGATTTATCGATACGCTCCTGTGCGCCCGTATCACGGTCGCGGACGGTGACGGTGCCGTCTTCCTTGGTCTGGCCGTCGATGGTAAAGCAGAACGGCGTGCCGGCCTCGTCCATGCGGGCGTAACGTTTGCCGATCGACTGCTTGGCGTCGTACTGTACCGGCCAGCGTTTGCGAATGTCGCGATATATCGGCTCGGCGATTTCCGGCAGGCCGTCCTTGGCTACCAGAGGGAAGACGGCCGCCTTGATCGGGGCCAACCGCGGGTGAAAACGCATCAGTTCCGGGCTCGGCCGCGATTCGTCGACGGTATACGCCTCGCAAATCACCGCCAGGGTGGCCCGATCCGCGCCGGCCGACGGCTCGATGACGTGCGGAGTAAATCGCTCCTTGCGCTCGTCGTCAAAATACGTGAGATCCTTGCCGCTGCCCTTCCATTTCGGCTTGCCGTCCGGGCCGAGATCGGGCACAAGCTGGCCATCCTTGTTGACCAGCTTGCCTTCCATGTGGCTGCGTAAATCAAAATCGCCGCGATGAGCGACGCCCTCCAGCTCGCCATAATCGCCGTCGGCCAGGAAGGGAAATGCGTATTCAATATCGCTCGTGCCGCAACTGTAATGCGAAAGCTCGTCCTTATCGTGCTCGCGCAGGCGGAGCTTGGCGCTTTTCAGGCCGAGGCTGGTGTACCAGTTGAAACGGACGTCGCGCCAGAACTCGTACCACTGATTCGACTCGCTCGGATGGCAGAAGAACTCGATCTCCATCTGCTCAAACTCACGCGAGCGGAAGGTGAAATTACGCGGGGTAATCTCGTTGCGGAAACTCTTGCCAATCTGCGCAATACCGAAGGGAACTTTGACTCGGCTGGTGTCGATCACATTCTTGAAGTTGACGAAAATCCCCTGGGCGGTCTCGGGGCGAAGAAAAGTTTTATTTTCCTCACTCTTGATGGGACCGGGGATGGTTTCCAGCATGAGGTTGAATTCGCGGGGCGGCGTAAAAGTACCTTGCTCGTCACATGACGGACAACGTACAAGCTCGGTACTGTTATTTCGGCTGAGCCGATGAACAATGATGGACTCCGCTTTCCATTGATCAAGGAGTCGCCCACCGGACATCTTTTTGGCAAGTTTGTGAGCCCTGGTCTTCACATTGGCGAGGGCATCGTCATCATTACCCATCGTCGCAAGATAACCGATCAGTTTGGACTGCGGATCATCTTCGGGGCCGGATCGAACTTCCCAGACGTAAAGCTGATCGTGACGAAAACGAGACTTGCACTTCTGGCAATCGACCATCATATCGCTGAACAGATCGTAATGTCCCGAGCATTTCCAGACCTGCGGGTGCATGATGATCGAGCAGTCGAGGCCGACCATCTGGAACTCCACGCCGCCGGGTCCGAGCGGCGGGTTACGCACCATGTCGAGCCACCAGGCGTCCTTGAGGTTGCGTTTCAGCTCGACGCCGAGCGGGCCGTAATCCCAGAAGCCG
Organism: uncultured Planctomycetales bacterium; assembly: GCA_964642815.1. Lineage (GTDB taxonomy): Bacteria > Planctomycetota > Phycisphaerae > UBA1845 > PWPN01 > JAAYCU01. The sequence continues at coordinate 10,166 of CAZXSA010000152.1, read as the reverse complement.
TTGATCCCGCCGTAGATTTCGCTGCTCTGAAAAACGAAGCCGCGGCGCTTGCACAAGGCGACGATGCGTTCCATGACGTTGCCGGTCAAATTGGCCATATCGATCAATCCCTTCAAAACAAACGTTTCCAACCGCCTCGGTTGAACAAAGGTCGGCATTATAACCATAACGACCATCGAACCCAAATCCTTGCCCGGGTTGACGCTATCCGCCAATCGACCTACGCTTATGGATCAAATGTTGAGGATATCGCCGTCGATTCAACCCAAAACAAGTCGTGGCATCGAAATGCGACTTATCGCCGGCCGGGAAAATATTAATGAACTTCACGGAACGTTAATAAGGATTCATCAGATGAACCATTCATGTTCTCGAAGGGATCTGCTGCTACGAACAGGGGCCGGAGTCGCGGGGGTGGGCGTGTTCCCCGGCTTACGCGATGGGCTGGCGGAGGCGGGGGCGGTTCCGGCCCTGGCGTCAACCTCGGCTCAGGACGAACGGAAGGACGACGAAGGACACCAGCGTTTATCGCTCGTTGAACTGCGCCAATGGGAAGCTCTCGAATACGGCATGTTCATTCATTTCGGCATGAGTACGTTTGTCGGCGATGAACTGCCCGACGGACAGGCCGCCCCGACAACCTACGCCCCCGATCGGCTCGATGTGGATCAGTGGATATCGGTCGCCCGAGACGCGGGGATGAAATACGCCGTCCTGACCACCAAGCATGTGGCCGGCCACTGTCTTTGGCCTAGCAAACACACAACGTATACGGTGGCCAATAGTACCAACCAAACGGACTTGTGCGAAAAATTCGTAACCGCCTGCGCGAAACGAGGCGTGCAACCCGGTTTCTACTATTGCTCATGGGATAATCATAACCGCTTTGGCAGCCGAACCCCGTCGGATGTCAAAAATACCTGGGACTTATGGCCTTGGGAGCAGTACAATTTCAATCAGACGGCGGCCAAGCCTCCCTCGCCGACGGGGGAAATCCCCGCTTTCACCACTTCCATCTATCAGGGATTCCAGACGGCGCAGATCACCGAACTGCTCACCCAATACGGTCCGATCGCTGAAGTGTGGATAGATATCCCCGGCGTGCTGGGCATGGGATATCGCATATTTCTGTATCGGCGGATCGCGGAGCTTCAACCCGACACAGTAATCATGATGAATAGCGGAATCTCAAGTGGCGAAACGTACAACCCGGAATACGCCTGGCCGTCGGATTTGATCTCGATCGAACGGCGTCTTCCGCCGAAGACCGCCCACGTCAAGTGGCGGACCATCAATGGCAAGAACTACTACTTGCCCGGCGAGGTTTGCGATCCGATCGGCAAGAATTGGTTTTTCGTTCCGAACGATCTACCGCGAACGGACGAGGCCCTTATCGAGCAATACCAAGCCTGTCGTCAACGCGGCGTCAATCTGTTGCTGAACGTGCCACCGGACAAACAAGGAGTCATCCCGGCTTTCCATAGCGAAGCGTTGATGCGATTGCGCCGGGCAGTCGGACTGTAATCCGCCCCCTGATGGTCATGGGACGAATATGTTGATTTCCTATGTCGGCGCCTCTTTGTAACGGTGTGTAACGAATCACGTTTAACATGAATAGAGGACAGGACTATGAATTTCTCATGCTCACGAAGAGACCTCCTGGTTCGGGCAGGGGCATTAGCGGCCAGCGCAACGACCTTACCGGGTGAGGCGGCTGTCCAGACCGCGGAAAAAGACGCGGACCAGGGCCGGCAGCGCCTGTCACTCGACAAGCTGCGGCAGTGGGAAGCGCTCGGCTATGGCATGTTCATCTGTTTCGGCATGAGCACTTTTCTCGGAAGGGAATTGCCCGACGGGAAGGATCCTGCTTCCGTCTACGCTCCCGACCGGCTGGACGTGGACCAGTGGATATCGGTCGCCCGCGATGCGGGAATGAAATACGCGGTTTTAACCGCCAAGCACACCGCCGGCCATTGCCTCTGGCCGAGCAAGCATACGCGTCATACCGTGGCCCACAGCACTGATAAAACGGACGTGTGCGAAAAATTCGTCGAGGCGTGCGCCAAACGCGGGGTCAAACCGGGCCTGTACTACTGCTCATGGGACAATCATCATCGCTTCGGCAGCCGTACTCCCTCCGATGTCAAAAGAGACCGCACCAAATGGCCGTGGGGCCAATACAACTTCAACCAGATCGCGGCCGAGCCGCCTTCGCCCGTGGAGGATATACCCGCGTTCACCACTTCCATTTATCAGGGGTTCCAGACGGCACAGATCACCGAACTGCTCACCCAATACGGCCCGATCACCGAAATCTGGATCGATATCCCCGGCATCCTGGGCATGAGCTACCGGACATTCCTGTACCAGCACATGGCGGCCCTTCAGCCGGAAGCGGCCATCCTGATGAACAGCGCGTTTACCACCGGCGAGACCTATGATACGGAACTGGCTTGGCCGGCCGATCTGATTGCCATGGAACGACGCATGCCGCCGGCGACCGGCCATGTGAAATGGCGAAATGTCAACGGTAAAAAATACTACCTGCCGGGCGAGGTTTGCGACGTCATCGGTAAAAAGTGGTTCTTCGTCCCGGGTGATACGCCGCGAGCCGACCAGGAGTTGCTTCAACAACATCAGGACTGTCGTGCGCGTGGTGCCAATCTGCTGCTGAGCGTACCGCCGGACAAACACGGCCTCATCCCCGACGCCTACATCGCAGCTCTAACGCGCCTTCGCCAATCCGCCGGCCTATGAAGCGCATTGCCTACCAGCCCGCAGCGCTAGCAAGGGATCTCTTGCCAGCCCGAAGCAGTTTACCTCGCTTGCCTCGCTCGCCACGGCCAGGCTTCGCTAGGCTCCGCCTTGGCGAGCGGAGCCCCGCGGAGCCGGGCCTGGGTGGGCCACGGCGGGCGAGCAAGGGTTTTTACCAGCCCGACTCGTGCTGCGCAGCGAAGCGCCGCTTCGCAGAGTAGCAAGCGCGAGCGAGGGTTTTTACCAGCCCGAAGCGCGAGCAAGGGACGAGGGCGGGAAGCGCCTCGTAATCAAGATTGTATTCGATGGAGAAGGCTGAGGATGGGACGAGGGAAAGGCAGACGGAGCGACGGTGAGACGCTAATATGAAGTATCGACTTGCAGGAATAACCAAAGGTGTGTCTCCATGAGCGGCTCGCGTGAAAGATTCTCCAAAACCGTCCGGCACGAGCGGCCGGACCGCGTACCCCTGGACTTGTGGGCTCGGCCGGAAGTGCGCCGGAGCCTGCGGGAATACCTGCACACACCCGACGTGGAAACGGCCTTGGGAATCGACTTCGCCCGCGTGGCGATACCGGAATATATACCGGCCTTCGCCCGACGGGCCGAAAAGCCCCGCGGCGGCGACTGGCCGGGCGCGGACGGATCTTACATCTGGCATGACGACAGAACTTTTGAAAATGCCTGGGGCGTCGTTCATCGCGTGGGCCAGGATGGCAAATTGATCGAATGGATGCGTGGGCCCCTGATAGATACGACAGATATAGACTCCTTTTCTTTTCCAAAGTCCTCCTTTGCTATCGACGTGTCTGAGCTGGCCGTCAGCGTGCAACGGTTGAAAGACGCGGATCGGGTCGTGCTCGCGGAAGTGGTCATGCCTTTCAAGCGCGCCTGGCAATTACGCGGCATGGAAAATCTCCTGTGCGATATGTTGGTGAACCGGGATTTTGTCGAAGGGTTGTACGATCGGATCTACGCCTTTGAAACCGCCCGGGCCGTCCGCGGGGCCGAGGCCGGCGTGGATTGCCTTGCCGTCATCGGCGATATCGCGATGGAAGACCGGCTGCTCTTCAACCCAGCGCTGTTTCGCGAACTCGATATCCCCAGAATGAGGGCCCTGATCCAAAAGGCCCGCCGCGTGAAACCGGATATTCTGATGTTTTATCATTCGGACGGCGATATCTCCGCGGTCATGGACGATCTGATCGATGTCGGATTCGATATCATCAATCCCATCCAGCCGGAATGCATGGACCCTGACGAGGTCAAGCAACGATGGGGCCGGGCGATTACCCTATGGGGCACTATCAGCGTTCGCACCACCTTGCCCCGGGGGACGCCGCAATCGGTACGTACGGAAGTACGCGAACGAATCCGTCGCTGCGGCCACGACGGCGGACTGGTGATCTGCCCGTCAAACGATATCATGTACGACACGCCGGTGGAAAACATCATCGCCATGTACGAGGCCGCCGCTGGGTATACCTGGGACGAGTAACGGGTACCACCGGGCTGTTCCAATAATCCGATCTGGAGAAATGATGCAAACCAAAACCTCCTCGTTCTCATCGATGCTTGTTTGCCTGGTTCTGACTAACCTCGCGGCCGAGGCTTGGGCGAACGCGCCGGTGACCATCATCGTGAATGCCGGCCCGTTTCCATCCATCGAACAGGTCTCCATCGCCGAGGCTAAGGTCAACTTCTGGGACGACGACTTCTCCGACGATGATGCCTGCACCGAATGCTTCGCCGCCATCGAGCTCCGCAAATTCCTGGCGGCCTGCCTGCACATCAAAGACCTCGATAAAATCGCCCTGCTTGCCGGCGAGACGCTTCCGGATTCCGGTGATGTTTTTGTACTTGGCAGCCTCCGGTCGAACCGATTGGTTGCATCGCTGCTCGAACGTGCCGGGGCAAAAGGCGATCTCACCACCGACGAGTCGTATCGGATTTTCGCCTACCGGGATGGTCAACGCACGATCTGCGTCATTGAAGGTAAAAGTCGCGTCGGCACGCTGTATGGCACTTACGACTATCTCACCCGCCTCGGCATGAGGTTCTACGGGCTCGGCGAGGTCGGTACGGTCTATCCCAAAGAAAAAGTCAAACTCATCGAACAACTCGATGTGGCCGAGAATCCGGCGTTTTTGATCCGCGGCTTCTTCGCCTGGCACGACCGTGGTAACGAGGATTTCTTTCTGTGGATGGCCCGAAACCGCATGAATCTGTGGACGGCGGCCGAGAAGGAGATACCATTCCTGAAGAAGCTGGGTCTGCAATTGACCATCGGCGCCCACGACGTGCAGCCGAATTTCCTCGACCCGTCGGCGGAGTACCCCTACAACAGTTCCTTGATCGAAGGCGATGAACACAAACCCGCCGATCCCTATACTCCCTCAGCCGAGAGCACAGGCGACACGAATGGCGAGGCAAGCTCACCTATTTCGAGGCCCACCCGGAATGGTACGGCCTGCGCGATGGACAACGCATCGACGATGTCAGCGGTTGGGGCGAGAAGCGGAATAACTTCTGTACCACCAATGACGACGCCGTAAACGAGTTGGCCAGGAATTTCACGCAAGGCCTCATTGACGGGGTTTGGCGTTACGCGGATATCGTCAACTTCTGGATGGTTGACGGCGGTCAGGGCAAATGGTGTCAGTGCGATAAATGCAAGGATATTGGATGCACCGACCGCTTGTTTTCTCTGATCTACCGAGTCAACAAACACATGCAAAATGCCCGGGCCGAGGGGCGATTGACCCGTTGCGTGCATATCAACACCCTGGCTTACGATGATACGGTGCGGACTCCCTCCCGTCCCCTGCCGGCCGATTTCGACTATGTGAATTGTTCGGTAGCCATCTATCCGGGCGGACGCTGCTATGTCCATACCCTTGACGATCCCAATTGTAAAACATTTAACCGGCAATTTGCCGACCTGATTCGCCGCTGGGCTGCCCGGGAACACTATCGAGGGGACTTGTGGATAGGCGAATATTACAATGTCAGTCTCTTCTCGTCGCTACCCATTTTACACACGAGGACCATGCAACATGACGTGCAATGGTATCGGTCCCAGACGGCTAGAGGGCTGCACTACATGCACACACCAACCGTCGATTGGGGAACATGGACGCTGAATCAGTACCTGTTTGCCACCCTCCTGTGGGATCCGGACATCGACGTGAAGACGTCGCTGGATGAATACTTCCACGGCTACTATCCGACGACAGCACAACCAACCCGGGCATTTTATAACCATCTTGAGGACGCCTACTGCAACCTTAAGGCCATCACGCAATGGCTGGCTAATAATTTGACAAAAGCCGAACCAGGCAAACCCCTATTTTCCCAAAAGCATTTGCGTTACGAACCGGACCACGGCGATCCCATCGACGAGGCCCCTTCTATTCTCGAAATGGTGAATTCCATCCGCCTCGCCCGCCAGGCGATCGATCGCGCTCTGTCAGAATGCACGGATGCCACCGAACATGCCCGGCTGCTGGCCGACCAGGCGCGCTTTGAATACGGCGAAGCGATGATGATGTTTTATGACCATATCACAAGGACGCGCATGTTCGAGTTGCAAGGGAATGAGGCCGCCGCGCGTGCAGAGTTCGTTAACGTCGAAAACCAGGCCCAACGCCTGGCCAAGGTGGGACCGAACATCACGGAATCGTACATCGGCCAGGCGAGAAACGGATTGAATGCCAGCCATCGTCTGGTAACGGCATACCACGATCTCCGAAAAAAATACGCCCCCCGGCCGAATACGTCGCCCTCATCCAAATAAATGGGACCGCGGGGCACGCGGTGATGCAAACGGAATTTTCGGGTGCGCTCCATGATGATTACGATCAGTTTGATTTGCATGCTCTGCGGCCCAATACCCGGGCAAACCTTTTCCGGGACTGCCCCGTCAATGAATGATAATCCATTGGCGAGCAGGCCTGCATCGAACGAGAGCGGACAGACGGTTTCACTTTTTTCCGCTGCCCCGCTGAAATCGGACGAATTATTGCTTGTTTACAATGGGCAGGATCCAGAATCTCGAACGCTGGCCGAGTACTATGCCCGACGGCGGAGCGTACCGGTGGATCGGCTTTTAGCTTTGCAGATCAAGGACTTCGGAGAGGAAATTCGCCGGAACGACTTCGAAAGTCTCATCCGGACTCCGTTGCGGGACTATCTGGAACAGCACCAACTTCGCCACAAGGTTCGCTGCCTGGTCACTTTCTGGGGTTTACCCATTCGTGTGGGGCCCCAATCGATCACCGCTGAGCAAAAGGCTTTACTGGACCAATGGCGGCGCGAGTATACCGACGCGCTGACGGAGTTCACGCAGGTTGTTGTCGAAATGGAGGCCTTGGGTGGAACATCGACCAAGCATCCGCCGACCACTGCTCCCGGCGAGGACGATTACGGACCGCTGTTCATTCGCTATATACAGGCCCGAGCGGCCGCCGGGAAACAGATTCAGCATCTATCCGGGCAAGAACAAACCCGACAACTGCGGACCTATCTGGCCGCAATCCAAAAAGCCGAGGGGATGGGGATTATCCTGCAACAATTACAAAAACGGGAGACTGCCTCTGAAGTTGTCGATGATCCGATCGCTCGCCTTAAACTAAGTATCCAGCAGGAGGAGGCCAGAGCGAAAGAGCTTCTCGAAAAAGGGTTGACGGATTCGGCCCGCAATGAAGCCCGACAGTTGATCCGCCGGGGACATGGTCTGCTCGGATTGCTGGCCACCCTTAATCAGGATGTGAATATGCTGCGTACAGACGAGACCCATGCAGCCGTCGACAGCGAGTTGACCCTGCTGTGGTACGACCATTACGCCAGACATCGCTGGATACTTAATTCACTCAACTGGCGTTTGCGGGCGGATCCGCAAAGAGGCGGCCAGATGCCGGCCGGCTGGTGGAACTCCCCTGTCCTCATGGTCAGCAGACTTGATGGCCCGTCCCCTCAAATCGTCCGCCGGATGATCGACGATGCCCTGACCGCCGAGCAAAGGGGGCTGGCCGGCAAAGCCTATCTGGATGCTCGCGGCCTCAAGACCAAGGATGATTTGGGAATTTACGATCAGAACTTGCGCGACCTGGCCTCCCTTTTGCGGCAAACCACCGATCTGCAGGTTCGTCTGGATAACCGACCGGAATTGTTCGGCCCCCGTCGCCTGCCGGAGGTAATGCTTTACGGCGGCTGGTACAGCCCGCGGCATTACGTCGATGTCTTCGATTTTGTGCCCGGAGCCGTCGGGTGGCACATTGCCAGTTTCGAGGCGGTCAGCCTGAAAAAGCCAGATGAGCAGGGATGGTGCAAGCGCCTGCTCGAATCGGGTGTGGCGGCCACCTGCGGGCCGGTAGCCGAGCCTTATCTGCAGGCGTTTCCCATGCCCAAAGATTTCTTCGGGCTGTTGCTGACCGGACAATTCACCCTGGCCGAGTGCTTCGCGTATACCAACACGTTCAATTCGTGGATGATGATGCTGCTGGGAGACCCGCTGTATCGGCCGTTCGCTGCGTACCCTCTGTTGAAAGTAGACCAGCTTTTCGAGTCAGAGCAGATCCCGCCGGTCTTTCGATCTGGCGGGGAATAGTGGCGGACGATGTGGAACAGGGCGGATCTTGTCGAGGCCGGTTTCGCATGGCGGAGATGCCATCCGGCAAACGGATTTTCGGCCTCCACGACAACCACGAAAAGAGAACCATCCTGTGCGGCCGGCCTGGCCGGTTAAAGACCGCTCAAGAGAAAGCTCGGGCATTGAAGACGTATATTAATACTTACATATATATGCCACATGCTTTTTCCTTGGTGTTATGCTGTATCCGTATTACCCATGTCGGTATCCTGGAAACACTGGCAACCACAGTCCCCCGCTGCCGATATAATCTTACGGGAGCTTTTATCTATGGGTAATCGCTGGATCATCAAGCTCTATCGCATTTCCCTCGTGTTGTCTGCCGGTGTGCTGGTGGGAGAGGGCTGCATTGGCGCCAAGGGTATTCGTGCCGAACTCGTGGACATCATGAATGACACGGTCATTAGCGGCCTCAATTATGTCACCGAGCAAGTAATCTACGATTTGTTCAGCATTCCCCCAGAGGATGATACCGCATCTTCGTCAACCTATGGACTTTGATATCTCAATTGTGCGGAATTGATTTTGCACCACCACCCTGCTTCCACCCAACAATCGATTTCAATGTGTCAGAAGTAACGTTACATTGCCAACCTGCACTTGTGGCATATGCGTACCGCCGGTGCTGACGGGTGCCCCACCTTTGCATCAACAAAGGGTGGGCTCGCGATGGTTGTTTGCGGCAACTCTTTCGTGATCGCGAGCAACCTCACAACGCAGAATCCCTTCGTCATTCATTATCGTGACCCCACCTTGGCCAAATAGCCTGCCGTGCGTTCAATCGTCAAACCATTCATCGCTCGGATAGAAAGCCGGCACGGGCACATTAATAATAAGCATACGGCCGATCGCGCGGTGCCGACAGCCGGGCTTGATGAAAATACTCGTCAGCGGCCGTACCGGTACCCTTTCGCCGTCGAGTTCCATATACCCTTCGCCTTCCAGGATAAGATATCTACACACCTTATCACGGCCACCCCCCTTCGTGGCGGGCAATAGCCCGCCCTACATCACTACGCCACTTAACCCATTCTGAATTCAGGAGTTAGAACAAATCCCCATGCACCCAGGTTTTCAGCGTAAAACGGTGAGGTTTATTTTCCCGCACCCCATAGGATACCCGCGGGTATAATCCGATACATCGAGGATACGAGGGTTCCAGCAAGAAAAGGAGCAAGTCGATGAAACTTCGTTATTGGTGTAGGCTCGCGATGGTTGCAGCAAGCGGGGGAATCGTTTTCCAGGCCACCACAAGCTGTTCCGATCAAGCCATGAACGCGTTCATAACCGGTATGACACCCGTGTTGACCTCGGCGCTGAGCAACATGTTCACTCCCACATGCGCAAGCGGGACGGCCGCGAGTAACCCTGTCCCCGTTTCCTCCAATACTATCTTTACATCCGTTTCCGACGATATCCAGCAGATCCAACCTTAGCTCCCCAAGGTTGCGACCGTGTCGCAACCTTGGGCTGAAGATATGATACCCCGTTGGGGTAATTGAACTCTTGCTTGCTGGTAAGAATAAACCCTCGCTCTCCCGCCACGGCCTGCCATAGGCGAGGCTTCGCCGAGGCGAGCGAGGTAAACTGCGTCGGGCTGGCAGAAGTTCCCTTGCTCGCCCGCCACGGCGGGTAAACTGCGTCGGGCTGGCAGGAGGTTTCCCTTACCCAATCTCTCTATCTCTCCGTCCCTCCTTCTCCGCATCCCCCCCATTGCCACCGAACCGATTGATGCGATAATCGCGGGCATGAACAGGATCGC
>CAZXSA010000151.1:0-12198 GCA_964642815.1 uncultured Planctomycetales bacterium | reverse complement strand
CCGGTAGCGTGTGTCTCAACGAACGCCGAACACCTCCCTCGCTTCGACCCCGCGCGTCCGCTTGGGGTTCTGATTGGTCATGCCTGCAGGGATTGCATGGTCGCTAAACACGTACAACGAAGGTTCCGTCGCCCGGATGTGTTATGCACTGGCATCCCCTATCGCGTCCAAATCAGTGAAATCCGCGGATGGCTCTATTGTGCTTCCGCTTGCTCCCCGCGGATTCAGCCCGCGCACGCCGGGTCGACTGGTTGCCCTTCGCCGCTGTAACACCGCTGGAAGATGCCGAAGTCTTCCTGGTCCACGTCGCCGTCGCGGTCGAAGTCGGCGGCGATACGGCCGGTACCGTCCGGGGTCAACGGGCAACCCGGCGGGGATGCGGGTAGGGCCATCGGGTCATAGGGAACATTGGGCGCGGTAGCACAGGCCGCGAATATCGAAAAATCACCCTGATCCACGTCACATTCGTTATCGAAGTCGGCCGCAAACGGCGACGGCAACCCGTAGTCGACTTCGTACGTACCCATGTCCACTAGGCAGTTGATGACGCGGGCGTTTCCATCCAGATCGGTCGTAACCTCGGCCGGGACGGTCGCGTTGTCCCCCGCGTCAATGCACGGCGAGTCGGCCAGCAGCCGCAGGTCGCTATAGTCGTCGTCGGCCGTGCCCCAGATACCATCCGAGCCGGGATCGACCTGCACAAACCGCGGGTCGGCCGAGATATTCCCGTCGGCACCTGTCGGATCGGTGATCCCGGAATAGTTGTACGCGGGGTTGCCGTACACACAGTTGTACCGCAATGTCGGCGTTCCTCCCGAGTTGTAGATGCCCGACGAGTTGAACGCAATGATCGTGTTCGAGATAATGGGGGATGAGTAAGCAGCAGATATACCGCCGCCGTTTGTGGTGGCGGTATTGCCTGTGATCGTGTTGTTTGCAATTATCGGAGAGGAGTAGGTACAATATATCCCCCCACCATCAGTGGCTCGGTTATCCGTTAACGTGTTGTTGAAAACAGCCGCAGAACAAGAGGTACAACATATCCCACCCCCACGATATGATCGCGATTCGTTACATGCAATCGTATTATTCGTAATTATTGGGGAAGCATAGAAACAAAATATTGCACCACCTGCACCGGAAACGGTTTCATTCTCCGTAATTGAGTTATTAGTAATCACAGGAGCGGTGTAATAGCAGAGGATGCCGCCGCCGCCAGTAGAATTTGCTCTATTTTTAGAAATAATATTATTTGCAATTATTGTAGATAAGTCATAATCAGAATATATACCCCCACCAGAGGAGGATGCATTGTTGTCTGAAATTATATTATGGAGAACGGTTGCGGATGAATAGGAGGTATATATCGCACCTCCGCAGGAACTGGACGTACCTGTAACCGCATTACCGGTGATCTTATTATTCATGACTAACAAAGTGGATCGATGACAGTAGATTCCACCACCATACGAATAGGCCGAATTGATTGTACGGTTATCCGTGATAATGTTATTAATGATGCTTGCATTAGCATGACCGCAATATATTGCAGCACCATAGTTTTTATCAGACGCAGATAGAACATTTCCCGTAATAGTGTTATTTATAATTACGGGGGAGCCTCCTTGGCAGTAGATACCACCACCATATCGGCACATACCCATTACCGTTCCGTTTCCTTTTTGGATGGTGACGCCATCAAGTGTGCTGATATGTTGACCCGCCCGTATGGTTACCACTGAACCATCTTGCCGTCCGTCCAGTATTGTGATCTGTGCAGCCCAGTTTCGCTGTGCCCGGGCATTTTCAAAGCCTGTAAATCCACCATAGACGTAAGCGTAGGATCGTAGATTGATCCTTTCATAATAGGTGCCGGCTTTTACCCACACTTCCCCGCCCAAGAGGGTTGCTGCGTCGATTCCTGCCTGAACTGTACGTACAGCCAGATTCCATGATGAACCATCGTTGCTGTCGTTGCCTTCGGGATCCACCCGGACGATCGCATATGGGCCCGGCGGATATTCTGTGCCATCGGATTCATCTACGCCAATATCTACATGGCCCCCCATGATCCGTTCTTCATCATCTACATCCCGCCAATTCACTTGAACCACAGAATTATCCCCCGTATCGACGCACGGTGAGTCTGGTTGAAGGTGAACATTTCCATAAGTGGAGTCAGCCAATAGTGGGTCTACCGAGATATTACCGTTAATGCCTGTAGGATCAGAAATCCCCAAATAATTATATGCGTCATTGCCATGAACGCAGTTATATTTTAATGCGGGAGAACCTGTTCCCCAACTGTATATGCCAGAAGAATTGAAAGCGGTAATTGTATTGATGATAACTGGAGATGAGGCGTAGCAGGATATCCCTCCGCCGTTAAGCGCACTGTTACCGATGATAGTATTATTTATAATTGTCGCGTTACTATTGCTACCACAATGCAATCCACCTCCATCGGAGTAGATTGCACTATTGCCGTTGATCCTGTTGTTCGCTATCGTCGGAGAGGAGGAGGAGCAAGAGATTCCACCACCGGAAGCAGCACTGTTACCGATAATTGTGTTGTTTAAAATCATCGGAGAGGATGAAGAACAACATATACCGCCACCCGCGGTAGATGAGGAATCAGGCACGCGATTACCCATAATTGAGTTCGTTTTGATGATCGGGGCAGATTCGTTACAGCAATATATACCCCCACCGTATGATGCGAAGTTGTCCATGATGATGGTATCGCAGATCGTAGGGGAAGAAAAGGAGCAATATATTCCACCACCGTAACCGTAATTTTCACCAGCTGCCTTGTTGTCCACGATCTTGTTGTTCGCGATCTTCGGAAAGGCATGGCAGCAGTAGATTCCGGCACCATAGAGCGCGATATTTCCCTCGACCTTGTTGTTCATCACCGTTGGAGAGGCATAAGAACAGTAAATCCCTCCACCGAGCGGGCTATTGCCCGAGGGGGATACGTATCCGCTACCGTTTCGGATCGTAAACCCGTCAATGGTATTGACATGATAACCCGACCGCGCGGTTACCACCGATCCGGCTTGCTGGCCATCCAGAATGGTTGCGTGAGCGATCCAGTTCCGCTCGTCCCGTGCGTCCTCCATTCCCACGAAGCCGCCATAAAGGTACGCATAGGGGTGCAGGGTGATCCGTTCGTTATAGGTGCCCGCCTTGACCCAGACTTCACCACCCAGGGTAGAGGCTGCGTCGATCCCCGCCTGTACTGTCCGCTTGGCCAGGGCCCATGATGAGCCGCCGTGGGCATCGTTGCCATCCGGAGCGACTCGAATAATCGTATAGGGCCCCGCGGGCCAATCGGACCCGTCGGATTCGTCGGCGCCGATGTCCACCGTCCCCTCGGCCGGCTGGATCCTACTCTGGCCGTCCATGTCCAGCTCGCCGAATACATAGGCATTGCCTCCCGCATCCACGCAGGGCGAGTACGACTGAATATGCACGTTGCCGAACGCAAGGTCGGCCAGTTCGGGGTCCGCCGAGATGTTGCCGTTACTGCCGGTCGGATCTGAAATCCCCGAATAGTTGTATGCATTGTTATCGTACACGCAATTGTGCCTCAATATGCTGCTTGTTGGGACGGCAACTCCAGACGAATTGAAAGCAACAATACTGTTTGCAATCAGCGGAGAACCGTCTATACAGCATATTCCGCCCCCATAATCTGCATAGTTGCCTATGATCGTATTATTGATAATTGTTGGAGAGGAGTTCATGCAGTAAATTCCGCCCCCGGCACTGAAGCCGCTATTGCCTGTGATTGCGTTGTTTGCAATCACGGGGGAGGAAGCGATGCAATAAATTGCACCACCGACATTGGTACTCGTGTTATCTGTGAATTTATTGTGTGCAATCAAAGGGGCGGAATGAGAACAGTAGACTCCACCGCCTTGGCTGTTACAGCCGTTACGGATTATGAAGCCATCGATGGAACTGACTTGATAGCTGGCCCGCGCGGTAACAACTGACCCGCCTTGCTGGCCGTCGAGGATTGTCGGGTTAGTGATCCAATCCCGCTCATTCCGATTGTTCTCAGTCCCGGCAAATCCACCATAAACATAGACATAGGACCATAGCTTAATCTGTATCTTATAGGTTCCGGTGCGTACCCATACCTCCCCCCCGTGTAGTGCGGTGGCCTCGATTCCCGCCTGTACCGTCCGCTTGGCTAAAGCCCACGATGAGCCATCGTTGCCGTCATTTCCGTCTGGAGAGATTCGGACGATCACAGTTGGCCCTGGTGAATGCATGGTGCCATCGGACTCGTCCGCCCCAATGTCCACGTGACCACCAATGATCCGCGGCTGGCCATCCATGTCCACCCAGCCAGATTGAGTTGCCGTGTTATCCCCTGTATTCACGCAAGGAGAATTCGGTTGCAGATGCAAATTACCGTAGGCGAGGCTTGTTAGTTGCGGGTCAACCGAGATGTTGCCATTGATACCCGTTGGATCACTGATTCCTGAGTAATTGTATCCTACATTGCCGTATACACAGTTATACCGAAACGTAATTGTTCCACCTGTCGCGTATACTCCGGATGCATTGAACGCGACAATAGTGTTTATCATTGTTATGTTGGACATGGAACTTCTAATTCCAGCACCAATGGAGGCATGATTGGATGTAATAATATTGTTTATGATCATCGGCGAACCACTTTTACAATAGATGCCGCCGCCACCTGATGAAGAGGTGGCGACATTACTTATTATTATGTTGTCTGCGATCATCGGAGAGGAAGAGTAGCAATAGATTCCCCCGCCGGCAGAGGCAATATTACCTATAATCCGATTATTCACGATCATAGGGGACGAAGAAGAACAGGAGATACCACCGTTGCTACCATTACGGATTATAAATCCATCAATCCTGGTATTTAAAGTTGCTCCTGAAGGCACGATCACAACGGTTCCGGACTGGTTCCCATCTAGAATTGTCGGGCAGGTATTCCAGTTGCGCTGGGACAGGTAAATCTCGGTTGCTGCAAACCCACCATACAGGACTACGCCACTTTTGAGCGTGATTTTTTCCACGTATGTTCCGGCCGCCACCCAGACCTGGTCGCCCGAGACGGCGGCGTTCAGCCCCGCCTGTACCGTCAGCTTGGCCTCCGTCCAGCTCTGGCCATTGTTGCCGTCATTACCGGATTTGGAGACATAAAGGGTCGCGGCCGAAACGAACCCCGTGCCGGCCGCGCTCCAGATCAGCGCCAACGATGTTATAAGCCATTGGCTACACATTCTTCCTTTGGACATCTTTACTCCTCTCGCCCGCTCATTGAAAGAATACCGCATACCCACGAATTTTTTCTATTTGGCGGCCCGGTCGCTCCGTCCTTCAGGACGACCGGCGGCACCTCAATCAAAATCGAGGCCACAAAAGCAATAACGATTGTCCGCTTTTCCTCTCCTTCTCGTCAGCGTTGTCATGAGGTGCGTTCGGAGAAGGGATTATATCGGCCCTCTCGATAAGCCTTGCTGAACAGTATATCACATCACGTGGTCCGCGCCCACCTTTTTCGGTAATTTTTATCGTTATTTTGGATAAGCCGACGTTTCAAAAACAGCCTGATATGGTCGTAATTGGGGGGCAAGGTGATGGAATGGCTGCCCTTGCCGCGGAAGGCATGAACTCGGATAATTCACCACGGAGGCCCGGAGGCACGGAGATTGGCTTAAGTGATAGATAAAATGCCTGTTCCGGCCGGATGGCTTATAAGCACTCCGCAGCCATATCCATCCTCGATTTTTTAACCTGTGTTCTTTCTTCTCCGTGACTCCTGTGTCTCCGTGGTAAAACCCGAAGAATAATCCGGGGTTAAGGATGCGTGGATCGGCGTAGGGATCCTATTTGAGAACTTGGATTACGCGGTGCCCGCGGGTATCCCACCCTTTTAGGGGCAAAGGACGGATACCCATGCGTTCCAGCCGCGCGCAAGCTACACCCTCGTGAGTTTGCCGCGCGCATCGGTACAGTCGGATTGTGTGGTTATTCGAATTGAGGGCCCCGGCTCACCATCTTCGGCGGCGGGTCTTCATCAGGGCCAGACCGATCAGGCTCAAGGTCAGCGATGCGCTGGCTCCGCCTCCGCAGAGCTTGCCGTTCGAGGGTGTTGGTGTACCGGAATCGTCACCCGTACCGTCATCGCCCGTGCCGTCACCGGAATCATCGCCGGTATCGTCACCCGTATCATCGCCGGTGTCATCACCCGTGTCGTCACCGGTATCGTCGCCCGTGTCATCGCCGGTGTCGTCACCGGTATCCGTCCCGGCTGCGGAGACATTAATAACCAGGCCGGCATCCGAAATACCGCCGCGTCCGTCATCGACGGTTACGACGGCCGCGTATTGCCCCTTGGTTGTATAAGTATGAGTGCTCGAGTTCGTGGTCGTCGTGGTACTTTGTCCATCGCCGAAGTTCCAGGCATAGGACAGCGTATCGCCATCCGGATCGGTGGACCCGGCGGCACTGAATTGGACGGTCAAGGGAGCAGTGCCTTCAACCACGCTCGCGGAGATCAGGGCTGTCGGAGCGTTGTTTTCCGGATCAACGGTACCTCCACCCCCTCCTCCGCCACCTCCGCCTCCCCCGCCACCACCCGTTTCGCTGTCGGTCACTCGCAATACGAAAATAGCCGAGGGGTCATAGGGGCCGCCAAAAGTGTGGTCGCTATCGCCGCATGTCCAGAGGTATTCATTGCCGGTATCACCGGTAATAAAGGTATAATTGCCAACCGGAAGATCGCTAGTTGAACGTATGGTAATCACAAGGAAACTGTTATAGGTGGCGGCGGCGAATCCGCCCGCGCTGGATTTGAAATAGGCGAATTGAGGAAGGCTGGAAAGCGGTGAACCGTTGGCCGGATATGTGCCGATGAGACCACCCACGGGTGCTTGGCCGACCCAATCATCGCTGGAGAAAGGATTATTCGCTCCGCGGACCACGGGGTTAGCCCCTGAATAAACGAACAAGTCGCCGCGGTTACAAAGCAGCCCGAACTGTACGCCCTCCAAGGCGAAATTCACGATGTTCGTTCCAAAGTCACCTCCGGTGAATTTCAGGTCATGGGTTAACTTGACTGTAAAAGTCAAATTGACAACACCGGTGGGCGTGGTGAGTTGGCTCGGCCCATCCACGGTGAAATCAAGACGGGCGGTTCCAACGAATTGCTCGCCGGCCGCGTAGGCAGTTATCGGAACCACCAACAATAAAATCATCGCGGTTAGTGCTCGTGTCGTCATCATGTTTACAACTCCCGTTCTGGATGCCTCGGGTTTCCAGATTTATCGACCGGGCCAAGCGGCGGCTGTGCTAATTTCACGTCCGGATTGGACAAAGCCATCTCGTTTATTATAGTGGATCAACCCGTTCCCAGCATAGAGTTCATTGATTAGCTGAGCAGGCCGCGATTTCAACAATCCTAAGGTTGATGCCACTAATTTGATACAAGCTGCACTTCGCGGCGCCCTATTTCGGAACAAATCATGACGGGAAACGACGTAAACAAGGCTTTCGCCGATACCTTCTCGAAATATGGGATAAATTTAGTACGAATACTCTGGTTTTCTCCTCTCGAAAGGTCTATAGAAATGTATATCGAAAACGATTCAACGGGCTGACCTGACTTTAGGAAAGTGAAGCGAGCATGATTTGGAAAGCTGACATGTCGCATGAACCGCCACATCGGCCTCATGTTTTCGTGTTGGAGACACCCATAAGCCCGGTTAGGTTTCGTGATCCCAATATTTTGACAGCCTTCAAGCATGATCGGACCCTTGCTTATCAATGTCTTGAGCTATCCGGATTAGAAACGTGATTGTGGGCCAGAACATTTTCTACGAAGGAGGAAACCATGAAAATAGTACAAAAATGGTACAAAAGGCTTGTCTATTGTCTGATGGTGTCGCTCATTTTGCCCACGGCCATGTTGGTCACGACCAGCACCGGCTGCGGGGTGGCCGGGGTTTCGTGTCTGACAGGGCCGCTGGCTTTCGGAGGTTTGGCCATCTGGTTACTGAGCCAACCTCGAGGCGATACCGGCGGTGGCGACAACGGCGACGACGATGATCCCGGACAGCCGATCCCAGGCGTCAACGGCATCAATTGTTGGGATATAAACGGTGATGGGGTTGCCGACCCTGAAGAGGACATTAATGGTGACGGGGTCTGGGATGCCCTGGATTGTCAGGGTGCCGACGGTACGGATGGCCCTCCTGGTCCCGCCGGTGCCGACGGCAATGATGGTGCTCCCGGTCCGCAAGGACCACCCGGTCCCCAAGGCCCACCCGGCCCAAGCGGTGGCGGTGGCCCCCCCGGCGCGGACGGATTAAATTGCTGGGATCTGAACGGTAACGGGGTGAAAGATCCTGCCGAGGACGTTAACAACGATGGTTATTGGGACGCATTGGATTGTCAGGGCGCCGATGGCGAACCTGGTCGACCAGGTCCGGTTTGTTTTGACATGTTCGTCGAGGATTTCTTCACGTGGAAGGAAACCCTGCCTGTTGGCCTCAATCCCTTCATGGGAGAGCTACCCACCCAGCCCGTTCCCATTCGCGAGCCCTGGCTTGGCGAGAAAAAATTCGGCAAAACCAGCATCATGGGGGTTTTGGCGTATCGCTTCGCCATCCCGTACATCTACGACAACCCCAATCCGGTAACCATGCGTTTGTTCTTCTGGCGGGAAGGACCATTGGACGGTTGTTTTGTCTTCCGCCTCGATGCTTATCGTCTCCGCGACGGCGGGGGTATCGATCCTTATGGTTCAACTCGTTACATCCGGATTGTGGTCAGCGACCAGGAAGTGGCCGCCCATCCGAATGGCATTATGGTGGTCGTGGATTTGCCCTTGAACGTCCTTGGGCAAGGTCTGGAGTTCCCCAACGATCTCCTGCCGGCCGATTTCCTGGCTTTCGAGCTCAATACGGTCCTGGAAAAGGTGTATGACAAGAAAGGGTTCCCCTTGACCCAACTCGACGGCGGAGTTTACACGATACTCGGTGCCGAGTTTATCGAGAGCTGTACGGGCCAGGCCATACTGGATTTCAATCGGGCGGTCATTGACGACAGTTATGTCGGCCTGTGCGAAATCTGCGTGAGCGACGAAGAGTGCGACGACAGTGACCCATGCACGGAGGATGCTTGCGTCGAAGGCGCATGCATGAACACGCCCATCGATTGCAACGATAATGACCCATGCACGGCGGATTCATGTGATGACGGCGAATGTTATCACGCGCCCCTCCAGTGTCCGCAAGGCGAAGTTTGCGATCCACAAACCGGGGAGTGTGTGTCCGATGACCCCGAGTGCGAGGTGGACGAGGATTGCGACAACGAGTGCTGTGTAAATGGCGAATGTGTCGCCGCGGACGCCGACGGGGATGCCGTTCTGGATTGCCACGACGAGTGTCCGGAATCCGAAAATGTGGGTGAAACGATCGTCGTAGTCCCGAATTGCCTCTCCATCGAGAACACGCCGGACGACGAAGGTTGCACCCCGACCGATCTGGTCGATTTGGATGCCTGGGAAGACTGCGTGGAGGATTGCGTCTGTAGCTACAATGTTCCCGGGCAACAACAGGCCTGCATCGTGCAGAACTGTGCGCCCTTAATAGCGCCGCTGGGTTTTAGCACGGGCAATCTTGCCAGTTGCACCGCCAGCGACTGGGATGACTTCATCCCCGACGGAGGCTGCGTCGCGCTGAGCCAATAGCGGACAATTGGCTTGAAATCGATGGTAACCGACTCCCCCGAGGGTTCATGCCGGAACCCCCGGGGGAGTTTTTTTGCCGGTACCCGGAAACAGGAAAACGACTGGGCGACAACCTTCACTCCGCTGGAGTCGGACATGAAAGCCAGAGGGCACCGGCCGCAACTCCAGCATACACGGCCTGTTATGAAACCCAAGGCTTAACCGTCTCCGGATTTTACCACATCCTGATGTTTTCTCTCGATCCAATATCGCAAACCGAAATGTGCTGATTCAGGCACAATTTTGTTGCAAACCGAAGCGTATGGGTTTAGAATTAAATCAGTCTTAGAAGAAACTCTCGGAGACGTTCCGGAATCGGGCACATCCGTACCGAGAGTGGGCCAATGAAATCTTGACAATAAATCGAAAGACGTTGGTGTTGTCGACGAGGGCAGCAGGATCGACATCATTGTCTTTGGCGTGGTTGCATTTCTTGAACGAAACCCGCAACTCGTCGGAGATTCGGTTCCGCCCAAGGGGTTGCGAGTTTCCGCGCTAGAACAGTTGCACAATTCAGTGTCCTCCCCAACGGTAAGGCGGCAAAAATCTTAACAGTGCTTCTAAATGAAGGAGAACATCATGAAAATCTCGACAAGGTGCTACAGAAAATTCGTGTATGGACTCATGGTCTCGCTGGTCCTGCCGGCGACCATGCTGTTCACCGCGAGCACGGGGGGATGCGGGAGCGCATGTTGCATAACCCCGCTGGCTTTCGGTGGTCTGGCCATCTGGCTATTGGGCCAGCCGCGGGACGATGGCGGTAATGGCGAGGAGCCTGGCCAACCGATCCCCGGCGTGAACGGGATTAATTGCTGGGACCTGAATGGCGACGGCGTGAACGACCCCGAGGAAGATGTCAACGGCGACGGCGTCTGGGATGCGCTGGATTGCCAAGGGACCGACGGCGCGGATGGTACGGATGGCGTGGACGGCGCGGATGGCGCGGACGGCGCCGATGGCGCCGATGGCGATCCCGGTCCGCAAGGCCCGCCCGGACCCAGTGGTGGTGGCGGACCCGCCGGCGCGGATGGTCTGAATTGCTGGGATCTGAACGGCAATGGAGTAAAGGATCCCGCCGAGGACATAAACAACGACGGTTATTGGGACGCGCTGGATTGCCGTGGTCCGGCCGGCACCTGCCCGGATTGCCCGGATTGCTGCTCAACCTGCTTCGATGTGTTCGTCGAGGATTTCTTTACGTGGGAGGGATGCCTGTATTCCGACGCCGATGTCTATATGGGAGAGCTTCCGACCACGCCGGTGGCGATTCGCGAGCCGTTTCTGGGCGAAAAGAAGGTGGACAAGTACACCAAGAAATATGGACTTCTGGCCTACCGCTTTGCCGTCCCGTACATTTACAATTTCTGTAATGAGGATCAGGCTCTGCGTAACCCGATCACCATGCGTATGTTCTTCTGGCGAAAAGGGCCGCCCGGCTGTTTCGTGTTCCGATTGGATGCCTACCGGCTTCGTAACGGCGGGGGCATTGAGGACTACGGGCTCGGCCGCTTCATCAAGATGCCCCCCGATTCGGGAGATGGCGTAATGGTGGTCATCGATCTGCCCTTGAGCGAGCCTTTCCCGAAGGGGCTGGATTTGCTCAACGATCTCGATCCGGCCGACCTCCTGGCTTTCGAGTTGAACACGATTCTGACTTATGAAAAGGGCAAACCGATAACTCAGACGAACGGGGCCATCTACACCATGCTGGGCGTCGAGTTCATCGAAAGCTGCACGGGGCAAGCCGTCCTGGATTTCAACAAAGTCATTGTTGACGACGTTTATCAGGGTCTGTGTGAAAGCTGTGCCACCGATGGAGAGTGCGCCGACAGCGATCCATGCACGGTGGATGCTTGCGTCGAATCCACGTGCATGAACATCCCCATGGATTGCGACGATTCCGACCCCTGTACGATGGATTCCTGTGACAACGGCGTATGTTACCACGCGCCCGCCCAGTGTCCGGAAGGCGAGGTCTGCGATCCGCAAACCGGGGAGTGCGTTTCCGAGCCCGAGTGCGAGAGCGAAGCCGATTGCGATGATTCTGATTTATGCACGGAGGATTCGTGCGATAACGGTGAATGTGATCATGCCCCCGTCGAGTGCCCGCCGGGTGATTATTGCGATTCGGCGACAGGCCTGTGCGTTCCCCTGCAATCTCAACCGGCGTTCGAGTAAGAATAATCGGGAAACCGGTTTGCGATAGAGGTCAATCCAACTGCCCCCGAGGGTTCTATCTGGAGCCCTCGGGGGTTTGCGTTTTACAAATACGGGGGGAGACCGAATCAGTCGTGGCCCATAAGTTCAAGATTATCCCGGTGGCCGGCGGAGCGAACGAGTCGGATTCCAATGATCCGGGTGTGGCCAGCGTTTTTGGCATCAGGCCGTTTTTCGCGTCCGCCAGTAGAGAT
>CAZXSA010000150.1:0-12281 GCA_964642815.1 uncultured Planctomycetales bacterium | reverse complement strand
CCATCGGCCAGAAAACCTATGCCGAGCATGGTTTTGCTGAGGAATGGACCTTGCACCACCAGGGTGGCCTGACCGGTTACGTGGGCCGCGAGGTACGGGGCACGCCGGGCAGCAACCTGGAAGTCCGGGTCAATCAGGCCTTTGCCTGGAACCCATCGATAACCGGCACCAAGAGCGAAGACACGATCATTGTCGGCCAACGCGACAACGAAATCATTTCCGCCACCGGTGACTGGCCGACGCGCATGTATGAGGCCGGCGGCCGATCATGGCCGCGAAGCGAGATTCTGGTGGTGTAGATAATGTCGGGCGGGCTATTGCCCGCCAACGACAGCGAGTAACACCCGCGACGAAGGCGTACAAGAGCACGCCCGACAATTTGAGGTAGGGAATATGAATCCTTTGAAAAGCACTTCGATACTGGCCTTGTTGGTCTTTGCAGGTTTTGAAACGAGGGGGCAAGATGCCGGCCAGTCTTTGCCGTCTGTTCCATGGGTGACAACGCGACCGGCGTCTACACAGCCAAAAGGTGGCCCGCCGGAAACCATGTCCGCGGAAGCCAAGGCGGTTATGGATAAATTTTGCACGGCGGTGAGGGAGGAGAAGTGGGAAGAGGCATTGTCCTACTGTACCCTTCGCACCAACAGTCGAAGATGTCAATATGGTTCATATGAAAATTACATCCGAGAGTGCGTACCCATTGCCCAATTGTTGGCAGAGAAGCGTTACTGTTTCTGGACGTCCCGTCGAGCTTCTCTCGGAGGAGAGGGCGATTTTTATGGTTGTTTTCTTACTTTATATAAAACTCCAGATGGTGAAACCGTCAACTGGGAATGGTGGATTGAAAAAAACCTGGACGGTTGGAGGATCGGTCTGCCTGATGTTTCGGTTGAGAAATGGTGCCAGGAGGAAATCGACCGTCATAAGCGATTGAAGGAGAAAGCTGAAGCAAAGTGGAAAGCCCTCGAACCGAAACTCAAAGGCCTGCGGACGCAACTGATCGCGATGCAAGAGGAATACCGGCTCGGCCAACCGATGTTGTTTCGCCTGGAGCTCGTGAACGAGGGTGAACATGAATTGTCCTACGACCATCAGCAGGTTGCGGTTAACGGAAGCATGATCATCAAGGATGAAAGTGACCGGATCATACCCTACAAGGCAGGTCCGGTTCAGACGGCTGGCATGGATAGGCCAATCGAGCCCGGCACGAGCAAGGTTCTGTTCGCTTCGCTTGATATTGCCAAGCAGTATACCATCGAAAAACCCGGAAGGTATCGGGTTCAGTTCAGCGGCGGGGGTCTGCGGATTGGCGATGCGATCGGGTTGGAGAATGGGGTGGCCCGCCGCCGGTTTCCCTCTAACACGGTCGAGATTGAAGTGAAGCCGTGAACCTGAAACATGTCTCATATCCGCGAAACCCGGTTGGTCGATGGCCTGTCGTCTGAAAAGGGACGTCTACAGAGGCGGATGATGTAGGGCGGGCTATTGCCCAACAACGACAGCGGGTAACACCCGCGACAAAGGCGTACAAGAGCACGCCCTACGATCCACGGCTATTTTGCTGGCTATGTTCCGGAAGTGACGCACACGCCTGAGCCGGACTGCTTGCCGAGTTGTCGAGCCTGTTCCGCGCCTATAATGACATGGAAGATATTGGAAAAACATCGAACCTGTAGAAATGGGGGTATACCATGTACCCGTTTCAACCACAACCTGTTCCGCATTACTGGCTCGATCCGGGGCCGGTCGATGTCACCCAGTTATTGCTTGCCTTGCTGTTCATGGCAGGCATTATGGCCGCCGCCTTGTTGATCGCCTACTGGATGCGGCGTCGGCATGATCGGCACCACGAAGAGCACCATGCCCATTAGCCGGTTGATCCGCCATAGGGCTTATCCCGGTCGCGACCGCTCATGATGAGGGTGGGTCCGCGCGAACGATCAACCCTTCCGCGTCTCGTTGCACCACGATATGCCGATCATTCATGGCCGGGTCGGGATTCGGATAGTCGGTTCGGGAATGCACGCCGCGCGATTCCTGTCGGGTCAGAGCGGAAATCGCCGACAGCCGGGCGATGGTGAGCATGTTCTGAATTTCCCAGCCGTTCTGGTCGTCGAAGAGTTTATCCATCACGTACTGTCCCCAGAACGAAACGATCTCCAGGGTTTCCTTGAGTCGGTCACCTTGGCGTTCGATGCCCACGTTGCGCCAGATAAGGCTGCGCAGGGAATTACGCACGTCGGCCAGGTCGAGCATCGTGCGGGCCGAGGGGGTGATTTCGTTGCGGACCATGCCGGGCTGGAAGGGGGTTCCGTTGGAGGAGGCGGCCCGGCCGGCGTTTTCGCCGGCAATCGCTCCGAAGACCAGACCCTCCAGGAGGGAATTGCTGGCAAGGCGGTTGGCCCCGTGTAATCCGCTGCTGGTCACTTCCCCGCAGGCCAGCAGGCCGGGCATGGGCGTGTACGTGTCGTGATCGACGAGCAGCCCCCCGATCATATAGTGGGCGGCAGGACGCACGGGAATCCGCTGGGTTTCGATGTTGATATCGAATTCCTCGCATAGCCGGCTGATCATGGGGAAGCGCTTGCGGAACTTGTCCAGGTTGAGGTGGCTGACCTGCAGGTACATGCAGGTGGCGTCTTGTTTGGCCATTTCGCGGAGGATAGCCCGGCTGACCACGTCGCGGGGGGCCAGTTCCGCGTCGGGGTGGTATTCGGGCATGAAACGCCGGCCTTTGGCATCGACCAGCCAGGCCCCTTCGCCGCGGACGGCCTCGCTGATCAAGGCCCGGCTGGCCCCGGCGATGTAGAGGGTGGTAGGGTGAAACTGCATCATCTCCATGTCCCGCAGAGGAACACCTGCCCGGTACGCCATGGCCAACCCGTCGCCGGTGGCCGTCTCCGCGTTGGTGGTCTCGCGATAGAGCTGGCCGCAGCCGCCGGAAGCCAGAATGGTCTGCCGGGCCCAGAAGACCTGGTGCCCGAAATGACGATGGTAAGTGATCGCCCCGCAACAGCGCCCTTCGATATCGATCAAGTCTATAGTAAAGCAATCCTCGAATATTCGCAGTTGAGCGGTCCCTCTCGCCACGCGAGTCAGCGTATTGGACACCTCCCGGCCGGTTTCGTCGCCCAAGGCATGAAGAATTCGGGGGGCGGAATGTCCAGCTTCCAGGCCCATCAGCAGCTTTTTGCCCCGCCGGTCGAAGAGCGCGCCGCAGTCGATAAGCTCCTTGATCCGTCCTGGCCCTTCGCGGATGACCCGTTCGACCGCGGCCCGATCGCAAAGCCCGCAGCCGACTTTAAGGGTGTCCTCGACATGGTGTTCGACGGAATCCTCGTCGGTCATCACGGCGGCGATGCCGCCCTGGGCCCGATGGGTGTTGGAGGCCTCGATTCGCCCCTTGGTGACCAGCAGGACGTTGGCGTACTTGGCCGCCTCGATAGCTGCCCGCAGGCCGGCCACCCCGCTGCCGATCACCAGAACGTCGGTGAACAGGTTGGGTAACCGTTGAACGTCGAAACGGGTTAAATAACGGCGCGTGTCGTATAGCTCTGTCATGGCGGAAGATATGGTAGGGTGCCGGGGCCTGGGGAGCAATGGGGGTAACTGATGCGGGGCCACTAATGAGCCGATAATACGATAAGCCATTCGGGGAGAGTCCCCGTCAACAGGGAACCCCCGACCCGGACGGCAAGGGTATAAGCCGAAACCCGTGCGGTACGCGCCGCTCTGGAATGATCCGCGGACCCCGCCCGGGACGCCGTGATGAGTAGGCCCGATAAGTTCTATAAGCCTCTACAAGGAGACTGAATGCCCCTCTCCCGTCGTGGGCCGAGTTTTTTCCTCATGGTCGCCTGGATCGCGATCTGGGTCGGCCCGGTCCGCGCCCAGAATGAGGCCGCAACAAGGCCTGCTCTGACCGATACCCCCGCCGACCGCCCACCCATTGCCGGCCGACGGATCGTGGCCCAATTCGATTTCAACGATCGACCGCCCGGATTTGACCAACCCTTCCCGCCTTTCTGGAAGCAACACCGGGCGGCGGGTTTCCCCTTTTATCTCGAAGGACGGTATGACGAGAAGTTCGGCCATGAGGCCGCGCCCAGCTTTCGGTTGCAACTGGACGGCGGTTCACTCGCGTATCGCTACGACGAACGGACCATCGCGGTACGGACGGCCAGCGATTACGTCATCTCCGGCTGGGTACGAAGCGAGGGATTACGCAATGCGCGGGCGTACATAACCGCGTATTACATGGACCGCAAGGGACAAACGATCGAGGGCACGGAGCGGCGCAGCGCGTTGGTCGGGGGAAGCGGAGAAATCACCGATTGGCAGCATATTTTTGTCGCTTTGCCCGGTAACGTATCGGAGTCGCGCTACATCGGTATCGTCCTCTGGCTCACCCAGTCGCGAATCTGGCGAGGCGGACCGGAACCCTTACGCGAGATTGTCACCGAGGACGTGCGGGCGGCCGCATGGTTCGACGACATCACCGTCTATCGTTTGCCCCGGGTCGCTTTGCGGACGGCAAGACCGGGCCAGGTGTTCGATGAAGACGAGCGGGTTGAGCTGCAAACGGAAATCAGCGATCCGGACGGCCTGAATCTGCTGGCCCGTCTGCATGTTTTTGCCGCGGATGGGCGGGAAATCCTGAATCGCCGGGTACCGATTCATACCGAGCAGGGCGACCGCGCCGAAAGCATTTATCTGGACCAGTTGGACCCCGGCGTGTATTACGCGGACTTGCTGGTCAGCACGGAGGACAATGTTCCGTTGGTGCGGCGCTCTCTGCGTTTCGCGCGGGTTTTGTCGCGGGTGTCCCCACCGGTGGCCGCCGGTCGTCGCTGGGGCGTGATCTTGGAGGATGTTGAACCGGCCTTGTTGGCCGGCCAACGCCGGTTACTCCAACAATTACATACCGAATTCGTGAAAGTTCCCGTATGGCGCGCCCGGCAGGCCCTTGCCGGATCGAACCGTGCGCAAGAGATCGTCGATCGGTATCTGGAGGCCATCATCGAATCGTATGCCGAACCGATCGCCGTGCTCTGTAACGATCTGTCTCATGCCGACCGAGTCCTGGCTCCAGGACTCGATTCGATCCTCGATTTGTTCAGCGAGGATCCGCTGGCCTGGAAACCTCTGATTGCCAGTACCTGGTCGCGCTACGCGGGTCTGACCCATGTCTGGCAGGTGGGTCAGGATGGCGACGAAACGCTCGCCGCCGATCCTCGGCTGAATGAGATTCTGCCGGTGCTGACGCGGGAGATGATGCCGATAATCGGACAGCCGCAACTGGCCGACGTAACCTTGGCCAACTACCACCAGGATACTCCTCGGACGGCCGACTATCGCTCGATCACTATTCCGGCCGCCATTGCCCCGGACGATATCCATCGTTATCTGCCACCTTCGGTTGAAGGGCCGCCGGAACGAATCTGGGTGACCGTGGAAGGCCTGGAAGACCATTATCCACGGGAATTACGTCTGGCGGATTTGAGCAAACGGTTGGCGGAAGCGTATTTCCTTAATCTTGGAGGAGTCTTTATCAAGGCCCCCTGGCAAGGGCGCATCCGATTGCTTGATGCCCAGGTCGACCCTACGGAGGACTTTATCGTCTTTCGGACGATAGCCGACGTGTTGGGCGGTGCGTCGCCCGTGTCGCGAACGCATATCGACGGTCGAGCCCGATGCCTGGTTTTTGATCGTAATGGGATGGCCATTCTTTTCGTGTGGGATGAACAGGCCCCGCCCGAGGGCGTCGAGCATTTCGTCTGTTTGAGCGAGGACGCCGAGCAGGTGGACCTGTGGGGACGCCGTTTGCCGGTGCCGACGGTCGGTTCGCGGCAGGTGGTACGCATCGGGCCGATGCCGACCTTCATTGTGCATACGCCTACCTGGCTGGTGGAATTTCGCCGCCAGTTCGCCGTCGAGCCGATGCTGGTGGAAGCCAGTTTTAAGGAGCGTCGCTGTCGCGTGGTCTTCCGCAATACCTTCCACGAGCCGATCAGCGGCCTGCTACGCCTTACTCCACCGGAGAACTGGGAGATTCGACCTTTTCGGCTACCCTTCTCGTTGCAGCCGGGCGAACAATTCAGCCAGGAGATCGAGGTGCATTTCCCGCTCAACGCCGAGGCGGGGATCAAAGCCTTCGCCGGCGAGTTTACGGTTGACGCCGAACGCCGGTATCGTTTCGTTGAACCCGCCTGGTTCGAGCTGGGTTTAAAAAACCTTGACTTGAACACAACGATCTATCGCGCCGGCTCGCGGGCGATCGTGCGCCTTACCCTGTCCAACCTCACCGAGCAGGCGGTCAGCTTTGACGGCTTTGTCATCGCTCCCGGCCGACAGCGGGTGAACCGTCCGTTCCCGAACATCCTCCCCGGCCAGAGCGTCACCAAGGAATTCGCCGTCGAGCAGGCCGACAGCCTACGCGGCCGCAAAATCCGCGTCGGATTCAACGAAATCGAAGGTTCCTATCGCTTGTGGAACCAGCTCCTGACAGTACCGTGACCAAACCATAAAAAGACCCACGCCTTACAGGCTATTATGTCTGCCATTTGCCGTTCCCGTCCTAAGGCACAACAGACAAGGATGCTTGGTCCCACAAAAGCGTTGGAAAATATCCGAAAATGACCCGGCGGTGTGGCTAAGCAAGATAGTCTGGTGAATGTTGTGGAAGGATTGTACAATTTTGCGGATTCACGATTAGTAAGCGAATCTCTTCAAAAGAGGTGGTTCAATTAAGGGAAGGCACTCAATGATCCAGAGCATACGTTTTATCCTGGCGCCGGTATTGCTTTTCATCGTTAGCGGCCGTTTACTCGCCGGGCAACCGACGACTCAGGTTTCGGCCAGTCAGCCGACGAACGACGCTACTCTTTGCGCCCGGTCGCTGGTGGACCCCGGGGACACCGCTCGGTTGCTGAGGGTGTTTGCCAAAGCGCGGGGCGGTGAGGCTGTGACCGTGGGCGTGATCGGCGGATCCATCACCCAGGGGGCCTCGGCGAAAAAGCCCGAGCGTCGTTACGGCAATCTGGTGGCCGCCTGGTGGCGGGAGCAATTCCCCAAGACGGAAATCAAATTCGTCAATGCCGGTATTGGCGCGACTGGGCCGAACTATGGGGCTTTGCGCGCGCAACGGGATCTGCTCGATAAGCAACCGGATTTCGTCGTGGTGGAGTATGCGGTCAACAGTTCCAACACACGCGAATGTGCCGAAAATCTTGAAGGTCTGCTTCGGCAAATCCTGCGCGCACCCGGACAGCCGGCGGTGTTGCTGCTCTTCACGATGCACAACAATGGCGGCAATGCGCAGGAGTGGCAGAGTAAAGTGGGCCGGCATTACAGGCTGCCCATGATCAGCTTCCGTGACGCGCTGTGGCCGGAGATTCAGGCCGGTCGAATGAAATGGGAGGATGTGGAAGCCGATATCGTACATCCCAACGACCGCGGGCATGCCTACGCCGCCCGGTTTATTACGACTTATCTGTCCGGCGTTCTTCATCGATTATCGACCGACAGCCGACCCGCGACGGCCGCCGAACCGCTCCCCGACCCATTGCTCAGCGATCTCTTCGAAAATACAAACTTATACGAGGCCGATGTACTCATACCATTGCTGAACGAGGGCTGGGTTTACGAACCACGCGACCGCCGCTGGAAGACCGACCAGCCGGGCAGCGTTATCGAATTTGAAGTGGAGGGCACGGCGGTGCTCACGATGCACAGGGTTATCCGTGGATCGATGGGCCGAGCCAAAGTGACCGTCGACGGCGGTGCGTCCAAGGTGTTGGAGGGATGGTTTGACCAGACCTGGGGCGGGTATCGCCAGACCAACGAGATTGTCCGCGGACTGGCCCCCGGCAAGCACCGTGTTCGCTTCGAGGTGCTTACGGACAAGAATCCCCAAAGCACCGGTTTTGAGTTCGGCATATTCGGACTGGGTACGGCCAAA
The DNA here is from genome assembly GCA_964642815.1 of uncultured Planctomycetales bacterium. Classification (GTDB taxonomy): domain Bacteria; phylum Planctomycetota; class Phycisphaerae; order UBA1845; family PWPN01; genus JAAYCU01. The sequence continues at coordinate 4,321 of CAZXSA010000150.1, read as the reverse complement.
TAGTAGTATTCGTATGCTCCCAGGTATTCCAGGATACAGAATATCCCGTCGCGGAATATTGCCGACATTGTTCCAGTCAAAAGCAACACCTACTCGTTGTTCGATCTGCGGTCGCGCAGGGGTATTGTGGGATGTTTAAATCCCGGATCATTCGCCGTTATCTTGGCCGAGAGCTTCCGCGAAAAGCCGGGCAACGATTTCATTGCCCTGGTTGCTCAGATGGTTACAGTTTACATAATTGGCTTCATCGGCCTGAAGAATATCATCAACGGACGCGATATCGACAAGCATCGCCCCTTGGTTAGCGGCCGCCCGCCGGATACGCTCGTTCAACAGGGATATGTAGCCGTTGGCGTTGCGCGCTTGCGAAGGCAGAATGATATCAAGAAATAAAGGATCGCATTGGGCCCATGCTTCCCGTAACGAGAAGTATGTCGCGATGTAGACTGTCAGGCCGGCCGTCCGCCCTTCGGTGATGGCGGCTTCGATGTTGGCCTGGATATCATCAAGGGTCTCGATTAACCGCTCCGAGTCAGGGTAGTCCAAGGCCGTGGGCGAGAATAGCAGCAGACCATCCACTTCCCGGATCAAATCAATAATATCCACGCCGCCTTCCCAATACAGCAAAGTATGGGCATTGGGATAAATTCGCCGGGACATAAGCTGACGCAGCCGCTCAAGCCCTTCGCTCGACGTTTCGCCGCCCTGACCCTGTTTGGCGAACGTCTCCGGCGCTTGCCCCATCAATTCAATCAGGATATCCGGGTAGTCACGAGCGGAAGGGCCGGAGGTGGCCGAATCTCCGAACGCAAGATAGTGAACCGCGGGGTCGGGTACCAGCAAGTCGTTCTCGCTGCACCCGATCCCCGAGCAGAGCAGGGATAATGAGAACACTGCCCGGAGACGGCGATAACTAATTGATCTGAAGCGGCCAACGCGGTTCTCATTTCCCTTGGCCATGATGGGGGCAGGTATCAGGTCCATGCTATGGATGTTACTTGGGTAGGATGCTTCTGCCAAGGCTCAGGAATTGGCTTAGCTGCTTGGGGGACTGCCCGCGGGGTAGAGAGGTTTCAAAAGCACACGCTCGCGTGCGTGGGTTTCAAGGGCGGCCGGGAAGAGGTGCGCGCGGAGCGGAACCTGATGTCGTCATTGGACAGCCCTCCAGGCAACGCATGGAATTCGCCAAGCATTCCCTGCTTGCACGACATCCTTCCGTGGCGATAATCAGGTGATCGGAAAATGGAGGCCACAACCATGCGAACCCCCGAATCCAGAATCAAGGAAGCCATTCTTCATCCGGAAGAGGAAGTACGGCTCAAGGCGTTATCCTACTTCTCCCGCTCCCGTGTTCGCGATGAGACCGTGATGCCGTTGGTCATCGAGGCGGTCGAGAGGTACGGCCGAGATCGGGCTATCCGCCTCCTTCAGGATGCCGAAACCCTGCCGCAGACCGAGGCGACCATTGGGTGGCTGACCAGGGAGTTGTCCAAGGATTGGGACGTGTCCGACATAACCCAGGACAATTACTGTTTCACCATAGCGCTCATCCTCTACCGTAGTCATATTGACCTCCTGCGGCCTGACATGGTTAACCTGCCATGTTTCCCCGAGGAATTGGCGGACTGGTTTCTGGATCGGCTGGAAATGGCAAAATGGGACTGGCCCAAGAGTTGGGCGGCTCTGGAACAACTTGGTTGTGATGCCCGTGAGCAGGGATGTTTTCGAGCTTCGGATTACCATCGTGCGGAAATAATCATTGAATCGCTGGCTCGGCACCCAGCCAGGGCGGATGTGGTCCTTTCGCTTCTTCAAAGGCGGTATCGTGGCTATGAACGAGACCTGATGGCGTGGCTGGAGTCCCACCTCGCCGAACTGGCGGGCAAGATGAGATGCGAGGATGCGGTCCCGATTCTGGTCGAGCGGCTGCACGAGGACGATTTCAATCTGTCCGAATCTTGCATAAAGGCTCTGATTGAGATTGGCGGCGATCAGGTGGCGCGGATTCTGGCGGAGCAATGGCCGGAAGGAGAAGAGGACTTCAGGTATGATGCCGCCGAGATACTGGAGAACATCCATACCGACTTAAGCGTGGAGAAGAGCCTGGAGTTCTTTGCCGAGGAAGAGGAAGAAGCAGCGCACGACTTCCTTGCCTATGCCTTGCTTGGCAACTTCGTCCCCGAGGCGGTCGAGTCGATCCGACAGATGGTGCTGGATGGTGATGATGATGTGGAAAAGAATGATCTAAGGAACGCCCTGGTAGCCGCTTGTACAGTAATGGGAACGTCGTTTATCGAGTATGACGAATGGTACCAAAAGGCGGTGAAAGAAGGCTGGGGGTGGGGAGATCTCGGACAGGAGCAAATTCGAAAGAACTTCCTGGAAGGGGATGATGACGCCGATCTTGGTGACGACGAATGGAATGACGAATGGAATGACGAATGTGATGACGAGGACGGAGAGGGCGAGGATATTGATGGGGTTGACTTTGGAGCAGAGTCACAAGTATTGCTGCCTTTCAAGCGAGAGCAGCCACGCGTAGGTCGCAATGATCCCTGTCCCTGTGGGAGCGGCAAGAAATACAAGAAATGCTGCGGGAGATAATAATCCATCTCGCGGCGCGGCATCCGCCCACGGCGAGGCTTTTTCCTGCTCGCGGTCGTCTTACACGACGTAAAAAACCTAGTCCTTCGTTTGATTCACACGGCTGCCTTACTCCGTAATCCGCGGCCAACCCAGCCGCTCCACGCAAAAGCTGAAAAACGAATGCTACCCACAAATGGTCCAAAGATTTGCCGAAATGGTTTCAAAGGGGTGGCCATCAGGGGTATAAAACAAAAAAGACTCACGCCAAGTTTGACGTAAGTCCTTTATTTGCAGTGGCTTGATTAATGGAGCCGATGGGAGTCGAACCGACGATTTCGTGCAATTCATGAAGCATAATAAATATTATTGGCTTTTAGCTTAATTATTTATGGTTCAAGGCTTTATGGTATACATCCTTGCACCAAGCAATCATTACTGAATCGACAATCCGTAGACATGGGATAGACATAAGTAGACAGCACGCCACCGAGTTGCTAGCCTCCAGGTATATGGATCGTATTTTGTTTAATGTGCAAGCTTGACAATTATGCCAATATTGACTAATATATCATATCAAGGTGACCGATGGGAAAACTGCCTGCATTTACCACCGAGGGCCTGCTCCCTGCCGGGGATTATGTTTTAACCTTGGCGGAGCTTCGGGAATCGATGCTCATTCATGGGCCTGAGTCCCGCACTGAATATCCCGGTTGGGATGCGAACTGGCGGGGAATTCTGGTTGATAATTTGGCGATCCTGGTTGGTCAGCTGCGGCAGGTTGGCATTCAGGAGATTTTCATTGATGGATCGTTTATCGAGGATAAGGAGCATCCGAACGATATCGACGGTTACTTTGTCTGTGAATTGAGAGACTTGGCGAGCGGAAAAGTGGAACGAGAACTCAACCTGCTCGATCCATACAAAATCTGGACATGGGATCCCGAGAGCCATCGTCCCTATCGGGGCTATCCCAAAAAGCAACTGCCGATGTGGCATCAATACCGCGTGGAGTTATATCCCCATTACGGGCAGTTATCCGGTATTCGGGATGCCTACGGTTACGAAATGGAGTTTCCTGCGGCGTTTCGGCAGTCACGGCGGTACGGTAAGCCGCATGGCATCATCCAGATTGGAGATGAATCATGATTCGCAACGAGACCGAGTACAAGGAAGCCACCAAGCGACTCGCCGAGGAGCGGGAACGTCTGGAACAACAGGAGGCGAAACTGAAGGAAATGAAGCTCAAGCCCGATGAGATCAAGCGGGCCATGGATCCCATGCGCTCCTTCCACCTGCAACTGGCGGAAGAGGTGGCCAGTTATGAACGCCTCAAGCGGGGCGAGTTCGATGAAATACGCAATCTCCAGGGGATCGGTAATTTGCTGGTAGGACTACGTATTGCTCGGGGGATCAGTCAGCGCGAATTGGCTGCTCGTTTGGGTATCCACGAGTCGCAGATATCAAGGGATGAACATAACGAGTACCATAACGTGACCTTGGAGCGGGCCGCCCGCATTCTTGCCGCCCTAGAGGTTGAAGTCCGAACTACGGTTGAATTAAGCGACAAATACGAATTACAAACCGTTTGAGGGTGTCAAAAGGGGTGGCCATCAGGGGTATGAAAACAAAAAAGACTCACGCCAAGTTTGACGCAAGCCCTTTATTTACATTGGTTTGTGTAATGGAGCCGATGGGAGTCGAACCCACGACCTCTTGCATGCCATGCAAGCGCTCT
>CAZXSA010000149.1:0-12390 GCA_964642815.1 uncultured Planctomycetales bacterium | reverse complement strand
GGTCCTCGGGGTCGGGGGTTCGAGTCCCCTCACTCACCCTTTTATTTTGCAAGTCTATTTATTCCAATGTTTTAAGACGAATACTATATGCCATTCAGGCCTTTTTTCAGGCGGTGTTTCGATATCGGGCATGGAATTAGTACTAATTAAGTACTATAAAGGATTGCGGAGCTAATCGGCCGTCGATCGGCCGGACGGCAAGGTTCGGAAATGTGTAAATAGCATCCGTGATTGGCTTCTATCGAGGCTTAGAAGAGGCGTGAAATGAGTCAATCAACGACAACGCTGGACCGCTGGGCACAGCAGGAATACAAGTACGGCTTTGTTACCGATATCGACGCGGATAGTGCTCCACCTGGGCTGAACGAGGAAGTGATCCGCCTGATCTCGGCTAAGAAAGGTGAGCCGGCTTTCCTGCTGGACTGGCGGCTGAAGGCCTATCGCCACTGGCTCAACATGCACGAGCCGACCTGGCAGAACGTGCATTACCCACCGATCGATTACCAGTCGATCATCTACTATTCAGCGCCAAGGCAGCGGCCGGCCGGTCTGGACGAGGTCGACCCGAAACTGCTCCAAACCTATGAAAAGCTGGGCATCCCGCTGCATGAGCGGGAAATTCTCGCCGGGGTGGCCGTCGATGCCGTGTTCGACAGCGTGTCGGTCGCGACCACGTTCCAGAAAAAGCTGGCCGAGCTGGGTATTATCTTTTGCTCGATGTCCGAGGCTATCCGACAACACCCCGAGCTGGTTCGCCGTTATCTGGGAAGCGTGGTGCCCTATTCGGATAACTTCTTCGCCACCTTGAATTCGGCGGTGTTTACCGACGGTTCGTTCGTTTACGTGCCCAAGGGTGTCCGTTGTCCGATGGAGTTGTCAACGTATTTCCGCATCAACGCGGCGTCCACCGGCCAGTTCGAGCGGACGCTGATAATCGCCGAGCCGGGCAGCTATGTCAGTTATCTGGAAGGCTGCACCGCGCCGATGCGCGACGAAAACCAGTTACACGCGGCCGTCGTCGAACTGGTGGCCATGGACGACGCGACCATCAAATATTCCACCATCCAGAACTGGTACCCCGGCGACAAGGACGGCCGTGGCGGGATTTACAATTTCGTCACCAAGCGGGGCAAGTGTCTTGGGCGTAACGCGCATATTTCCTGGACGCAGGTGGAGACCGGATCGGCCATCACTTGGAAATACCCAAGTTGCATCCTGATCGGGGACAACTCGGTGGGCGAATTCTATTCCGTCGCCCTGACCAACAACCACCAGCAAGCCGACACCGGTACGAAGATGATCCACATCGGCAAGAATACGCGGAGTACGATCGTTTCCAAGGGAATCTCCGCCGGTTTCGGGCAAAACACCTACCGCGGCATGGTCAAGATCAATCCCGGCGCCGATCACGCCCGGAATTTCACCCAATGCGATTCGATGCTCATCGGCGACCGCTGCGGGGCCCACACCTTCCCGTACATCGAGGTGCGGAACAATACGGCCCACATGGAACACGAGGCCAGCACCTCGAAGATTGGCGAGGATCAGATGTTCTACTGTCATCAGCGCGGCATCTCCACCGAGGACGCCGTGTCCATGATCGTCAACGGCTTCTGCCGGCAGGTCTTTCGCGAACTGCCCATGGAATTCGCGGTGGAGGCCCAGAAGCTGCTCGAAGTGAGTTTGGAGGGAAGCGTCGGTTAATCGTTGCGGTGGTTTTACCACGGAGGCACGGACTCGTGCTCCGTAGCGAGCTACTTCGCAGAGTAGCAGACACGGAGAAAGGAATTTAATAGATATAAACGGGGAGCCCGGCAGGGTGCATGAGCGGAAGACGGTCATGATTGGTAAATAATTTTTATGTAACCTCCGTGCCTCCGTGTCTCCGTGGTGAATGTATTCAAGGGAGCGGACATGCTGGAAATCAGAAATTTACATGCAAGCGTGGACGGGCAGGAGATTCTGCGCGGCGTCAACCTGCGGGTCGCGCCGGGCGAGGTCCACTCGATCATGGGACCGAACGGTTCGGGCAAGAGCACGCTGGCCCAGGTGCTGGCCGGGCGGGACAGTTATACGATCACCGACGGCGAAGTGCTCTACGACGGACGCAACCTGCTGGAGATGAAACCGGAGGAGCGGGCCGGGGCCGGGGTGTTTCTGGCCTTTCAGTATCCCGTCGAGATCCCCGGGGTCAGCAGCGCCTATTTCCTCAAAACCGCCCTGAATGCGGTGCGCAAATATCGCGGCCAGAGCGAGCTCGACGCGGTCGAGTTTCTCGGGCTTGTCCGGGAGAAGCTCAAGCTCGTGGAGATGGACGAAAAATTCCTGAATCGGGCGGTCAATGAGGGCTTTTCCGGCGGCGAGAAGAAACGCAACGAGATTCTGCAGATGGCCGTCCTTGAACCGCGTCTGGCGATTCTTGACGAAACCGATTCCGGGCTGGACATCGATGCGCTGAAGATCGTGGCTAACGGCGTGAACCAATTGCGCCGCCCCGACCGGAGCTTCATCGTCGTCACGCATTATCAGCGATTGCTCAACTATATCGTGCCGGATTTCGTGCATGTACTGGTCGATGGGCGGATCGTTCGGTCCGGGGGTAAGGAACTGGCCTTGACCCTTGAGGAACAGGGCTACGCCGGGGTGGACCAGGAGGCCGGCCGCCTGGAGCCGGCGGCGGTATAAACATCGGAGCAGGATGATGAATGCCTCAACGACATTGAAGCAGACCGATCCGGTGATCGACCATTACGTGGAGGAGTTCGATCGCCTGGAACGTGAAGCATCTCACCCGCGCGGCGCGTGGTTCCATCCGGTGCGCAAGGCGGCCATCGCCTCGTTCGCCGAACGCGGTTTTCCGACCGTACGGGATGAAGAATGGCGGCATACCAACGTCGCTCCGATTACCGAGCGCATGTACCAGCGAAACGGCCGGACCCCGCGGGAAATCACCGCCGGAGAGCTTGAACCTTTCGACGTACCGGGTCTGAGCGGCTCCCGTCTGGTCTGGGTCAACAGCGCGTGGATGCCGCAATTATCCAATCTCAGCAAACTCCCGGTGGGCACTTATGTAGGCAGTCTCCGGCAAGCATGGGAAAGCCATTCTGCTTTATTGAAATCGTATCTGGCCCGGCACGCGGGCTATCGCGCGCATGGTTTCGTCGCCTTGAACACCGCTTTTCTGACCGACGGCGCGCTGGTTTATCTTCCGCGCGGGGCGATTCTGGTCGAACCGATTCATCTGCTGTTCGTATCCGCGACCGACGGACAACTGGAAGTGCATCATCCGCGCGTGTTGGTCGTCGCCGAGCCGGGCAGTCAAGCGTCAATCGTGGAACATTATGTCGGCATGCGCAACGATGAATATCTAACCAATTCGGTCACGGAAATCATCGCCGGCGACGGGGTGATTCTCGATCACTACAAAGTGCAACAGGAAAGCACCGCGGCCGGGCACATCGCCACCCTTGCGTTGCACCAGGGCCGGGGCAGCAGCGTTCGTTCCCATTCCATCGCCTTCGGCGGAGGATTGGTCCGCAATGACGTGCAGGCGGTCCTCGGCGGCGAGGGCGTGGAGTGTGTCCTGAACGGGCTTTCCGTGCTCAACGGCCGACAGCATGTGGACCATCATCTGGTGGTCGATCATGCCCAGCCGCACGGGACCAGCCGCGAGTATTACAAAACCATCCTCGATGGGAAAGCGCACGGCGTATTCAGCGGGCGGATCATCGTGCGCCCGGGCGCGCAGAAAACGGACGCCAAGCAGACGAATATGAATCTGCTGCTGTCCGAGGAAGCTTTGGTGGACACCAAGCCGCAGCTCGAAATCCTCGCCGACGACGTGAAATGCACGCACGGAGCGACCATCGGGCAGCTTGATACGGACGCGATGTTTTATCTGCGTTGTCGAGGGGTGGCGGAAGCGGCGGCCCGCGGACTGTTGACCTATGCGTTCGCGGCGGAGAGTTTGCAGGCCGTCCATGTCGAACCGCTCCGCCGAAAACTCGCCGAACTGCTGGTTTCCCGATTGCCCCAAGGCGGACAGCTAAGGGGGATTTTATGAACGCGATGATGTCGGCACCGAAGCTGAAAAACCTGAACGGACTCGGCGGAGAATGGGATATCGAGCGGATCCGCGCGGATTTTCCGATCCTCCACCAGCGCGTACACGGACGGCCGCTGGTCTACTTGGATAACGCCGCCACCACGCAGAAGCCTCGGGCGGTCATCGAGGCAATGCAGCGATATTATTTCGAGGACAACGCCAACGTGCATCGTGGCGTGCATACCCTCAGCATGCGGGCGACGGAGAGTTACGAAAATGCTCGGCGGACCGTGCAGCGTTTCATCGGAGCGAGATATCCCGAAGAGATCATCTTCACCCGCGGGGCAACCGAGGCCATCAACCTCATAGCTCAGGCCTACGCGCGGCCTCGGCTGCAAAGCGGGGATGAAATCCTGATTTCCGCCATGGAGCACCACTCGAACATCGTGCCCTGGCAACTGGTCCGCGAGCAGACCGGGGCGAAGCTGCGGGTTATCCCGATCAACGATGCCGGCGAGTTGCCGATGGATGAATACGCCCGTCTGCTTAATCCGCGCACGCGCCTCGTGGCCGTCGTGCATCTGTCCAACGCGTTGGGAACCCTCAACCCCGTCGCGCGGATCGTGGAAATGGCGCACGCGCGCGGCGTGCCGGTATTGGTGGACGCCGCCCAGTCGGCCGCCCACCTGCCGATTGACGTAACCGAGATCGATTGCGATTTTCTGGCCTTTTCCGGGCATAAACTCTACGGGCCGACCGGGATCGGGGTGCTTTACGGCCGAAAGGAAATTCTGGCGGACATGCCGCCTTATCAGGCCGGAGGCGACATGATTCTTTCGGTCCGTTTCGAGCGGACCGTCTACAACGAGTTGCCTTACAAATTCGAGGCCGGCACCCCCCATATCGCCGGGGCGGTCGGTCTGGGGGCCGCCGTCGATTACATCGAGCGGATCGGACGGGAGAACATCGCCGCCTACGAAAGTTATTTGCTGGATGAGGCCGTACACAAACTGTCGGCCATCCGCGAATTGAAATTCATCGGGACCGCCGCCGAGCGGGCCGCGGTGTTGTCCTTCGTGCTGGACGGCATTCATCCGCACGACATCGGGACGATTCTGGACAGCGAAGGCATTGCCATCCGTACCGGGCATCATTGTGCCCAGCCGGTCATGGAGCGTTTCGGCGTGCCGGCCACCGCCCGGGCCTCGCTGGCCTTCTATAACACGCCGGAGGAGATCGACGTTCTGGTTCAGGGAATTCGCCGGGTCTTGAAGGTGTTAAGCTGATGTCCGTCATCAACGATCTCTATCAGGAACTCATTCGCGACCACAGTCGGCGGCCACGCAACCGACGTCCGCTGCCCGAGGCGGACCACTCGGCCGAGGGGCATAATCCCTTGTGTGGCGACCATGTAACCATTCACCTGAAGCTGGCCGACGGCATCGTGCGGGAGGCGACCTTCGAGGGGTCCGGCTGCGCGATTTCGACGGCATCCGCTTCGCTCATGACCGAGGCGATCAAGGGCCGGACACTGGATGAGGCCAAGGCCCTGTTCCGTAAGTTCCACAGTCTGGTCACCGGCGACGCCATCGAGACGGCCTCCGGACCCGACCTGGGCAAGCTGGAAGTTTTCTCCGGGGTTTGCCAATACCCCATCCGGGTGAAGTGCGCGACCTTGGCCTGGCATACGATGGAGGCGGCCTTGGAAAACGAATCGCAACCGGTAACCACGGAATGAATCGTTTCGGGAGACGTGCCATGAATGAATCGACTCAATCGCAAGTGGATCGCGAGGAGCTTGCCCGCCGGATCCTGGCCGTCCTGCGCAATGTGTATGATCCGGAAATTCCGGTCAATATCGTGGACCTCGGGTTGATCTACGCGTTGAATATCGACGAACACGGCGCGGTCGATATCCGCATGACCTTGACCTCGCCGGGCTGTCCGGTGGCCGGCGTGTTGCCCGGACACATCGAAAAACTGATCCAGGGCATCGAAGGCGTCTCCTCGGCTCGGGTTGAACTGGTCTGGGACCCGCCGTGGGGGATGGCGCAACTCTCCGACGAGGTTCGCCTGGAACTCGGGCTTTTTTGACGGATGCATGTCCCCTCGTTTCAGAAAAAAGGCGTGCAATAGCACGCCCTACGCTGGTGCGAGAATCCTTTCTCGCACCCATACAAAGGAGAATCCCTTCCCCTTTAACGTGGGATGGGAATCCCGACACGGGACTGTCGAGATAAGAATCTCGCCAGAGCAATAGGAATCTCGAACGAACAAAAATTCTAATAAGAGTGCGTCCTAAAACCCCATAGTCTCGGCCCTTCCGGGCTGAAGAGCACCGGCGAGACACCGGTGCCACACCGGTTTTAGGATGCACTCTAAAGCGAACAGAAAAAGGCGTGCAATAGCACGCCCTACTGTGTTACAATCCCTTCCGGTTTGAGCCGTCTTGATCGATATCCAATCCTTGGGACTTTGCGGGAGTCTGAACATGAGCAAAAACAAGCGTAAGATGGCGGTGATAATGAGACTGGGTCTGGCCGTCGCCGTACTGGCAGCCACGGGAGCCTCCGCCGGGGCGGCCGACGAATCCGTCGTCCGGATCGAGCTGAACGGCCTGCAATTACAGATTGACTCGCAAACCGGCGGGATTCTCGGCATGCACTACGGCCGGACCGCGATGCTGGAGGCCTCGCGAAGCAAGGCCGGGCTGGTCGATCTGGCGGTGCCGGTCGAGGCGTTCCACGCCCTGCGTCTGGCCACGCGGTTCAGCCGCGACGTGGAAATCCGGCAGGTGGAGCACGAGGTCACGTTGCGGTGGCGGCATCTGGCCGCCAGCCGGGACCTGCCGGTGGGCGGCGAAGTCACCGCGACCGTGACCCTGAGCGCCGCGCCCGATGGGCGATCGGTGGCGATGAAGTGCCACATCGAAAACCAGTCCGCGCAGGCCATCAAACAGATCCTCTTTCCCGACCTGTCGGGCCTGTTGCCTTTCGCCGGTGACCAGCAGACGCATCTGCGCATGGCGGGCGACGTGATGAACCCCTTCACCGATTTGGTAAGGAATCCCGCGCAAGCTCCGTTTTACGCCGTCGACGAATCATTGGCCGGCCGTATTTACAAGGCCCATGACGTCTATGTGCCGCATTGCATGCGCTGGCTCGATTTTGGTGGTCTGAAGCAGGGGTTCAGCCTCTGGGAAAAAGCTTGGGGCTATGATCCACTCTGGGGCGTGTGGGTTATGCGTGACGAAAGAGACGGCAAGGTTCGGCTGGCCGGCGTGCATAACATCACCATCGAGCCGAACACCTCCTGGGAAAGCGGCGAGTTTCGGCTGACCCCCCATAGTCACGGCTGGGCGGAAGGTATCCAGCCTTTCCGGGCATGGGTCCTGCAGAACATCAAGCGGCCTTTCGCCTTGCCGAAGCATGTGCGCGAGGGCTTGGGTTATCGCACGATCTTCATGATGCGCGGCGTGCCGCCGAACACGAAGGAAGATATCGCCTGTAGCATCGACGATCTGGTGCAAATGGCCGCCGACGCCAAGGAGCATGGAGTGGATGAAATCGTTCCCTGGTTCTGGTGCCCGCCGTTCCAGATCCCGTTTCATACCCTGCCGGTACTGGGTACGGACGAGACTTTCGCGGCCGCCGTCCGCCGCTGCCGGGAACTCGGCGTCAACATTTCCCCGTTCATCTCCTGCTACGCGCTGGCCAATCCCACCGCGGAGCGTTACGGCCTGAAGATCGAGAAAACTGCCGGGTCCGGCTGGACCTACCATCTGGAGCTGGTCCCCATGTTCAACCCGCCGTATGCCGATGCCCAGACCGTCGTCCAGGCCGACCAGACGGATCAACGCTGGCATGACGACGTGTTCGATACCTGGTCAAAGATGATCGATCGGGGAGTTCCCTCGCTGGTCTGGGACGTGTACGGCTGGAAGAGAAAGAAACTTACCCCGAACATCACCGATCTGACCGTGCGGATTCGCGAGGCGGCCCGGGCCAGAGATCCGCAATCCGTCTTCGCTGCCGAGTCGTGTTCCTATCTGGATATCGAGGCCGACTATCTTGATTACACGTGGAACTGGATCACTTGGGCGGATCGGCGGGCGTTGGTCAGCGCGTTTCCCGCGCCGCGGATCAACGTCAATATCAGCGAATGTCCCACCACCGTTCGCCTGTCATTCATGGATAACCAGTACCTGAACCTCATGCCCAGCCGTCCGGGCGATGTGAACGGCACGGCCATGCTCGCGGAGTATCCCGAACTAAGCACGGCCGTCAAGCAATGCGCCGGTTTGCGCAAGCAGTTTCTGTCGTATTTCGTCGAGGGCGAATTGATCGGCGAATGCGTGCTGGCCGAGGAGTGTCCGGGCGTGCATGTGACCGCTTATGCGTTGCCGAAGAGTCTTTTGATGATCGCCTTGAAACGTGAGGAAAAGGACGCGGCAACGACTCTCAAGGCGGACCTGAAACCGTGGCTGCCGTCGGCTTCCGGCAAATATCGAGTGAAGAGCCATGCGATGGATGGCCGCGAGACGGCCACGCGGACGACGGCGGCGGACTGGCGGGAAAATCTCAAATCCCTGAATCAAGGCGATATGGCGCTTTACGAATTTGCTCCGACGGAACCGTGATCGAGGGCACCCATGACCGGCCGTGAACGATTGTGGAACGTGATCCGTCATCGTCCCGTGGATCGGGTGCCAGTCGCGCCGTTCATTCACGTGAATTTCGTTCAGGCGTTTTTTCAGGACAAGACGGCCGACCTGATCGGTAAAACGATCGAGGTCTACGACCATTTCGGCTTCGACATTATCCATCGCAATTGCACGCCGGTCCGCGATCCGATCGGCCCGACCGGCCCGAATTGGCGGGTGGACAAAAAGACCGAGCGGCACGGGCAAAATGAAATTACCACTACCGTGGTGCATACACCGGCCGGTGTCCTGCGGGAAGTTAAACAGGTCAGCCAGGTGAGCGAATACGATGCCGAGGTGTCGGCCACCGAGTACATGATCAAATGCGAGCGGGATTTCGAGATCATGGCGGAGTTCCAACCGCCGCCTTCGCTGCTCGACGTCTCACCCATCCGCGCGGCTCGACAGGCTCTTGACGAAAAGGGCTTGACCGCTCCCTGGCTGCAGGGCGCGTTTAACGAAGTGGCCTACTATTATCGCCGGCTTGACGATCTGCTGCTCGACCCGATCGAAAGGCCGGAGTTTTATCACCGCATGATGGATTATTTCCTGGCCCGGAATCTGCAACTGGCGAATCAATACATCGAGGCCGGTACGGATATGCTGAGCGTGGGCGGGAACATCGCCTCCGGTAAAGTGGTCGGGGCGGCCTATTTTCGCGAGCATATCCTGCCCTACGAAAAGAGATTGATCGAGCACGCCCGGCGGCGGGGTGTGCCCGTGATCTATCACAACTGCGGCCGAGCCCGAGGGCTTTTTGCCTGTTATCGCGAAATGGGCATGGACGTGTATGAATCGCTGACCGCGCCGCCTTACGGGGATACGATACTGGAGGAGGTTTTCGCCGCGCTCGCACCCGATATCGTGCTGCACGGCGGGATCGACCAGATCGATTTCCTGATGAAGGCCGATCCGCGAGAAATCCTCGAGCGGGTTCAATTTGTTTTGGAGGCGGTCAAGAACAAAGGCCCCTTCATCCTCGGCACCTCGGATTACCTCCACGAGCAAACCCCCCACGAAAACATCGCCGCCCTGGCCGATGCTATCCGCAATGTGTAAAGCTACGGTGTGGCATAGGCGTCTCGCCTGTGCAATGAGCATGTAGGGCGTGCTATTGCACGCCATTCACAGAGTTGGCAGAATCGCGGCATGTATGTGTTTAGCGACCATGTAATACGACGCTGGGGCGAGAATCCCTTCTCGCACCTAACGCAAAGGGGAATCCTTTCCCCTCTAACGCGGGATAGGAATCCCGATCCCGGACTGTCGAGATGGGAATCTCGACAGAGCAAAGACGCCGACCCCAAGGTTGTCGAGATGGGAATCTCGACGGAGCACCATGTAGGGCGTGCTATTGCACGCCATTCGCAGAGTTGGCAGAATCGCGGCATGTATGTGTTTAGCGACCATGTAATACGACGCTGGGGCGAGAATCCCTTCTCGCACCTAACGCAAAGGGGAATCCTTTCCCCTCTAACGCGGGATAGGAATCCCGATCCCGGACTGTCGAGATGGGAATCTCGACAGAGCAAAGAGGCCGACCCCAAGGTTGTCGAGATGGGAATCTCGACAGAGCACCATGTAGGGAGTGCTATTGCACGCCATTCGCAGGGGAGGAAGGCGGGCAGTAGCCCGCCCTACTTTTTGCCTGGATGCCTCTTGCCTCCCGTCGCTGGCACGTATATGTTTTGTTTCCAACATGATGCTCTCCGACCTGATCGAGCGATGGAACGCCTTGGGTGAGCGGGTTTACCGCCGGCGATGGTGGATCCGCGCGGTCGCGGCCGTCATCCTGCTGCCCTGGTTCGGGCATTTCGCGTATACCCGCATGGCCACCATGCCGCCGCTGCCGCGGGTCGATCCTTACAACTGGAACTTGGACTTTGCCATCAACAAACCTCCTCCAGAGTTGGATCGAACGAAGGACTTGGCCGCCGCCGTTCAGGCCCTGCCGGCCGACCCGGTCATTTCTGTCCTGCCCACCGCACCCGCCGGGATGCAATGGGTGGCCTGGCAGGATAAGGACCAGCCCGCGCAACCGACGCTCCGGACTGCTCCTCCAAGTTTTAATGTAAGTGTCGTCCTCAATGGTCCGTGGTCTCCTTCGACGCGGCTGATTCAGGGCGAAATGGTCAAGTATCTCGAATTGCCCGCAACCGTATCGGCCATGGCTACCATTACGGAACTGGCCGATCAGCCTTTATGGTTTACTTTCTCTGGTGGAATCGGCACAGGACAAGTTACATTATCCGAGGCCCGCCGGCTTGCCAGACTCTATACGACGCGAAGCCGCTACTATCTGGAAGAGAAAAAAGACTTCCCGCAGGCCGTGGATGACCTCCGTACCGTTTTACAACTGGCTCAGAATATTGAAGACGACGGCGTAACAATTTCCATACTGGTCGGCGCAGCGTGTCGGGCCCTGGTTATGAACGAAATTATATTCTGGTCGCATGAATACAGTTTTGATCGACACCAGGCCCAAGCCCTTTTTGATCTTCTTTCGGCAATATCTTATGATCTGGCCGAGGTTTATGCCCAAAGTATTGAGGGTGAGTACCGATTCGAACAAAACCGGATGGATCAGTATTACACGCGAGATTCGTCGGGTAACGGATGGTCCGTGATTAAAACCGGCGACCTCGATTACCCATCCGATTGGCTGCCACTGACCACGAATCTGCTATCGCCGTTGTTTGCGGATCGGCGGGAGATAGAGACTGTTCTTGCCGGGGGCCAAGAACACTTTATGCATATTCCAAGGCAATCTTATGCTCAAGCCCGCGCGCGTTTCGATCGACCCCGGATTAACAATTCCAACATGTTCGGCCGAAACAAGGTCATGAACGGTCGTCCGACATGGAATCAATATGCCGACGCCGAACAGGCGTGGTCTATCGTGTTTCGTTCTTACGTGTTGTGTTTGAATAATTGGGCTTTCTGCAAGGCCGCCGAGACGGCGATAGCCCTCTCGGTCTACCGGCACGAGCATAACCGCTATCCGCACCAGCTATCCGAACTGGTCCCGGATTATCTGACCCGGCTGCCTCTGGATCCGTTTACCGACGAGCCGCTCCGATACCGCTTGGAAGCAGAGAATGGTTATGTGTTGTACTCAGTGGGCGAGAATGGCATTGACGACGGCGGTGTCGAGCCCGACCCCAATACGAATCAGGATAACGATCTGCTATTCCCGCGCAAGCGTAGCGAGCCGTACACAGGCAGCGAATACGTTTTGATCCCGGCAAGGAGTGCCACACAGCCGAACGGCGGCGGGGTAATAAATGAGGTGCGTAGATGAGCGACAGCCGGGTCGGGTACCCATCAGAACCCCTAGCGGAAGCGCGGGGTCGAAGGAGGCTGATTTTTCGGTAGTCGGTGCGCCATACTACACCAGCCCGTCATTTCCCCACCACGGCGGGTAAACTGTTCCGGGTTCTGATGGCGACGCTGGTGCGAGAATCCTTTCTCGCACCCATACAAAGGGGAATCCTTTCCCCTCTAACGCGGGATAGGAATCCCGATCCCGGACTGTCGAGATGGGAATCTCGACAGAGCAAGGAATCCCAAGGCAAGGCTGTCGAGATAGGAATCTCGACAGAGCAAGATGGGAATCTCGACAGAGCAAGATGGGAATCTCGAC
>CAZXSA010000148.1:0-12480 GCA_964642815.1 uncultured Planctomycetales bacterium | reverse complement strand
CTTCAAGCTGCCCGCCCAGGAGGCGGCCATCAACTGGCTGGAAAAATGGCTGAAAGGCGATTGAAGGCGTAAAGAAGCGGGGTCGCTTCCTGATTATACTTGCTAGGTCGGCGCTGGAGTGCGAATCCTTTCTCGCGCCTTAATCCGCGGGATAGGAACCCCGCACGTCGTCGTATCGAGATGGGAATCTCGATACAGCCACGCATCGACCAGGCCTGATAAACAAACCGGACGGTGCCCGGGCCCAACCGAGCGCCGTCCGATTTTTGCCCCCCTCTTGACCCGCCGCCGTTGCTCCCCTGTGAATCAAGCACATGTCGAACCGGCGTCCCGAAAACAGATGACCCGGTGGATGTGGTTCACCCGTGGGCTGATTTCTACTTCCAGAGCCAGACAGTTGCCCGAAACGCGAATCGTTCCGTCGGCCACCTCCCGCAGACGACGCACGGCCTCCTCCAATGGAAGCGTCTGGCCGTCGAGATCCCGGACAACCTGCCGAACCGGTTCCGGAAGCGGGGCCAGCCAACCATCTCGGTGGACACGAAAAAGAAAGAACTGGTGGGCGATTTCAAGAATGCGGGTTGGGAGTGGCGGCGGCGCGGCCAGCCGGAGGAAGTCCGGGTACACGATTTTCCGGACCCGCAGATGAAGAAGGCCATTCCGTACGGCGTGTATGACCTGACGCGCAACGAAGGCTGGGTGAGCGTGGGCATCGATCACGACACGGCGCGCTTTGCGGCGGCAAGCGTCAAACGGTGGTGGCGGAAGATGGGCCAGAAGCGATACCCGCGAGCCAAGGGGTTGTTGATTACGGCAGACTCCGGCGGCAGCAACAGCAGCCGGACGCGACTGTGGAAGGTGGCCCTCCAGGAGTTGGCCGATGAGTTGGGGTTACGGCTGAGCGTCTGCCATTTTCCGCCGGGTACGAGTAAGTGGAACAAGATCGAACATCGCATGTTCTGTCATATCACGCGGAACTGGCGAGGACGACCGCTGACGAGCCATGCGGTCATCGTTCAACTTATTGGTAAGACGAAGACGGCAGCCGGCCTGCAGATCCGGGCCGAACTGGATGAACACACCTATCCTCTCAAGGAGAAGGTGACGGATGAACAACTGGCGAGGGTTCGCTTGAAGCCAGACCCCTTCCACGGCGAGTGGAACTATGCGATTGTGCCGAGGCGATAATCGTTTATATTATTTATGCGCGATTCCTTAGTGCCCAAAAGGTTTACGTTGCGGCGTAGGTCCGTTGAGTTTACGGCGTTGCATGCCCCCCCCGAGAGTGGATGATCGGTGACGCAAACGGGCCATGCATGGATGATCTTGTCCCCCTTGATGGAAGGCCCATCCACATTGCGCAACGTGGGCGGTGATTTTTATCGGGCCGGTGTCGCCGACAGCTCGCCGTGGTCCAGGCCCAGCTCGCGATGTTTCTTGTTGAGGGTGTTGCGGTTGATGCCGAGATAATCGGCGGCCTTTATTTTCGTGCCGCCGCAGCGTTTAAGAGCCTCGCCGATCAAGGCCCGCTCCATGAGGGCCATAAACCGCGGCCAGATCTGTCCTTCAACGCCGACCTGGGCGTCGTCCACCGCCCAGCGGACCAGTTGTTCAATCAGCTCATCGGGGGAGTCCGCCCGGACCCGGGGACGATCCTTCTCGGCGAAAGCCCGGATGGCCGTCGGCAGCAGGTCCATGGTGAAATCCGGACCGTCGGAGAGCACGACGGCCCGCTCGATGGTGTTTTCCAGTTCGCGCACGTTGCCTGGCCAGGAATAACGCAGTAGAAGGTTGAGCACGTCGCGGGACATGCGGCGAAGGGTGCGATCGTTTTCCGCGTTGTATTTGTCGAGAAAACAATCGATCAGTTGGGGGATGTCCTCCTTGCGCTCGCGCAGCGGAGGCAACTGGATGACCACCACGTTGAGCCGATAGTAGAGATCCTCGCGGAAGCGTTTGGCCCGGACCTCCTCCTCGAGGTTGAGGTTGGACGCGGCGATGACCCGCACATCGACGGAGCGCGTGCGGTAGTCGCCGACTCGCTCGAACTCGCGTTCCTGCAGGACGCGGAGGAGCTTGACCTGTAGGGACATATCCATGGTGGCGATTTCGTCGAGGAAAATGGTGCCGCCGTTGGCCGCCTCGAAGCGTCCGGTCTTGTCCCGAATCGCCCCGGTAAATGCGCCTTTGACGTGGCCGAACAACTCGCTTTCCAGCAGGTGGCCGGACAGGGCCCCGCAGTTGACCCGGATAAAGGGTTTGTCGGCCCGGTCGCTGTTGTAGTGGAGGGCCTTGGCGATCAGTTCCTTGCCCGTCCCGGTCTCGCCCATAATCAGGATGGTCGCCCGGGCTCGAGCCACCTGCTCGATGGTACGAAAGACGCCAAGCATGGGTTGCGAGGATCCGACGATGTTGGCGAACTGGTAGCGGTCGTGCATGATCTTGCGCAACTCGGATAGCTCGTCGAGGAGTTCCTCTTTTTCCCGATGGACCATCCCGCTGATGCGGACGGACTGGGCGATCATGGCGGCCACGATGGTGAGAATCTCCACGTCGTGATCAAGTGTCGGCTGATCGACAAACGGTTTGTCCACGCTGAGCACGCCGATGGTCTGGCTTTCGCTGGTGATCGGCAGGCAAATAAAACTGTATGGTTGTTCGTGGTTCTTACGCGGCCGGGTTCGGTCGAGGTAATCGGGTTCCTGGCGAACGTCGGGGATGACTCGGGGTTGGCCGGTGGCAAAGACCTGTCCGGTAATACCCTCGCCGAGAGCGTATACGCCTCGGGCTTGTTCTTCCGGGGTCAGCCCATGGGCGATTTCGATTCGTAATTGCCCACTGGCCGCGTCCAGAATCACCAGTCTGCCCGTCTCGATTCTGAGTTGGGCGGCCAGAATACGCATCACCCGATCGAATACCTTCTTCGTATCCAGGGAGCTGCCCATGATCTGGCTGATTTCACGAAGAATATTCAGAGACATAAGTTCTGAACCTCTAAAAGCATCCGATGCATCCGACTCTTTTTCAGGCAGCATGTGCCACTCTCTTGTGCAATTAATTGCTTAGCATTGGGTATGCCAATATCAACTTCAAACGATAGTATCCACAATATTGCCCTGATAAAGGGCATTATAAAAAAAGTCATTTTTTAGGCATGCCTCATTGCGGGCATGTGCCTATTCTTTAGGCACTCAATCGAGATTCTATGTGATTTATCGAGAGAGGGCAAGCTTTCTTATCCTTGGGGATATGGTATTGCTTTTTGCTCGATAGATTTCAGGTCGAACCGTTTTTGACCGCCGTTGACACCATCCAGCGAATGATCTAGCTTGTCGCCTTTTCCGGATTGGCGGAAACTCGTTGAGATTCGTTTTAATGTGAAAGGCAGTCGTCAGCCATGCCAAACATTTTTGATTATGACTGGTTTACCGGGCCCGCCTATCAACGCCAGAAGGAAGTGGCCCGGATGCGTTGCGCGTACAAGAAATTCCCGGACGTGCCTCGTGAGCAGGTTGGGGGGCATGAGGATTTTCAGCGGTTCCTTTCCGAGCTGGAGGTGCGTACTTTGCTTTACCTTCGGGACGGGTTCAGCTACGAGATGAAGGAGCTGGTCGATCTGGGGCCGCGCAGCCTGATGAGTTTCGAGTGCGAGCCGGTGGACGAGCAGTACAAGGTCGGGGCGTTTGTGGTTTCCGTGCTATTCGAGGAGATTGTCCGGGTCGAGGTTTTCGCGGTCCATCCTTCGGAAAAGCCCGAGGATACGCCGATCATTACCGGATTCCGACACCGGCCCACGGATTCGGCCTTGCTGTACGATGATTCCCGCGATCAGCGGGATTCGTGCCACGATGCGGGCGACGGTTGCGAATGTTCCTGAGGGGCGTACCGTATCGGCCGAAGCATGAGTTTCAACGTCGGTAGTATCTGAAGTTCAGATGCGTCTTCAGTCTTTCGAGCATTTCATAGATGATCGGGCAGGTCGAAGCGCGTTCGAGGATGCCGATCATGCGGGTGGAGATTTCCCCGCCGATGTAGGGGTAGCCTCGGCAGGGCTCGGGTCGGTCCTCGTAGACCGTGCAGCGGTTGCCGTCCAAAAAGGGGCAGGGGATGTCCTTGATGCACCGCTCGCCGAACTCGTTTTCCTCGACATAGCGTTCGACAAACTCGGCGGCGGTTATATCCAGACGCCGGGCCAGCCGGTCGATCTCGTGGTCGTCGACGGGGGTCCGGGTTTGCTTACAGCAGGCGGCGCATTGCAGGCAGTCCATCCGGGCGGCGGCGTCCCGAGCGAAGCGCTCGGCGGCCGCATCGATTTTCGCATGGTTGCGCGAGGTCATCTTGAGGAACGCGCGGAATTGCCAGTTTTCATCCTCGCGGGCCTTGAAAAGACGCGCCACTATTTCGGGGTCTTTTTCCATGCTCTTCATTCCCTCGGCCGCGCGAGCGTGTCCAGTTGTTCATGCAATATGTCGAGGGCGACCTGTAACTGTGGATCGATCATAATGGTGCGGCGGCGCGGGGCCGAGGTGGTGGCCGGCCCACTGGCCGAGGGCAGACCCTCGGTGACATAAACCTGCCGCCAGGATTCGTTCATGGTCTCCTGCTGCTCCGCGGACAGGGGGACGACCTTGTCGGGGGCGACGCCGATGCCGTGAATTCGCTGGCCTTTGGGAAGGTAGTAATAAGCGATGGTCAGCTTGACCGCGCCTTCCAGGCCGCCGCTCCCCTTGATGTCGATCAATTCCTGGACACTACCCTTGCCGAAGGTCCGCTCGCCGACCAGGACGGCGCGGCCGCGATCGCGCAAGGCGCCGGACAGGATTTCGGATGCGCTGGCGGACCCCTTGTTCACCAGAATAACCAGGGGAAAGTCGGGACAGGTATGTTCGCCGTTGGCCTGGTAGGGTTGTTCCGGTCGGCTGCGATAGCGGATGGTGACGATCGGGCCGTCGTTGAGGAAGCGATTGGCGATAGCGACCACGGCGTCGAGCAGCCCGCCGGGGTTATCTCGCAGGTCGAGGACCAGGCCGCGCATCCGCTGTCGGTTGAGCAGGGCGCCCATCACTTCGTCGAACTGTTCGGGTGTGACCTGCTCGAAGCTGGTGATGCGCACGTAACCGATGCGACGGTCGGGGTCGATCAGATAGTCCCAGTCGTACCCGGCGTCGCGCGCCCATCCGCGAACCGTACGGACCTTGACGATGCCGCGGGTGATGGATTTTTCGAAGGCCTGGCCCGTCTCGGGGCGTTGGATTCCGAGGGTGACGCTGGTGCCGGGCTCGCCCTGAATAAGCCGTACGCAGGCGGCCAGGCTGAGTTCGACGGTGGGCTGACTATCGATTCGGGTGATCAAGTCACCGCTGCGCAAACCCGCCTCGAACGCCGGGCTGCCCTCGATCGGGCTGACCACCAGTGGTTCGCCGGTCTCGGACTGGACAATCTCGATGCCGATCCCCTTGAATTCCCCGCGGGTACGGATGTTGAACTGATCCAGCTCGGCCTGGTCAAAATAGTGGCTGTAGGGGTCAAGGCGGCCGAGCATGCCGTCGATGGCCCCGCGGATGAGGGTATTGTCGGGGACTTCCTCCACGTAATTCTTGCGAATCTGGGCATGTACGTCGAGCATCGGCCCGAAGCGGTTGTACAATTGTTCTTGCTGGACGATGAACTCGGGCACTTTCCACAGAAGCGCGCCAATAACGACGGCCAAGGCGAGCCAGATGAGGTTACGTTTGGGCATAATCGGCTGTTTCTCCGTCGGTCGGCCGGGTGGAGCGGCCCCGCCGCCGTGGGGGTCATTATAATCCGGCGTTTTTCGACGGCCAGCCGGGCGGGGCGATTGCCGCTCGTCGGCTCGACGGTTAAGCTGGGCGGTCATGAGCCGGGACAAAACCATGAAAGCGAAGGCCCGGGCGGAGTTCGAGGCCTGGGCCCACACGTACGATCGCTCGTTGCTCAACCGTTTTCTGTTCCAACCTTCCTATCGAATGTTTCTGGAAGAGTTGTACGTCTGGCGAAACGGGATGGGTGAGCCGTTCGATCTGCTGGATGTGGGTTGTGGGACGGGGACGTTCGCGGGCATGCTGGCCGGCTCGCCGCTGCCGGCTCGGGTCGTGGGGCTGGATTACGCGCCGGCCATGTGTCGGGTGGCCGAGGACAAGGCCCGGCGGGCGGGCGTGGACGACCGCTTGCGTTTCGTGGCCGCCGACAGCGAGCATTTGCCCTTCGCCGACGCCAGTTTCGACGTGGTGACGTGCAGTAACTCGTTTCATCATTATCCGCGCCAACAGGTGGTGGTGCATGAGATGCGTCGCGTACTGCGGCCGGGGGGTCGGCTGATGCTCATCGACGGGTTTCGGGACAATATAATCGGCTGGGTGGCCTTCGATGTAATCATCGGCACGGTGGAAAAACATGTCCACCACGCATCCTGGTCGATGATCGACGATTATTTCCGCGAGGCGGGGTTTCGCGATATCCGACGGCGCAAATTCAGTTTCTGGATGCCGGCGCTGTTGACCGTGGGCGTGGCTTGAGGCGGAAGATTTTCCACAGAGATCACCGAGGATACAGAGGTAAAAAGAGCTTTAGACAAGGCCTTAGGAGCCTTGGTCTGAAACAGCCCCCCTGTTGGTTTATTCGTCGGCGGCGACCTGGGCGGCCCGGGTGGACTTGATCGCTCCGCGTTTTTTCTTTTCGGTGAGCCGCTGGATCTTGGAGGCGGTGGTGGGCCGGGTGGCCTTACGGGCCTTGGGTTGAGTAAAGGCCCCGGACATCAGCTCGATGAAGCGGTTGACCGCGCTGCGGCGGTTGGCTAACTGGGTGCGTTCCTTGCAGGAACTGACCCGGAGGACGCCGTCGGAATTGATGCGGCTGGCCAGGCTCTCGCAGACGACCTTTTTCTGCTGGCTGGACAGGGACGTACTGGCGGCGACATTGAAATTGAGGGTGACCCGGGTGTTGACCTTGTTGACGTTCTGGCCGCCGGGTCCCGGGCTGCGGTCGCAGACAAAGGACAATTCATGCTCGCTGATACCGACCATGGGAGTGATTTCGATCATTATTGCTCCCTTCTTTCCAAGCCGCCAATATTGATCCGAAACGCGCCCACGCCGATCGGACGGGCCACAGGAAGATCATTATACCACATGCAAGCCTCCACCTCCAGTCCAGCGAATCGGTTTTGGTGAGCGTGGGGTGCATGCGAGGAAAGGTGGCGAAGGCGACTTATTTGGGAATATTCGTGCTCTGTTCCGCGGCCTTAAAGGCACGGGCAAACCCTTGTTGCACCTCGGCGGGACAAGGGCCCGCCCATGCCACCCCGCGGCGTTGCATGCCACCCTGCCGCCAGAATACAGAATCCGCGGCTTGCGGCTACCGGCCAACCAGTCAAAGTGCTGCCGTTGGCAGCGCACTCCAAGGATGAAATCCGGGTACATCATCCGCCGTCGCATATGTCACAAACCTAGTCCCTCTGTCTCGCGAGCCCGCATGCTCGCCGAGGGTCGCGACTTGTCATACAATAACGGGGTTGCCGGTCGGGGTTCGCGATCGGCAGGGTTTTTTACGGGGACGATTGTCATGCCGGCCATGTCGGCCATCCATGCATCCATCGCCGCGGAGCTGGAGCAGGTCTGCGCGATTTTCGAGCGGGAGCTGGTCTCCGAACTACTCGCGGTAAACGATCTTTGCGCGCACATCGAACGCTACCGGGGCAAGATGCTGCGGCCGGCACTGGTACTGATGTCCGCCAAGGTGTGCGGTGGCATACGGCCGGAGCATTTGACCGTGGCGGCCGTGGTCGAAATGGTCCATATGGCCACCTTGGTGCATGATGACGTGTTGGACGAGGGCGATCTGCGCCGGGGCAGTCCGACGATCAATCATCTCGAAGGCAATGAGGCGGCCGTCCTGCTCGGCGATTACCTGATCAGCCATGCGTTTCATCTGTGCAGTTCGCTGGACTCGCAATTCGCCTCGCGCATCATCGCGGCGACGACGAACACGATCTGCGCAGGTGAGTTGCAGCAGGTCCGCCAGCGGGGCAACCTGAATCTGAGCGTCGACGAATACCTTGAGATTGTCAACCGCAAGACGGCCTCGCTTGCCCGGGTCTGTTGCCTGTTGGGGGCCCACTTTGCCGGGGCGGACGAGCGGACCGGCGGTCTGCTGGCCGGTTACGGGCAGGATCTGGGGATCGCCTTTCAGATCACCGACGACATTCTGGACATCACCGGTAGCGAGGAGCGGATGGGCAAGACCCTGGGCCGTGACCTGGCCAAGAAGAAGCTGACGTTGCCGATGATCCACGGACTGAGCGCGGGCAACGGCGAACTGCGTCGGCAGCTTGGGGCCGCATCGGCCGGCCCGCCGGACCGGGCCAAACTGCGCGGGCTTCTGGAAAAAACCGGAAGCCTGGCCTACGCCCACGATACGGCCCGGCAATACATCGCCTCGGCCACCGGCCATATCAAGCAGTTGCCCCCCTCGCCGACGGCCGAGCAGTTGATCCGCGTGGCCGAAATGGTGATCGAACGGGAGGCGTGAGGCGGCAGCGAATCTTGGGAGAGCGATCTCGATGTCTGTCGGGATTGGGACTTGTTGGAGTGAATTCCGATACGGGTTGGTATTCCCTTGCTCGCCCGCCACGGCCCGCCTGGGCTCGGCTCCGCAGGGCTCCGCTCGCCAAGGCGGAGCCTAGCGAAGCCTGGCCGTGGCGAGCGAGGAAGGTGGGTAAACTGCTTCGGGCTGGTAGTGTGTATTATTATCCCCCCATCCCCTTGTCGCCCCCTCTCCCCATCCTTTCCGCCCGGCGTTCCGTTGCCCCATTCGGGGCGAAACCCTCGCTAGCCCGCCACGGCGGGTAAACTGCTTCGGGCTGGTAGGGTATTCCCTTGCTCGCGTTTTTATGCGTTCACCCATTGTTCGTGTTGTTTATCGAGGGCGGCCTGTTGGGGGTTGCCGGCGAAGGCGACGATTTTGTATTTCAGATTGGCCACCGAGCCGGCGGACAGGCGCCAGGGTTCGGTTATCCACATAAAAGGCATGGGCGAAATAAAACCATAATCCCGGGTAAACCAGGGGCAGGGGTTCCACGGATTGCTTGGATGCTCGAAGAGGGCGATGCCCTCGACCGGACCGGTTTGTCGGCGCTTTCCAAAAAAAGCACACCAGCGGGCCGGCTTGCCCAGAGTGTCTTTTTCGCCAATGGCGCCCTCGCTGGAAAGCAATGTACCGCCGCCCCAGGGCGAGAGGTCCGTTGCGCAGCGAATGGCAAACAAACCATGATTGGTCTTGGTGATCTGGACATCAACGACGGCTTTCCATTGTATGTCAACATCAATCGTCCATTGGCGGGGAAGATCCACATTGATACTGAACGTGCGTTCGTCGGTCATCTGCGCCGGTCCGCCCGGTACCGCCCATTCGCAGGCGTCGCGGATGATCGCGGCGTTGGGTGAGATCTTCTCGATGCTCGGCCCCCTGGACTTGACCTGTCCATGTTCAAGCCCCTGTTGCCAGTAATTGGCCCCGTTCAGGCGGTCCGCGGCCAAGTAGAGCGAGCGGTGATGAGGCCAGGGCAGGGCGGTTTCGGTAGTCAGCGACAAGCCGGAGGCCGGCCCGATCACCGGGTAGAAATAGGGATATTTTTGGGTGCCGTGGGCGCGGTAACTGGTCAGTGGCTCGTTGTTCCAGCGCAGCCACACATGCGGACCGCGCACCTTACCGCCGATTTCGGACTCATGATAGGTGGTCAAATCCTTGGCCTCATCGGGTGGCTGCGTCTGAGCGGCCGCGGATGAGCTCAGGATGGACAACCCAGACGGCACGGCCAGCATGGCCGCCCCGCCGCAAAAGAAATCGCGTCTGCTGATATGGGCCGGCATGGGGTTCTCCTTCATATAAAATCGCGGCCTTCCTTCGGAACTCTATTTTCGATCAGGCCAAGGGGATCGGGCCGTTGTCATCCGTCGGCGAGGATTCGCCGAGCTCGACCACGCGGGCGTCCTCCACGGTTTCGCCGAGGTCGCGGAGATGTTCCCGATGGTAATAGCCCATCGCGATGAATACGCCGGCGATCAGGAGGTAGCCGACGACCAGCGGATAAGCCTTATAGACGAATGCGCCGGGGTGGACTTGGCCGCCGATCAGCAGGTAGTCCACGACGTTACCGTTCAACTGGTAGGCGTGCATCAGGCCGAGCAAGGTCAGGACGGCCGCCGCGATCGCCCATCGCGCTGCCTGGAAGAACCGCCGATCGATCAGGAACGCCGCGATGGCCGCCATGATCATGCAGGTGAAGATATAGCCCCGATCCAGGATGTTCAGCCCGTGAATAAGAAAACTGTTGGCTTCCGTGTCGATCTTGCCGCCTCTGGCGGGGTCGATGACATCCTGCGCGGTGGCCACTTGATACGCCGGTTGCGCGGTCTTGCAGCAAGATGTCGTAAGGGCTTGCGTTTCGGATTTTGCATTTTCGGGTTGAGAACCGGTCTGTGTCGAAGGCGAGGAAGTAACGATGGCCACGGGTGGTTGAGAGATCAGATCGGTACGTAAGGCCGCCTGAACGAAAGTCCCGAGCACGAGGGCCGCGCCCCAGGCGGCGATGGCGGGGAACAGGCCGAGGGCGACGGCGGGGGCGTGGCGCAGGGGCGTGGCCTGGAACGCCTGGGCGGTGATGACGATGCCGATCCAGACCACGATGGCGATGCCTGCCTCGATAGGGACGATTTCCTTGATTAAGGCGACGGTGCCGGTCAGGCAGATGGCGGTCATGACCACGCCGTTAAGCGTGGAGTAGCCGGCCCGGGCGCCGAGGGCCTTCCAGCCGGGGTGGCCTATATAGATGGTGGTGGGAAAACAACTGCCGAACAGAGCGGCGGCGATGCTGCCGATGCCGTTGACGGCCAGCGACGGGCCGGTGGCGAACACGTCACCGCCGGCCTCGGCCGACTCGATGTTTTGCAAGCTGCCGATCACGTTGAACAAACCCATCGGAATGATGACGGAAAGAAGCGAAATCACGCGATAGGGATCCGCTTGCAGCAGCGCCCAGATTTCTCCGCCGGCCCATTGCGGCCAGCAGGCGCCGCGGGCCTGCCAAGCCTCGGAAACCGCCGCCGCGCTGACCGACACCTCGGTCAGATTCCACGGCAACATGTTGAGCAGCCAGGCGGCGGCGGTGCCGAGCAGGACGGCCACCAGTCCGCCGGGCAAACCCAGCGGGAAACGGACATGGGAAAAGTAAACGAGGAAGACGACGGCCATCGGGACCATGGCCACCAGCGGGCGTTGCCATATTTTCAGGGCGAAGGTCATGCTGATGAAGGTGATGGCGATGCCGGCCAGGGTGCTGAGCAAAGCGGCGCGGGGCGTATTGTGGCGGATTCGTTCGGCCACGAAGGCGCCGGCGAACTCGATGATACCGCTGCCCAGGCAGGCGATCAGGCCCATCTGCCAGGCGGCCAGGGCACTGTGCGTGCGTTCAAAGGTCGGCATCATCACGAAGAACACGTAAACAATCAGCGAGGGCGTATTGATGCCGTAAGGCAGGGCGGTCACGTCGGATCGTCCCTCGCGGCGGGCGACCCAGTGAGCCTGGATGGCGTAGAAGATGTTACCGATCAACAGCGAGACGGCTGCCCCGGGCAGGATGTGCCGGTAGATGAAGTAGGCATGGTCGCCGGTCATTCCGCAATACATCCCGCACAAACTCACGATCAGCAGCAGTTGCACCAGGTTATCGATGGCCAGGCCGAAAAAGCCGTCCAGGTCGCGTTTGACAAAAAGCGGATAACGGGCGGACATGACAACTCCTTTCAATATGCGACGGTATGAATGGTAAGAAAAGAGTGGGTGGGCGGCAAGGGAAGGGGGGTGAAGGGAAGGTGGGTTGGATTCGTGACAGAATTGATGGATTGCGCGAGGTTGTTGCAGAGGAGTAACCCCTTTTCAGGGGGTTTACCCGCCACGGGCGGGCTGATAGACCGGTCGTTTTACGGCCGGTTGGCCGCGGCGTCTATGAATTACTATCTCTCCGTTATCCCAGCCCGTTTAACGGGCTTCCGTGTGTCGGGCAAACCCGTTGAAACGGGTTCGATGGTCATTAATCAAATGGGACCGGAACGCGCTACCTTAACCAGTCGTACAACGACTGGCCTAGTAGCCCTTCGGGAAAGACCGGTAAACCGGTCTCCTTACAATTTGTGGCCGCCGCCTGCCGAAAGAAAAAAGGTACAAGCGAAGCCGCCAGAAGTGTCACGAACCCACTCCGTCGGGCTGGTGGGATGGGCCCTTGTTCGCGGGGGGTGGGGCGGTATGATGCTTGGGTCGTAAATATCGTTATGGAAGTAAAGGGGTTTCCATGGAAGTAACCGATCCGTCCTCGAAAGATTTGTCGCCGGACGATGGGCCGAGTTCGGCGCCTCCGCCGGAGGGTGGTGCGCCTTTAACCTGCGTGAGCGCGGGCGGGGCGGGGGA
>CAZXSA010000147.1:0-12528 GCA_964642815.1 uncultured Planctomycetales bacterium | reverse complement strand
GGAGTTGATCCAGCTTGACGGTCAGATGGGCCGGTTCGCGCGAGATTTCGAGAGTGCGCTTAATCATTGGCCCACCTGATTCGACCAAGAGGATCGACGGTAACTTTGTTCCCTCGTAATGTATTGGGTGTTTTTCGCTGAATAAGTGGAGGTTTGTCCGTGTCGCTGACTTTTCCAGCATACGTATGAGGACGAAGAATAATACTCCCTGGACTCATTTTCTGGACACGATGAAGAATTCGCTGACCGTTCCCCATGTCTAACAGAAACATTTCATTTATCGTCAAGGACATAACGAATTGGTAATTTACACCATGTTTTCTTTGAACAACGGATTGTGCGTTGATTAATCTTTTTGCCGCCTCGAACATGGTTACAAGAAATCCCACTTGTTTCGGCCTTCCATCAGATTCTAATAGCGGGTTGCCATTGTTATCCAATACAATGCATATTTCTACATGATGGTTACTCCCCGGCTCCACGTAGGTATTGTGTCGTATCTTCATGAACTGTTCACCTTGCTCAAGCATTCGAACATTTCGAATCTTTACACCACTGGGCATAGTAGGTATAGTTTTCCAAACGTTTGCGGGTATATTCTGATCTGAATCAACGCCAATTCCGGACTGCGACACGTGGCGAATCAAAATTTCACGAATAGTCCTATCCCGAACTTTTTGCAGCTGCTTAACCTTGTTTATCTGTGACAATGGTTTTCTGCGGACAACGACATTATCATCATTTGTACCACCATATAGCGTTTCCGCATGTAGACTTCCTGATACTTTCCTGCGAGCACGATGGGATACATTAATCGCGACAACCGCATCCTCCACATCGTTGCGGAATCGGGGCCAAGGCTCGGGGAGAACTTCGCCGGTCCGCTCGCTTCCGCCGCGCCGTCGAATTCCGGCCAGTTGCTGGAGGCGGGAACGGTTGGTCAGGGCAATCACGATGGCGTCCACGGCGTGATGGCGATGATCGTCGCGATTTTTCAGGTGCAGGCCGTCGTCGCGCAAAACGGTATCGATACCCCACTGCCACCGAAGCTCGGCGGTATGCTGCCCTTTCGGGCAAAGGACATCGGCCCCTAGGCAACGAACATACTGATGCACCTGAGTGGTGATATAGGCGGTATCCACGAATTGACGAGCGAAGAAATCGTCCAGTTCAACGGTCTTCTGACGAAAACGCTTGGCTTTGGGGTAGTAAGGAAGGCGATCGGCGCGCTGGAGAATCTGCTGGTATTTCGTCGGGTCGGATTCGGCCAACCATTCCCAGGGGGTGCGGTCGCTTTTCTCGGCGTTCTCGTTACGGAAGCAGATAACGCGATTCATTAACGAATTATCCAGGCTGCGGGGATAAGGAAGGATATGATCCACGTCGATCTCACCGCCGAAAAGCTGGACCAGACTGATCGGACGCCCCGAGTAGATACATACTTCGTTCTGCTCTTTCCAGAGAAGGTAGCGGTCAATTTTGTCACGGGTGACGTGCTCGCCGCATTTGCGTATTTCCTCGGCGGCGTTTTCGCGAATACGTTCGCGCTCGCGCATTTCCTTGCTCAAGCGTTCTCTCTGCTGGGCGGTACCGCAGATTTCGCGGGCCATTTCGATGTGGACATGGGCCAGCTTGTGACCCGGGCGATAGACATACTCTCTAAGGATGGCATTGACCACCTTGCGAACCTCGAAAAGGGCCTGACGAACCAAAGGATTGGTCAAGAGGGGCGGCTCGGGTAGATACTCCTGCTGATTAACCACCTGTTGCCACGGTAGCAGGTAGCCCGCTTCACTCAGAGCGCAGGGTGTCCCATCGCGACTGGCCAGAGGAAGCCCTTTTTCCAGGTGGGGCAGCAGGCGTTTGATCGCATGGAGGCTATAACTGGAATAGCTCGGCTCCAGGTCGGTGTCCAGCAGTTTTTCCGTCCGTTCCGCATCCAGCCCCGACTCAATGGCCAAGGTTTTCAGGATTTCTTCCTCATCATTAATCATGGCCGTGACAATCCGGTTTTTCCGTTCCTCGGCCAGGTCGTGCCATGACTTGCCAAAGAGCGTCTTATGGGATAGCGCGGCGTCGGTCGGCAACCCTTTAAGTTTGTCGCGGTCCGCCCGCTCCAGATTAAAGCGAATGTTGTCATGCTGCTCGAAGAGGTGCCTGCGAATCTGATCAAATGTCCGTTCCTTTGAAGCGGAGAGATAGGCGAGAAGTTTTTCTCTTTCTTCTTCGGTCAACTTACGTTCAACCCCGGTCGATCCGTCCAATAAACGCAGATTGTTGACTTCCTGCAAAAGACGAAAACGCTGGGCGCGCCGGTCAGCACGCGGGCAGCGGGGAAGACGCGGTTCCAACTCGCATTTTCCGATAACGGATGCCGGCCAATACATTTTCCGTTGAAAGAAAATGATCCGGTGAATCATTTGTTTCAGATCATCGGTCAACAAATCCGGATAATACTGTTGCTGAGCGGACCATATCCGCTCAAATTCATCCTGATACATTTGTCGATGAGTATGCCGCCCGCGTAAACGGGCATGCGGATCGTCAGCCTTGATTTTCGCCAGATACTGGCCTAAAGACATGTCCCCCATCTGCGCGGCCAACTCGCTGATTTCTTTCAGGAGATCGGAGGTTTCCTTCTTGGCCGCCTTGTCCTTCTTCTTATTGGATAAAAATCCCCGACGCTGACAAAGATGCAATAGAATGCGTCCGAACTCGTAAGGCTCAAGTTTTTCGGTTAAGGCCCGGCTTCGGAGGGCATAGGGATGTTCGATATGGAACTGGATCGACTCCCATGATTTGCGATCCGGGTGATCGACCGGCAACAAAGCCGATGCCGGAAGCAAACCGGAATCCACCAAACATTTGCGAAGCATACGTTTTCGGCGGGCACGGCGGGCAATTTGTCGGCGCATGCCACGGGCAATTCTCCGGTTTTCGTTCTTCGACACCTCCCCGCCCTGTTTATCACGGTCTACGCCTTCTGGAAACACGCGAACACCCGCCGCCAATAATTGCGACGACTCTTCGTCAATCAAAGCCCAACCGATGGAATTTGACCCCAAATCCAGCCCCAAAGTTAAACTCGACATGACGACCTCGGCATTAAAGTGACTACTTACACAAAATTGACTTGACATCATCATACCATTGATTTATATTTTGGGAAGTGTAATCGATCCCGGTCTGCGAGTTTTTCGCAACAAGACGAAACATTCGCAGGCACCGCTCCACGGAGCGACCGGCCGCAGCTCGCACAAACGACCTGCGGTCTTTTTTTGCGCGGGAATTCATCGCAAGCAAAATATGGCACGGAGAGGGAAAGCCTTCGCGTACGAGGTTTGCGGCCGCAATCCTGACATCCGAAAGGTCGATTCCCCCTGCCCCCCCTCTACCCGTCCCCCCATCCCCCCTGCCCACTGCCCACTGCCTCCCTCGCTTACTCGCTGACTCGCTCCCTTGCTCGCGCTGCGGGCTGGCGGGGAACCCTTGCTTACTCGCTAACTTATTCCCTCGCTCGCGTGCCACAAGCGGGTAAACTGCTTCGGGCTGGCGGGGAACCCTTGCTTGCGCCGCGGGCTGGCGGGGAACCCTTGCTTGCGCCGCGGGCTGGCGGGGAACCCTTGCTCGCCCGCCACGGCGAGGCAAGCGGATAAACTGCTTCGGGCTGGCGGGGAACCCTTGCTTACTCGCTAACTTATTCCCTCGCTCGCGTGCCACAAGCGGGTAAACTGCTTCGGGCTGGCGGGGAACCCTTGCTCGCGCCGCGGGCTGGTAAGTTCGGTCAGTAGTTGATCCAACCCAGATGCCGGCAGGCCTGCTGGGCCCAGGAGAAGGTCCAGGGTTGGGAGATGGCCGCCAATCCGTTGGCGATGGAGACGAGCAGGAACAGGTAACACACGAAACACCCCGGACGGCCGCCGGCGAGCCGGGCCACGCCGATGGGCAGGAACCAAAGCCATAGCGGGATCAACCAGAACATCCAGCGCAGGCCCTGGCAGGCCCCGCCGTAATTCTGCGTCTTGTTCGTCGCGTAAAACGCCACGATGATCGCCGTCGTCAACAGCGCCAACAGGGCGAACAAGCGATTGGGGCCTCGGGCCGCGACCGCGGCGGTTTCCGAGCCCGAGGGACCGCGCGAAACATCCGTCCGCTCCAAAGCGGATCGGCCTCGCGCCGTCAACTCGATCAACATGCCCCAGAAACTCAACAGAAAGATCGGGGTCAACAGAAACACGCCGTGATGGCCGATCAGCATGTGCATCAGATAGACGAGCCGGTTTTCCTTGACCTGATCGATCCCCACCGGCTGGTTCCAGTAGCTGCCCTCGTAATCGTAAGGGCCGCCCGGTTTACCGAAGGTAAAGTACGCGGGCGCCACCGTGCCGAACGCCAGATAATTCGTATAGAGGGCGGCGGCGACGACGATCAGAGCCGGCGGCAAGGCCAGCACCAGGGTGCGTCTCAGATCGATGGCGGCCAAGACCACGAACAGGATGGCCGCCAACAATGCGGCGGGTAAATCCAAGGCCGCGGCCAGGGTGGAGAAAAACCCCGCCAGAATGAACCAGTACCCCTCGCGCCGGCCATCCCGCCAGATGCGTAACAAAGCATGGACCGCCACCATCACCGCGCAGGCCGCCGGTACGTGGTTGTTCAGCGTAACCGACCACGACGTAAGGTAAGTACCCAGGGCGGCGGAAGCCATGCAGAAATGGTAAACAAACGGCGAGGCAAGCCAACGGCGAAAGTGCCAACGCAGCAGCAGCAACAGCACCACCATCGGGATGACCTGCATCAGAATCAGCGTGGTTTTCACGATAAAATAGGGGTCATCGGCAAAGGTCTTGCCGGTCAGGGCACTGATGCACCAGACCAGACCCGCGATACACGTGGGCAGCAAGGCCGGCTTGCTCGAATAAAACTTGTCGCCGATCCTGACCATGTCGATCGTGGGCAGAGGAGGAAAATCGATCGGCCGCGTAACCTGCTCCCGCGGGACGGCCCGCCAATGGACCGGATCATCGACGTAATAATACGCGCCATGGGTCACCAGCGAATAGACCGTATCCCACCGGGAAGCGTCGTTGGGCGAATAGGCGATATAGGAGCTGCCCAGAATACTACCAATCATCAGGCCGGCGGCCAGGACGATAAAGATCCAACTCAGGTCCGGAAAGGGCCTGCTCACCGCCGGCGTCGGCTCGGTAGAGGATGGAAGGCTTTCGGGCATGACACTCATGCGAGGGTTTCTTTATACTTGTCCGCGGCATCCAGGGCATTAACCGCGGCCGGCCAGCCGACGCGCTCGCTGATGGTATAGAGATCGGTCACAGGCCTGGCGGCCACCAGTAATTCCGCGATCAGGCCAAGGGCGACAAGAATCAGTCCGGGGGCAATGACCAACACGCCGAGCAAGGGCAGAAACCAACCTTTGACTAGGTACAAAACGACCCCGACCGCCATAGCCACCATGGTCGCCAGGCCGGCCACGCCGAGCAGATGTTGCGGCCGATGAGCGAACCGCGTCATCAGCCAGACGGCCAGCAGATCCAGAAAACCCTTGGCGAAGCGAGATACTCCGTATTTACCCACACCGAATTTGCGCGGCCGATGCAGGGTGGCGATTTCGGTCACGCGAAAACCCTTGGCGGCCGAAAAAACGCATAGAAAGCGATGTTGATCGCCGTGAATCCGAATATGCTCCAAGACCTCGCGGCGGAAACATTTGAATCCGCAGACGTGGTCGTGCATCTTCACGCCGGTCAGCCAGCCGATCAACTTGTTGAAAACACGGGAGGGGTACACCTTGTGCCAGGGGTCGTGTCGGCGGCGTTTCCAGCCGGTGACCACGTCAAAGCCGGCATCCATGGTTTCGAGGAACCGGGGAATCTCTTCGGGTGGATCCTGCAGGTCGGCATCCATCATGAAGACAAGATCGCCGGCGGCCGCGGCGAACCCGGCCATCAGGGCGGCGGCCTTACCCGCGTTCGCTCGGAAGCGAATCCCGCCAATACTGCGGTCGCTCTCGGCCAGGGCGCGGATTTTCGACCAACTGTGGTCCGTGCTTCCGTCGTCAACAAAAACAATCTGGATACGCAATTGATGTCGATCGGCCACCCGCCGAATTTCCTCGACAAGTTGCTCGATCGAGTCGGCCTCGTTGCAAACCGGCACCACAATGCTTATCAAACGGCTATCCACGCTTTGGTCAACCTCTTGTAAATTCAGGGTATACATTGTCTTGTAAATCCGCTCCGTTGGCAAGACCGCGAGCGCATCGTGGCTCTTCGAAATAGACATCCGACATGGGGGGTAGGTTAGTCGAAAACCCACTCAAACGCGGGAAATTATCGGCGGTCAGCGTCTCGGCTCCGGCTGGACCGGCTGAATCAGGGCGATTTCCACGGCGTTCTCATCCGGCCAATGTGTATGGATTTTCGAGGATTTCACCCTGGCTCGGACGTAAAGCTCCTTACCCGTCAGGGTATAGCGAGCTTGCGTGCCCTCCTGAGTATCGAGCACCCGGCCG
This sequence comes from uncultured Planctomycetales bacterium, assembly GCA_964642815.1. Taxonomy (GTDB): domain Bacteria; phylum Planctomycetota; class Phycisphaerae; order UBA1845; family PWPN01; genus JAAYCU01. The sequence goes on along the minus strand of CAZXSA010000147.1, from coordinate 5,996 downwards.
ATGTCCTCGCTGTAAACCAGGCTCACCCGCTCATTCGGCGGCGCTTCCTCGTGGATCCGCGCGGAGCGATCATAGTCTCTCAGGGTGCCGATGAACTCGGTCGTGTAGGTAACCCCCGGCTCGGCTTGAATCGAAATTTCCAAAGTGTTGTCGGCGAACTCAACCCGCTCCAACAGAACGCCCGTCGAGCAGTAGAAATCGCCGCGATGCATGGCCTCGACAATGTGGCTGGGCGTCAGGTAACGGGCGCGAACCATGATCCACGCCAAGCCGGGGTTGGCCAGATTCTTGGCGATCTTGGTGTATTTGTGCGCGTCATCGGTGGCCACCGCGTACATGATCGGCAATTGCAGGTCGCTCAACCGGCGGGCCAGCACGATATCCCACATCCGCTCGACGGACGGATGAATGGCGTCGCCATGATCGCGCAAGCCGGGCAGTTCGTTTCCCAACTCGATGAATCGGCAGTCGCGCACCTGCATAAGATCCTCGGCGGTCAAGGCATAATGAAAATTGGGGTGGTTAATCTGCACAAGCATCGGTTGGTCGAAGGCGCGTGCCTGGGCGTTGACCGCGTCGATGTTACGCTGAATCGTGTCGAGCACGCCGTAGCCGTGCTGAGGAGGAATATTCTCGACGATATTGGCGGCGTTAAGGTGGACGGGCAAACGCTCGTACTGATCGGTGATCTCGACGCCCTGAATGAGTAGGAATTTTCCCATCTCCTCGAATAAGGGCCGTATCTCGCTAAGCGGTTTCAGCCTATATTCCATCAGACCGTCGAGGCCCGATCGTTTTTCCACCCAGTCCGGTCCCAATTCCTGCTCATAAAGTTCGGCACCGGCCTCCCTGTTGGGTGTAACGGGTAACCAACGATAGCCGATGCTTACCACATTGTGGTCGCTTAATACCAGGAAGTTATAACCACGCTCCTTGTACTGCTTGACCACGATTTCCGGCGGCACATCCGCGTCGCTCCACCAGCTATGGCAATGGGTATTACCCTTGAACCATGACAAAGGCTCGGCCGGACGCCCCTCGGCCAGGACTGGTATCGACGGAAGCAATAGAGCAAGCAATCCACGAAGAAACCGTATGAAAGGATGATACATGGTCATAATTCGCCTCTTCCAGGAAACACGAAAAAACGTGAAATAAGGTAACACGGACGGGGTTCCCTTGCCAGTCATGCCTCGATGGTGAAATTGTCTCATTTTTCTCGTCCACGCGACTCCGTTGGTCATGTGGATTTACCGAACCATTGTTTCGGCACCATGCCGCACCCCGAAGCCGATTGCATGGCCTCCGAGCTTGCTAAATTCCAAACAAAACGCTAATGAAATATAAATGAAAACGGTTGAATGGATCGGCAGACGCATGGTGCTGGGGCTGGCGGTCCTTGGTGCTTACGGTTTTTGGGTGGCGTGGTTCAGACTACCGGACGATCTACCCGCGCGGCTCTGGTGGACCTCCTTGGCCTGGTCGGGTGGGATCCTGGCGGGCATGGGCCTGGCTTGCACGGCCACCGCCGCGGCCGTCGCTTGGCTCATCGGCCGCCCTCTTCCCGCGCGTCTGCGAACCGTCACGGCCGCGTCGCTCGAAACTGCCTTGCTGATTCCGTTCATAACCTGGCTGATTCTGAACGAACTGCTTTATGCCAAGACCTCGGAGGTTCTGGGACCGGAAACCATGCTCTATCTCTGGCATAATCCGGCGGCCGTGCTGGAGGCGGGCTGGGAAATGGGCGGGCGTTATCTTGTGCTGACCATCGTCCTGGCCTTTATCGCTCTGATAATCATTTTTCGCCTGTCCCTGCGTTCTTTTCAACGGATATACTCGGCGACCTCCCAGCGACCTGCCCTTCATGAAAAACACCCGGCTGGTCCGCAAAATCCATCTCGTGCGTCCGATCAGGCAGGCGGGATCCGCCTCGTCGGCTCCATGACGATGTATTTGATAATCATGATCGGTCTGCTGACCTGGCAATTCCACGGCACGCCAAGCAAGGCCCTTACCGTGCTTTCGCGAACCGCCCCACCCCTTAAAGCCATGAATCTGACTCGCGCCTTGGTGGGCACCGAACTAACCGGCACGGTCCCTGCACATTTCGGGCTACCCCTCATCTCCGACCATGCCTATCAGGCAACCATGAAACCCACGAGCGCTCAGGCCCCCAACGTCATTATGATCATCCTCGAATCGGTGTCGGCCAAGGCCCTGCATTGTTACGGATACCCGAAAAGCGACATCACCCCGAACATGGACGCCCTCGCGGCAGACGGCACGTTATTCGAGCACTGCCTGGCCACCGGGCCTTTTTCGTCCTACGGTCTGGTGTCCATCATGACCTCGCTCTATCTGTTGCGCGACGAATACAACGACCATTTCGCCGACACGTCGTTCCCCTTCATGAGTGTCACCCGGGCCCTCAAGTTGGCCGATTATGAATTGTGCCTCTTCAGCAGTGGAAACGAGAGCTTTGACAACATCAACCGTTTCTACCCACCGGAGGACTTCGACACTTATTTTTCGCACGACACGAGCGGTTTCTCCAAGGCGGATTGCATGCGCATGGACGACCACTACGCCGTTGAGGAATTCGAGCGCTGGCTACAACAGCGTCATGATTCCCGCCCCTTTTACTGCGGTTTCTATCTGCAATCGACCCATTTCAATTACGAGGTGCCTGAACCCTGGTTTTCCCACGATCAGCCGTTGCCGCCACTTTACTCGAACGGTGACGCAATCCTGCATATTCCGCCGGAAATCCTGCCCTTACTGCGAAATCAATACGACAATGCATTGCGCTACGCGGATTATTGGGTCGGCCGTATTCGCTCCGCCCTCGACACGGCGGGCGTCCTTGACAACACGGTGGTGATTATTACCGCCGATCACGGCGAGGCCTTCATGCAGCACGGCCTGGCCCGGCACGGCATCCATGTATGGGAGGAGATGATTCACATTCCGTTGATCATCTGGACCGGCTCGAAAACGCGGGAAATGCTCGCGATGGAACCGCCCGCCCGGGTAGCGGATACCGTTTCGGGCATCGATATCGCCCCGACCCTTGCCGCTCTTGTCGGTCTCGAACCGCATCCATCATGGCAAGGGACGAATGTTTTGTCGCCCGGCTACAGGGATCGGGATCGGCCGATCTTCTCCGTGCTTCAACTGACCCGCTGGCAGGAAGGGGTTTGCATCAATAAGTTGAAATACGTTCACGATCTGACGGAGGTTAGCTCTTTGCTGTTCGATCTGAACACGGACCAGGATGAGCGTTACAATCTGGTGGAAGAGAAAACAGAGTTAGCCGACGCCCTGCGCGCCATTCTTGGGGCCTGGCATACCCGCCAACTTGCTTACTACTCCCCGACCCAGCGGCCCTTCACCCATTACCTTAGCGCCTTTCAGCCATCCGAACGGGATCTCGCCCGCCTGCACGATCAGGTGCCGTCGCTCGCGTTGCCCGCGGCCACCACGGCTTCGATTGGTTCCGAGGCATCGGCGGAAAAAGCCTCGAAAGCCAGACGCTGATCGCCATCGGCATCGGTTTTAACCGTAACCACAATGCGATTTCGGCCTTTGTATTCGCCGCGCAGAATGGCCTCGGACAGCGTATCCTCGATCTTATTCTCGATCGCCCGACGTAGCGGCCTGGCCCCGAATTTTTCATCGGTGCCATGCTCGATCAGGAAATCCTTCGCGGTCTGATCGATCTCGAGTCTCAGACCCTGCTCGGCCAGGCGCTTGGTCACCTTGCCCACCTCGAGCTCGACGATTTTAACGAGATCCACGTGGGTCAGTTTGTGGAACACGACCAGTTCATCCACGCGATTGATGAACTCCGGCCGGAAGTAACGCTCGACCTCGCCCTTGAGCATGTTCTTCATCTTCTCGTAGCTGACGTTTTCATCGCGTTTACCGAAACCGAATTCCGATTGATTCGTGATCCGGTCGGCCCCGATGTTGCTGGTCATGATCAGGATCGTGTTCTTGAAATCGATATGCCGACCAAAGGAATCGGTCAGGCGGCCCTCCTCCATGATCTGCAAAAGCATATTGAACACGTCCGGATGAGCTTTTTCGATTTCGTCCAGTAGAACCACGGAATACGGCCGTCGCCGGATGCGCTCGGTGAGCTGGCCGCCCTCTTCGTACCCGACGTATCCGGGCGGGGCGCCGACCAGCCGACTGATGTTGTGCTTCTCCATGAACTCGGACATGTCCAGGATAACCAGGGCTTCCTCGTCACCGAACATAAATTCGGCCAGGCACTTGGCCAGATAGGTTTTGCCCACGCCGGACGGCCCGATGAAGATAAAGCTGCCCATCGGGCGATTCGGATCCTTCAATCCGCTACGTGACCGCCGAACGGCACGGGACACCGCCCGGATGGCCTCATCCTGGCTGATGACCCGCTTGTGCAATTCGTCCTCGAGATTGAGCAGACGCTGCACCTCGTCTTTTTCCAGACGGGTCAATGGAACACCGGTAATCTTGGAGACCACCTCGCCAATCACTTCCTCGTCCACGACGCCGTCGATTTCCTTGGCTCGGTCGCGCCATTCACGGGTCAAGTCCTCTTTTCGAGCCTGGGCGACCTCCGCCTTGTCGCGCAGCTCGGCCGCCCGCTCATAGTCGGCGTTTTTAACGGCTTCATCTTTTTCCATTCGCAGCCGTTCGATCTCACGCTCCAGTTCGGTCAGGTTCGGCGGTTTGGTCATGCTCCGCAAACGCACCGCGGCACCGGCTTCGTCGATCACATCGATCGCCTTGTCCGGCTGTACCCGCCCGGTGATGTAGCGGTTGGATAACTCCACCGATTGAAAAATGGCGCCATCGGTGATCTGCACGCGATGATGCGCTTCGTAGCGATCCCGCAGGCCCTGAAGTATTTTAATCGTCTCCTCCCGGCTTGGCGGATCGACGATGATCTGCTGAAAACGCCGTTCCAAGGCGCCGTCTTTTTCGATATATTTACGATACTCGTCGAGGGTTGTCGCCCCGATGCACTGGATTTCCCCGCGACTCAAGGCCGGCTTCAGGACGTTGGAGGCATCGATCGCCCCCTCCGCCCCCCCGGCGCCCACCAGGGTGTGCAATTCGTCGATAAAAAGAATCACATTCTTCGCCCGGATCACCTCGTTCATGACCGCCTTGATCCGTTCCTCGAACTGACCGCGGTATTTCGTGCCCGCCACCATCATGGCCAGATCGAGCACGACGATCCGCCGATTGGCCAACAGTTCTGGAATCTCGTTGCTAACGATTTTTCGGGCTAGACCCTCGACAATCGCGGTCTTACCCACGCCCGCCTCGCCGAGCAGGACCGGGTTGTTTTTTTGCCGCCGACAGAGAATTTGGATAACCCGGTCGATTTCCCGTTGCCGGCCGATCACCGGATCCAGCTTGGCTTCCCGGGCCATCTGGGTTAGATCGCGACCGAAACTGTCCAAGGCCGGTGTCTTACTCTTGCCTTTCTTGGGTTCGGCGGCGGCCGCGGCGGCCGAGGCCTCTTCATTTTCCAAGCCCGCGCCCAGCAGGTTGAGCACTTCCTCGCGCACGTCCTCGAGCTTGAGCCCCAAATTCATCAACACCTGAGCGGCCACTCCGTCCTGCTCGCGCAACAACCCCAATAACAGATGCTCCGTACCTACGTAGTTGTGGTTAAGGCTGCGGGCTTCCTCGATCGCGTACTCAATGACCTTCTTAGCCCGCGGGGTCTGTGGAAGCTTGCCCATGGTGACCATATCCGGCCCGCTCTTGACTAGTTTTTCAACTTCCAGCCGAACCTTGCGGAGATCCACGTCGAGGTTCTTTAAGACATTGGCCCCGACCCCCGAACCTTCCTTCACAAGCCCAAGCAGGATGTGCTCGGTACCGATGTATTCGTGGTTGAAGCGCTGGGCTTCCTGGTTGGCCAAGGCCATGACTTTTCGAGCCCGATCGGTAAAGCGTTCAAACATTGTCCTCTCCCTGGGGTTTCTGGGGCC
>CAZXSA010000146.1:0-12611 GCA_964642815.1 uncultured Planctomycetales bacterium | reverse complement strand
CCGCGGGAATGCGCAAGGAAACATTTGACGGCTCGGTCTACGAGGCGGATGTCGGTTGGCGGGGTTCGCGAACGCGCTATGGCGAGGCGGAAAAAGACCAGGACGACACCGTCCACGGACAAGCCGGCACGGTACATGGCGGGATGGAGGTTCCCTTTGTCGGCTCTCGAATCCGCACGAACCGGATCATCTCGGCCGCCTACCAGGAGTCGACCGCCCGCGCCGCCAAGCTGCAATACCTCACTCAATTTCAGAGTTACGCCACATCCGCCCTGCAATACTACCGCTACACGCTGCGACAACTCGGCTTTATGCGGGTCTACAAGGCTCGCCTGGAGGATCTGGAAAGCCTGCTCAACGATCCGAGGCTACCGCCGACCGACTACCAGCGCGTGCAAAACGAATTGAGCGCCGAGACCCTCATCACTCAGACTCAATACAACAACTATCGCACGTACATCCTGATCCTTTTACAGTATATGGGTTTACGTCCCGGAGAATCCTACCTCTTGGTGGAGGAACCGCTGGATCGTCCGGTTCGCTTCCTCGATCTGGCCCGCACCCCGGAAGGCGTGAAACAGTTGCTTGAACAAGCCTATGCCAATACCCCGAAATTCCAGGTCTACCGCAACACGATCCAGGATGCGGAGCTTAAACGCAGGCAGGCGATCATCGGCAAATTCGATATCACCGCCGCCGCCGATGTCACCTACTACGGCTATGGTGACGAGGATTTCGACAACCGGCTCGAGGGCGGAGAGGCGGCCTTGAGCTTGGCCGTCCGGCAAAACGATCCGCGCGTGCAAAATGCATCGCAGGCCAAGGCGGAGGCGGAGATTCGTCAATACCAACAGTTAATTGCCCAGCAATATCGGCTCATTCAGCGCAAAATTGTTGAAAACGCCCATCTGTTGGTCGTGCATCAGGAGGCTCGGGCCGCCGCGATGGAAAACGTCGCAAAGGCGGAGGCGGAGTACCGCCAGCGGAAAGACGCCTACTTGAATGGAACCTCCAGCAACTTCACCATAGACGATGTTTTGAACGCGGGTACCACCTTGCGGGCCGCTCAAAACAACCTGGTCAGGAACGTCCAGAATGTGGCCGATTGCGAGGACGAATTATACATTGCCACGGGAGAAATCTACCGCGTCGTGGGCTTGGAAATCGAGAATCAGCAAAAAAATGCACCGACCAGCGCGGCGTCAAACTAAACAACAGGCCGTGCCATTAAAGAGTATGCTCGATGCGTCGATGGATCGCCGGCAAAGCTGCGTCGAGCCACGGTAACCACTCAGCCCAATCGCATGCCCAGCCATTTGATGTTGTCCGCCAGCACGTCGAGAGTTTGCAGGGCTTCGGTATCCCGTTGAATCTCGCCTTCACCACGGGCCTGCCCCACCGTCCAATAGCTGCTGCCGGGGACGACCATGCCATTGATCAGAAACCACATATTCAGTTCGGCGAAAGTGAAAAGCTGGCCTGCCCGGCGGGCGGGGACGACGGCCGCCCCGATCTTGCGGGCGAGGAAATTTCCATTGACCCGGCTGACGAAGCCAACCCGGTCCATGTAAGCCTTGATCTGCGGAGTCAGCGAGCCGAAGTAGACCGGCGAACCGAGGAGAATAATGTCGGCGGCCCGGCTTCGGGCGATGATCTCGTTACCGTCGTCCACCCGACCGTGACATTGCCCGTCCTTTTTCTCGGCACAGAGCATGCAGGCCCCGCAACCGGAAAGTTCTTTTTCCTCCAGATGGAGTTCATCGATCCGGGCGCCGGCGTCGGCCAACGCTCGACATACGCGCTCCAGCATCTGACACGTGTTACCGTGCCGCCGGGGGCTGCCATTAACGCTCAAAACCCGCTTATTCATTGTTGACCTCCGTCCTGTATCGCACCCTACAGCCCCGCCTACACGATCAGGCCGCGCCGGCCGTCTCTACCGCCATCCGCATGGATGGTTTATTCCTTAGGATAATTGGGCTTGCCGTCAATCATACCCGGGTTGGCCACGCCATCCATCGGCGGCGGCAGCTTCTTGTACCAGAATTGATAAAGAAAGGCCAGGGAAATCAGGAAGATCACCAGCGTGACACGAAACGCATGGTTGTTACCGACAAGCAATTGCATGGGCATCAAGAAGAGGCAGACCTGCCAGGCCAGTCCGAACGGTACGCAGATAATATCATAAAAATGCTCACGTTTGGTCGCCGCCCGTTCCGCGGGGCTAAGCAAATGCCGGAACGGTCCCCAAAAGCCGAATGGCCGCGTCGTTTTATAGAAATGCTCGAGTACTTTTCGGTCCGTCGGTGCCGTCAGGTAAGTGCCAACGATAATCCCGATCATCGATAACGTGGTAAGGATAATGAATTTCCATTCAGGCGGCATCTCCCGATAGAGCCAATGTTGGAGAATCGCGGCGACGAGGCCCACCAAGGTGCCAACGATGACGCCACCGGCATTAAAACGCCACCAATACAAACGGAGGACGGCGGGCATCCCCACCCCCGCTCCCAGTCCCATGATTATCCAGTCCCAAATGTTATTGATACTGGTGGTGGTATAGCCGAGGGCCAATCCGCAGCCGACTAGAACAAGACCAAAGCCATAGCTGGCCCAGATCAATTCCCGGGTGCCGGCCCGGGGGCGCACGAAAGCCTGGTAAATGTCCTTGGTGAAAAGGCCGGTGGCCCAGTTGATGAACGAATTGAAGGTGGACATGGACGCGGCGATCAGCGCGACAAAAAGCAACCCGCGGAAACCGCGTGGAATGCGATAGAACAGGACGGCGGGGACAATGCGCTCCGGATTGACCGTCCCTTCGTAGCTGACCATCTTGAGTTGTCTGGTCCAATCACCGGGCAACATGGTCTTCAGTTGGGTGATCATCGGTTCGGGATAATTCTCCGGATGGTTCACGATGTCGGCCACTATGTCATCCCAGCGATGTTTGGGGATGATCTCCTTCACGAGTTTTTCATCATCCGGCGAGTTGGCCCGGCCGGGTGCATTACGATCCAGTTCATATTGTTTGATCAGTCGAGCGGACCGATCGAGGACCGCTTGATCGGGGAACATGGAATGCATCAGAAACAGACCAATGACCGCGAAGCCCATCATCATCGGCCAGCGGAAGATCATCAGGTTGGACCAGAGGAAGGTCAGCAGACCGCACTCCCGCTCATTGCGCGCACCGAAGTAACGGGGATCCGATCCGTAGCCCATGCCCGACAGGCAAGTGCGGATCAAATAAAAAATCGTCACCTTGAACAAAAACTCAAATTCCCCGTAACCGGTGGGAACGTGCATCTTCCAGGCACAATTGGAGCTCGTCCACTCAGGATTGCCGGTCACCGTTTGCGCCAGGGTGGCCAAGTCTCCGTCGTAGCCGCCGATCTGCCGGCAGGCAATGATCGTTACTCCGATAACGGCGGCGACGATAATGCCGCATTGAAACACATCGGTGAAGACCACGCCGTAGAAACCGGAAACCACGGTGTACAGGACGGCCACGCTGATCAGGATGAGCACGCAATAGATCGGTTTGAAGGGCATGAAAGTGGCTAGAAACAGGCCGTCACCCTTGACCATGTAGGCCAACATACTGATCACCATGACAATGGTGACCACGGCGGTCAGCAACCGAGTGATATCCCCGCCCACTCCGGATCCAAAGCGGTATATGTTCCATTCCGCCGCGGTCATGCACCCGCTACGCCGATGCCATTTGCCCGCCCATAACATCATGAAGATCAGAACAAGGTTGGCCCCCCCGCGAAATTCAATGAAAAGCCCCCGTGGCCCGAACAAATACAACAGGGAAACGATGAGCATTGTTCCGGTCATGTCCAGGGACCAAGCCATCCCGGAAACGCCCAACAGATACCAAGGAAGGCTCCGAGCACCTAACACGTAATGTTCCAAGCTGGCAGAGGCTCGTTTCTTTAGATGAAAACCCATGCAGACTAAGAAAAGGAAATAAGCAGCGATGATGCCGTAGTCAAATCCGCTGAAATAATCCGTCACCGTCAGGCCCCCTGTTTTTGGGGTTTGTGTTCCGCGAAAAGGCACTGCAGGATAGCCGAGCCGGCCGCCCAGGGCAAATAGCCTTAGGCCACCCTTATCGATCGGGAATGCGTAAGCTTGTCATTTCGCCAGCAACCGTCACAATACCCAACGGCGACAATCCCACCCGGAGTGCCGGGAGAGCGGCCGCCTTCGTTACCCCACGATGTTTTTTCCCGGGCCATGAGGGGATCCGCGGCCGATCGAATCCCCCGAAACAAATGACAGGAGAAATGGAATGATGTTAAACCCCTGGACTCGGACAATCATGGTGGTTGGCGGTCTGTTTCTGCAGGCCCTTGCAGCCGCCCAGATAACCGTGGATCATCTGCTCGATGAGATGACCGACCTGACCCGCCTGACCCGCATGCCTGATCCGGATTACCTCACCAGGCAATTCTCCAGCTATGACCGCGCCTCTCTCTCGCCCAGCCGGGACTGGTTCGCCAACAGCGATGCTGGCCATTACCTGCGCGAGGAGAAAAAGGACGGCCACACCGAATACGTCATGATGGAGGCCGATGGTCCCGGAGTCGTTGTGCGGATTTGGTCGGCTAATCCCGGAGGAACGCTGCGTATCTACCTCGACCATCAGGAAACGCCGGTGATCCAGGAAAACATGAAAAAGCTCCTCGGTGGCGAAGTGCCCGCCTTCCCTGAACCCTTGAGCGGCGTGCGCGCCTTGGGCTACAACCTTTATTTCCCGATCCCCTTCGCTCGTCACTGCAAAATCACCAGCGACGGAGGCGGCGCCTATTACCACGTCGGTTACCGTGCCTATGCCGACGGCACCGCGGTCAAAAGTCTGACGACCGACGGCCTGACGCGGCTGGCCGACAAAATCCGAGCAACGGCTGACAAGCTTGCTGCTCCACGCAAGGTCGGCGCTGTCCCGGAAGGATCCGCAAAAACGGTTTTTGATCTGACATTGGCTCCCGCGACAATTCAGTTGATCGCGGAACCATCCGGTTCGGCCATGATTCGCGAATTGACCGCTCGCCTGTCGGCGGAAGATCTCGACCAGGCCGCCCGACAGGTGGTTCTGTACATGGATTTCGACGGCCGCCGAACCGTCGAATGTCCGCTGGGCGATTTCTTCGGGACCGCGCCCGGTCTCAACCCTTACGAATCCCTGCCGCTGGGTATCACCTCGGGCAGTAATCCGGAAATGTGGTGCCACTGGCCGATGCCCTTTGCCAATCGGGCAAAGATCACGGTCCGGAATTTCGGTGCCCAGCCGGTTCGCCTTACTGGATCGCTGGCCTTCACCCCCTGCGAATGGGATAAGGAACGAAGCCTGTATTTCCACGCGAAATGGCGGATCGAGCGTCATCTACCCGCCTCCCCGCGTTCGGACTGGACGCACCTGGCGACCAGCGGTAGCGGCCGATTCGTCGGTGGTGCCTTGCACATACAGAACGATAACCGGCACTGGTGGGGCGAGGGTGACGAGAAGATCTACCTTGGCGAGGAGATTTTCCCCAGCACATTCGGCACCGGTACCGAGGATTATTACGGCTACGCCTGGTGCTGTACCGATCTGTTCACCCACGCCTATCACAACCAGACCTGCTCGGGCCGTCCCGATTACTATGGCGATATCTCCCTCAATCGCTTCCATATCCTCGACGACATGCCGTACAAGCTGCTGTTTCGTTTTGATATGGAAAATTGGCATCATCGCCCCTACGCCTCGACCACGCGGGCGGCCGTCAGCTACTGGTACACGCAAGCCGGTTCGGATTTCTTCGCCCCGCTGACCGCAGAGGACTTGCACTTCACGCGAATGCCCCCCTACGAAATCTACCGGGTGCCCGGGGTCATCGAGGGGGAGAGCATGGAGCTGCTGAATAAGCCTGCCGGCGAAATCCGTCGCCAGATCGTCGATAAACCCTGGAGCAATGAGGGGCAACTCTGGTGGGACGCCAAGGCCCCCGGCGACAAGCTGGTCCTTGGCTTCGAGGCGGCCGAGGCCGGCTCGCGACAAGTGCGTATCCGCCTGACCCGCTATCCCGATTACGCCCAAGTTCGCATGTCGGTCAATGGCCAGGCCGCCACTTGCGGAGTCCTCGATCTATATGCCCCGACGGTCGAACTGACCGAGGATATGGATCTCGGCCGCTTCGAGCTGACTAAAGGACAAAATACCCTGGAAATCGAGATTGTCGGGGCCAATCCCCACGCGGCCAAGAATTACGTTTTCGGCCTGGATTACCTTCGCATCGAATCGTAACCGGAGAGGCAATGAACAAACATAGGGTTTGCTATCCGCATGAACGCCTCGTCGTTCTATCCCATCATGCTCCGCGCAAAGAAAACCGGCGAGCGGCCTCATCGGTCGCCCGCCGGTTTGTGTTATGATCTCAAATTCTCGAAGCGTGCTTTCCCGTCGAGACAGACCACGCTTCTCAACCTCAAACGGAGGTTACGGATAGATAAACGAATCCGTGTTCGTCATCGGCGCCAAGTGAGAACCAGCCGTATTAACCGGCTGGAGACCCCTGACACGGTTGTTCCAAATGGCATCTGCGGTTGTTCCAGGATTGCGCATAGCCCAAGGGGTATAGATATTGTCCCGGCCGACACCGACAGCGGGAGTTTGCTCGAAACGGCAACTGCTGTCCGCGAAGAGCACATTCTGACCCTCGCCGGCATCAGCTCCGCCATGGTTAGGTGAGTTGAACCACATCCAGTCATCCGTGCCGGTTGTGCTGGTTAAAGTACCAAACTTAGTGTCAAACCCAGTGATTTTCGAGGCTCCACCATCGAATAACCTGCCGAACGGACCCTTGTCCGCGAGCAAGGGCATGTCGTGCTGTCGGCTGACCGACGGCTGCCCAACATAGCCATAAGGAACCTGATAGCCGTAACTGATTTCATTGTAGTTCTTGAAATCCCAATAGGCCTGGGGATTGTCTTCGGTGTTCTTGCTGTCCGTGCTCGACGGGCAAACGAAGGAACCGGTCGAAGAGGCGCTATTGCGAATCAGCATCCACAAGTTTCGCGTGTTGGAAATGAGGGTGTAGGGTGTCGTCACGGCAGTTGTTCCGTTTTGCTGTAAGGCCGGATCGCCGACACTAGGATTGGCCGCCTGCGTAACTGCGTTAGCCCAGCCGCGTCCCGTCGGATCAGTTCCCCCCCAAAGGTCTTTACCGATCGCATTGGTATAGTTCGTCGGACTGAGGGCCGCTGATGTGTCATTAGTGGGTGCTAAACCCCTGTTGTGCAATGGAATCGGAAACATGTCGTTGTTTTCGTTGGCGTACGTATACAGACCTTTGCCGATACCCGACACGTTGGCGGCGCAGACGGTTCGCCGGGACAACTCGCGTGCCCGAGCCAGCGACGGCAACAAAATCGAGATCAGCAGGGCGATGATGGCCACCACCACCAACAACTCGATCAGCGTGAACGCCGCCCGGGTTTTTCGTACCTGGGAACTCCTCTGACATCTCATGATAAACCTCCTGTGCTTTCGGCACGCATGCGCCGCTGGTTTCCTCAACTTGCCGTGTGTCGGAAAACGCCGGGCGGACCAGAATGAGAACGACGAAAAATACCGATAAGAGCCAGCTCCGATAAGCGGGAAACCGCCTCAGGGCCGATACGATCCGCCGCCACGTCCACCGTCGTACGGTTCCGTTCAGGAATCCCACCGACGCCCCCGCCGATGCGTTTGCAACGTATCGGCGGCAAGGGACTCGAATATTCTCGCCCGCACCGACGCACACGGCCGATTCCCACAGGCGAAAACATCATCACTTATTCACTTGTAAACCTATCCGCAAAACCGGTCGTCCCCTTGCTTCCCATTCCTCCGGGCACAAACGGACGACCGAATAAGCAGCAAAACCCCCGGAGCCGTCGCCCACTTGGCAGTCAACGACACCGGAAACAACACATAATCCCTATCCAACACAAAAACCTTGCGCCAGATAAAGAATTACTCCCTACTCTCTTATCACAATCTCGTGCTTCCCAGGTGCTCAAATAGCGCCAAAAAACACCAAGGAAACCTTGTCAGGTTGGCTACGGGCAGAATGAAAACTCTCGGGCATTATGAAAACGAATCAATAATGGCGCGTGACCAATAAGTCACAGAATATATCATTGATAAAAACGGCCGGCGAGTCTGTACCTTATCGCCGAATGAAAAACCTCCACCGTAACCATCTAAAGATTCTAATCCCGGTCCAATCGCCCTGTCAACAGGCAAACACCCTAATAATCAAAAAAACCGGAGGAGTCTCTATGTGTCTCTGGCAAAAGGATTTATGATTATAAAATGAGCCTAGAATAATTGACAAAAAGAGACCTTGAAGCGAGTAAAAACAATGCGAATAATGTCACTAATGCAAGATATTTTGAATCCTTTGTTTATATAAATAGATTGAATAGTTACTTTTTATCATCCAAGAGTCCGGAAAAATCATAATTCCTGATGTAGAAAAGGGCAAAAAACGCTCTTTTTAATTTTGAATTAGGCCATTTTTGGGGTATATTTTAGGTGGATAGAAAAAGTTGCCCGTTATGCCGATTCTTATCGATGGATACAATCTTCTGCGTGGCGCCGCGAGATGGGGGCCAGATAAATCGCTGGGGCAGCTTCACTTATGCGAATTGCTGGGGCGGTGGTCCGTCTTGACGGGTAAACCCGTAACCATCATTTTCGATGGGCCGGAGCCTCGTAGCGGCTATGCCCGTCAGCTTGGGAGTTGCGGTATTCAGGTTTTGTATAGTGGGCCGGGGCGCAGCGCGGACGAGTTACTTATCGAGGAAATTCAACGATGCAGTGCTCCCCGGCGCTTGGAGGTTGTAAGTGCTGATCGAGAGATCCGGCTGGCGGCCAGGCGGCGAAGATGCCGGGAGATCGGTCCGGAAGTTTTTTTGAAAACAGTATATGCACAAATGGCCGCCTCCAATGCCAGGCAACCACGGAGGGTTGAACCGGCGACAAAACAAAAAGGTTTGGGTGAGGGTGAATTGCATTTCTGGCTGGCCGAATTCGGCTTACATGGGGATCACGACGGCTTGGATACGAATGATTCGTCCCGGCCGTGAGGAAGGATAGCATAACAGCACGGCCCGGACGGTTGCCTTTCGTGAAACAGGGAGGTTCAACATGTCCATTTCCACCCCTACCTTCAAGCATGGTTTTTCCGAACGAAAAGGCCCGGCGTCGCTGGGGTATCAGGCCCAAGCTAGCGGGCATTTCTTTGCCTCCCGATGGCATATCGGCTTGCGCGACGAGGAAAAACGCCAGTGTCCCCGCCGCAGCCTACGCTGTCCGACGGCCTTGATCGACAATCTGATGGAGGCCGATCATGAACCACGAACCGTCCCCGCCGAGTGCATGAATGTCAGCGAAGACGGCCTGTACGCGATCGTGCCCATCGGGTATGGGGTGGCCATGGGGCAACGGTACACTTTTCGATTAAGCACCGGCGAGCGCGGCCCCGAACCGGGCATGAACCAGATTGTCATGCAACAAGGCCGCATCGTGCGTACCGAACTGCTGCTCGGGGCGAACGGGCAGACCGATCGCGTCGGTGTCGGAGTCAAACTCATCGGCCCACGGAGCGGCATGCTTCCCATGCCCATGATGGGAATGTAACCCATGCGTAAAACTCTCCATCCGCCGCAAAGAGACCGAAGTTGGCCTTTCCGCGCACATTGAGGACCACGGGGTACAGTCACGTCCCTATATTCCCCTTCTTGAGCCATCGCCAAGCAGTTTTGCCATAAGCCGCTATAATCCTGGGGTATGTGCTCCGGGAGCCAAGTGCCTTAACGGTTGGGCAGCGTCACCTGTAATGAGAGAAGAGCCGTGGCCGTCAAACGAACAAAATCCGGACTGTTAAGCGTCAGTATCGTGGGAATGATCGCCGCCTCGACCTGCCTGGCCGCGGAGCCTCTTCTCTGGCAATGGCGGGGTATCGATTTCAAGGGCGGAGGGGCGGCACGCAACCGGGGTTTTGTACACTTCGGCCACGTGGGGGTCAACGAGATCTTTGCCCGAACGACGGAGCGCGCGTCCGTTCTGCGCATGGAATTCATGCTGTCCGATACGCCGGTTACACCCGTGTTCATTCACCTGCTGGCTCGTGATGATGATGCCCCCGAGATCTGCCCGGTCGCGATCCATATCAACGGACAAAGCATCTTCGCCGGTCCGAATGAATTTGCTCCCGACCGCTTCGCCTGGAAAAGCTACGCCGTTCCCGCCGGTCTGCTCAAAGCGGGACAAAACAAGCTCGACATTGTAAACCAGGCCGAGCAAGGTGCGTTCGGTGGTACTCCCTGGTTCATGGTGGCCCGCGTCGTCCTAGGCGAAATCAATATGCCGCCCCTCGTGCCCCCGGCCCCCGCGGTGGACTTCCCGATCACATTACCGACGGAGCGTGTTGAGATTCCTGCCCCTGCCGGTCCCGGCCAACCGGTGACGGGTTTCAAGATTCGCGGCACCAAGGGCTGGATGTGGACGGCCGAGCAATATTTGGCGGAGATCCCGGTTCTTGCCCGTTACAAAATGAATTTCCTGATGAACTGCTATCTGTCGATGTTCGATATCGAAACCAGCACCGATTGGCGTGGCGGCCGTATCAACCGCTGGTGGGAACCATTGCCGGAAGCCAAGAAACGGCGTTACGAGCAGGTCGTCGAGGCCTGCCGGGCACACGACATCGAGTTCTGTTTCGCGATGCATCCCAACCTCGGCGCGGAGCGGAAGCTACAGTACGGCCGCGACGAGGATCTCGACCTTCTCTGGCAACATTACGCCTGGATGGCCAATCTCGGAGTCCATTGGTTCAGCATTTGCCTGGACGACATCAGCTCAGGGATCGACGCTCGCGGCCAGGCCCGCATGTGCAACGAGATATGCCGGCGTCTGCGGGCCATCAATACCCAGGCCCGGCTGATTTTCTGCCCCACGTACTATTGGGGGACCGGCAACGAAGCCGACGCGCGTCCCTATCTGGCCGTTCTGGCCGAGGAGCTGGACCCAAAGGTTTATTGCTTCTGGACCGGTCAATGCGTCTACGGCCTGATCAGCCGGGCGGCGGCCGAATCCTATCGCGACCACGTTCGACACCCACTGATCATCTGGGACAACTACCCGGTCAATGATAACTACGGCACGATGCACCTCGGCCCGGTTATCGGGCGGGATCGCGATCTGTACAAGGCGGCCGACGGGTACATGATGAATCCGCTCTGCCCACAAAGCGAAATCAACCGCCTTCCGCTCTTTACCGGAGCGGATTATGCATGCCATCCAATGCAATACGATCCGGGGCGTTCGATCGGGCAGGCCATTCTGCATCTGGCCGAAACACAAGCTCAGCGGCAGGTCCTCAAGGAACTCGTCGAATTGTATCCGGGCATGCTTCTGGCCGAACGTCAATCGCACTGGAACCCGCTGTTTGACCGGTACTGCGCGATCGCGGCCATGCCGCACGCGCGCTTGCTGACGGACAATTTCATCCGTCATGTCGAGGATGTTGCGCTTCGACTGGAACGAGCCTTCCCGAACGATTACAAGGACGCTCGCCAAACCCTGGCGGAGCATTTGGCGGCTTTGAAGGCGGCTGACCAAGAGCTGTTTGATCGGTAACTCAACCGCTTATCCTATGTCTTGCCGCGCTCGACGCGGAATCCCTCGCGGACGCATCGGGCTGACGATACCGCATAACGTCCGCATAAATCCGTTTGATTCTTTCGCGGCGATCGCGAACCCATTCGGACCTTGAATGGCGAATAAAAGCTTGACGCGCAAGTTGTTGCCCACCAGGAAATTAGGTTGACCCCACGAGCAAAATTCAAAAATCATTTGGGCTGACGACAGTTATATCATACCTTTTCGAGGATCGTCGGATGCGATCATAACTCTGGGGATAACCGATGTCGCTCAGAATCCAGGACAATACCAACCTGTACCGGTTGCTCAACACGATGCAGCAACTCGAGTTTCAGCGGTCCACGACATTGGCTCGATTATCCACGGGGCTACGGATCAACCGGGCCGCGGACGATCCGGCCGGCCTGATCGCCGTCAAGACCCTGGAATCGGAATTATCCTCCGTACAGGCGGCCCTGGATAACAACCAGCGAACCCAATCCATGCTCAACGTGGCCGACGGGGCCTTGGCTGAAGTCAGTTCGCTGCTCGCGGATATCGAGGAACTGAGCCTGGCGTCCATCGGTGATACCCTTTCCGCCTCGGAAAAGGCCGCGAACCAGGCGCAGGTTGACTCCGCCATCGCCTCGATCGATCGAATTCTCGGCACGACGACCTTCAACGGCAAGAATCTTTTCGGCGGAGCGAATCAGATCGCGGCCACTCTGACCGCGGCCGATGCCGCCGATCTGAAAGATGTCCGGATTTACAGCCGTAATCCCAGCCAAACCCATACCTCTCTGACGGTCAACGTGACGAAGGCGGCCACGCGGGCCACCTCGGCCGGCACCTCCATCACCAACGTCACCTCGGCCTTGACCGCCGAAACGGTGCTGACCGTCGCCGGCAAGGACGGAACCGCCACGATTAC
>CAZXSA010000145.1:0-12795 GCA_964642815.1 uncultured Planctomycetales bacterium | reverse complement strand
TAATACGCCCCCCCGCCGACGGGGGCAAAAGCCAGCCCGAAGCAGTTTACCTCGCTCGCCACGGCGGAGCCCAGCGAAGCCGGGCCGTGGCGGGCCAGCAAGGGATACCAGCCCGAAGCGCTAGCGAGGGTCTCGCCCCGCAAGGGGCGACGGATCACCAGCCCGAAGGAGTTTCTCTGCCGAGGCGCGCAAGCAAGAGACGGATACGGACAGAGCGACGGAGGGAAGGAGAGGTGGCATAGTCACCAAAGGTTGCGTGGCCCGTGGGGTCGGGGAGGTAAGGAGCAGGTGGCCGTGATCGCGAAAACGCAACAGCGAGAGAAATCGGGATGGTGGCCCCCCCCAAAAAACAATACGAATCGTCGAAAATTCGTCAATTGGTCCCGCCCATAATCAACGCCTAAGATAACAAGGCATCCTTATTGAATATCCGGCGGTTGGATGCATAGGTTTGCCTGAAAACACCGTAAAAGAGGGCATCTCGAAGTTGATATACTCAAAGATCGATCACCCTTGCGATCTTGTATTGTGTTGCAACTCTCCGGTTGGGTCGCCAGGCGGCAAGTGTACAACACGCCATCCCCCACTTGACCTGGGTTATCCCACTCATGCCGTTCCATACGGTGGTTTCTGTAAGCCGTTCAACAAAAGAGGGATCAACATCCATGATGACTCATGATGTGCTCGATGAATTATTGCTGGACCAAGTGGTCTTTCGAGAGATGTTTGCCTTGCAGCGTTCGACCATTCAAACGTTTCATGAGTTGGCGCGCAGGATCGCCGGCGCGCCTTGCCCCATCGCGCCTCCATCTTCGTCATTGCTGTGCATCGAACGTAATTTCTTCAGCACTTATTTCCTGACGATCACCCGTTGCCTGGTAGGTGATAGTCCGCGCCTACCCTTGTACGCAATGGTTAATCAGGGTATGCGCGCGTGGGTCACCGCCTGTGACAATATTCTCGACGACGAATATAAGGAAATCTTCGCATTCCGCTTTCCCGGCCAAGGCCGGCGGATGCGGTCCGTTTTGACCCTTCTTCTGGCCGACCGGGTAGTTACCGAATTCGTGGTTGGTGGGTTCAACGATGATGATCTGCCGCAGCGCGTCGGGCGAGTGAGTCTGGCGGCACTTCTCCCCAGTGCCCGACAGGAATCGGAAGAAGAGCAACGTCCTGTCCCGATTCTCCCAGTCAATAAAATCCTCAACGACATTCACAAGCGTAAGACGGGCGATCTGTTCGCCGCTCCGCTGGCCCTGCCCATCGAAATCGAACATCCGGATCCTCGGCGGACGCAGTCCGCCTGGGAAGCCACCGTGCAATTCGGGTTAGCTTGCCAGATTCTTGACGATATCAAGGACATGCCCGAGGACGTGCGCGCTGGACGACACAACCTGTTGCTTTCCATCGTACACGGCGATACAGATGGAGAAGAACTCCGCGAGCGACTGGGTCACCAGGATATCGTCGCCTGGACGGCCTGGGAGCGATTCCCCGGGGCCTGTGCCCAGGCCCTGGACCTGGCCGAGCAACGCTTCCATCGAGCCTTTGAGGCGCTGAAAGAATTGGGTATTACGTTAAATATCGGGCAGCGCGCCGCGGTACAGGGCCTAATGTGTCGGTTACTCGGATTACCCCTCGCGGAAATGCGCGGAAGGCGAGAGGCGGGATGATGCATAACCTCGCCGGGTCCATGATCCTCGGATCCCTCCGGCGTCGCGCTCGCCGGTCGGCCATCACCTTTGCCGGCGTGGCCTTTGCCGTGGCGGCCATGGTGGTGCTCGGGGCCATCATGATCGGGGTCGGCGACGCCATGATCCGCAATTCCGTGGCTATCCATACCGGTCATGTCCACGCCGCCTGGCCACCCGACCAACAAGTGGACCGGCAAGCCCTTCAGCGAATCGAACAATTGCCCTATCTCCACATGGCGTTATGGCGTAAGCGGCACGAGGGTGTTTTGGATCGTGGGTCAAAACAGGTCACCGCCCTTCTCGAAGGCGTGCAACGTAACCGAGAGCAATCCGAATCGGTCGTTCCTCAAAAGCTTACCGCGGGGAGTTATCTTCCCGAGGAGAACACTCTCGTGCTTGGATCGGCGCTGGCCGCTCGGCTCTGCGCCCACGTGGGCGACGAAGTGATCTTCCGGCCATTGGCGGGGTCACCGCTGCAGTTGCGCGTCAGCGGTGTATTTGAAACCGGTATCGAGGCCCTGGACGTTCGGCTGATTTATGCTCGATACGAGAATGTGCCCGGCCCGGCGGACGAACTAACCCTTTTTCTGAATTCTCCCGCCGACGCGGAAATGGCCGCCGATCAACTCCGTTGCCTGCTGCCGGTCAACGCTCAGGTGCAGACCTGGCGACAGGCCTTGCCTGAATTGGTCCAGCTCATCTCCCTGAACCATGTGTCCATGAATATCGTGCTGGCTCTGACGCTGTTGGTGCTGGCCTTCGCGGTGTCCAATACCGTATTTTTATCGGTGAGCGAGAGGACGCACGAGTTCGGCATTCTCAAGGCGATGGGTATTCGCCCCGGCGAATTGGCCGCCCTCGTTCTAGCCGAGACCCTCGCTCTGGTCAGTGTCGCCGCCGCCCTGGGGGTTGGCCTCGGCTGGATCGGCGCGGCGTTGTGGGGACAATGGGGGTTAAATCTGGCCGCCTGGACCAGCGCGAACCCGCATTTCATCGCCTCGGGGGTGATTTATCCGCGTGTCGATCTGGCCCGGTTGCTGCTACCGGCGGTGACCGCCCTGGCTTGTGGTCTACTGGCGAGTCTGCCGCCGGCACTACGCGCCGGCCGAATCAGCGTGGTGGAGGCCTTACGCTCGCTATGATCGCGTTGGAACTCAACGATGTTCATCGCATTTATGGCGGCGGTTCCACGCAAAGGGCGGCCGTCGGTGGAGTAACTCTGCGTATCGAACAAGGTGAAAGGGTCGTCGTTCTGGGCGCCTCGGGCAGCGGCAAGACCACGTTGCTGAATCTCGCGGCTGGGTTGGACCGCCCCAGCCACGGTCATATCCAATTACTGGGTCAAGCGATCGATCAGCTATCGCAAGGGCGGCTGGCGGCATTGCGGCGGGTTCATGTCGGATTTGTCTTCCAGATCCTCAACCTCTTGCCCTCCCTGAACGTCCGGCAAAATGTGGAACTACCTCTGGCCATCAATAATGTCGGACGAAAACAGCGGCTTGAGCGCGTGCGGGAGTTACTGCAACTGGCCGACCTGGAAAATCGCGCCGAGGCCTATCCGGAGGAACTATCCATCGGCCAACAGCAGCGTATCGCCGCCCTGCGCGCCGTTGCTCATCGGCCCCGTGTGGTTTTCATGGATGAGCCGACCAGCGCCCTGGACAGCACGCAGGCCGACCGCCTGATCGGGCTGGTGGAGCAACTGAATCGCCTGGATGGAAACGTGGTGATGGTGGCCACCCATGATCCGCGCATAGCCGAACGGTTTGGCCGCACGATACATCTGCTGGACGGGCGGATCATGGAAGATCGGAGGCTCGCCCATGATTGACCCCGTCCCAGATCCGCCCGTCGCTCCGCCCACGCGGGGCATCGTCCTTGAGCACGCCGCCGGATTATATGACTGGCTTTCACCGCCCATGCTGTTCTGGCGCGAGCGGCACATCAACCTCCGCGCGGTCGAGCAACTGGATCCCTGCTCGAGCGATTGCGTGTTGGATGTCGGCTGTGCCACCGGACGAGCGACGCTGGTCGTCGCCGAGAAGCTGGATGCCGCGCGCGGGGGGCTGGCTATCGGCCTGGACGCCGCGCCGGCCATGATTGCCCGCGCCCGAAGAAAGATCCGCAACCGCCCGCTCCGCTTCGATGTTGGCATCGCCGAAAAACTGCCATATCCCGATGCCGTCTTCCAAAAAGCCATCAGCACCATGTTCTTTCACCACCTGAATATCGAGGACAAGCTGACCGCTCTGCGGGAAATCCATCGGGTGCTCAAGGACGGTGGTCGTTTTGTACTTGTCGACGTGGACGTGCCTACAAACGGATTCGGGCGGCTCTGCGCCCGGAGTGGACAATGGCTGTTTAACCAACCCGAGATCGCCGAGAACATCGATGGGAAACTCCCGCCGCTATTCATCCGCGCCGGTTTCGCCGACGCGCGGAGACTGGCCGTGGACTTAGGATACATTGCCACGTTTGTCATGCACAAGACAGACGGTTGACCACTCCCCCGCATATCCCTTACGCCGCTTTGTCCGTGTTTGTCCCTTGTTAGCACGCCACGGCCCGGCTTCGCTGGGCTCCGCCGTGGCGAGCGAGGTAAACTGCGTCGGGCTGGTGATCCGTCGCCCCTTGCGGGGCGAATCCCTCGCTAGCGCTTCGGGCTGGTAGCCATTCACCGCGACACCTAACAATCGCAAACCGTTCCGGTTTATCTTTGCACATTGGACCGTGCATGATATGCTGACATAAAAGTTGGAATAACCATGAAACTCTATTGGCCCGGTTGGAAAACGGAGGATCACGAGAGGTGATTTCGCATCGCTTCCAAAGCATCGTCATGGCGGTTTCATTTTGGGTGACCATTTGGGGTCAATCTCCTGAAACGGTTGCGGGAGAGAAGGCGGCGGGAGCGGGCCACGAAATCCTGGTCCCAGTGACGAGCGGGCCGGCTACCCATCTGGCGGCAAAGGAGATCGCCAAATACCTGCAACAAATGACGGCGGACACGTGGGTGATCACTCATGATCCCTCCGCGGCAGGGAAGGCACGCATTGAGCTAGGGATTTCGAACGACCTGGGCCAGGACGGATTTCAACTTAAAAAAGACGGTGGGCGAATTCACATCCTCGGAGGCAGTTCGCGGGGGTGCCTGTACGGCGCGTACGCATGGCTGGAGGCCCTGGGGTGTCGCTGGCCGCTGCCCGGCGAAGAGTACGAGATCGTACCGCGCATTTCATCGATCGACGCCTTCGAGGAAACCCGTTCGGAACCGGCCGTCCGGCGGCGCGGAATGGTCTATGTTATTTATGATCCCGGCGACCTGAGTGTCCTGGAACGGGTCGATTTCCTGGCCAAGAACCGGTTCAACTATCTGTTCATGCATGCCACGGATCTTCAGGTCGAGCTGCGCTCCCGGCTGGGCAGGGCCCTGGCGGAACGCGAGATGGGGTTCGAGTTCGGCGGGCATTTGCTGCCGTCCTTTTTGCCGCGCGATCTGTTCGACACGCATCCTGACTATTTCCGCATGGACAACGGCAAACGGACGGCGAATCTCAACATGTGTCCTTCCAGCGATGAGGCCGTGGACATCATGGCGAAAAACATACGCGCTCGCTACCTCGATCCCCTTGGAAAGGAATTCTCCTCACTGGAAACGCTGCATTTCTGGCCGGACGACCTGTTTGAAGGCGGCTGGTGCGCCTGCCCGAAGTGCAAGGTATACTCGGAATCGGATCAATCATTGCTCATTCTGAACCGTCTGAGCGATCGACTGGGATTAGACAACGTAATGCTGGCGCACTGCGCCTATCACACGAGCATCAAACCGCCGGAGAAGGTTATCGGCAATCGCGGTGTCCGGCTCATGTTCGCGCCGAGGGAACGGAGTTACCTCAAACCGATGGGGGCGTGCCATGCGAACCAATGGTATCTCGAATGTCTGAAGGGCCTGGTGAAGGCCGTACCCCGCGAGCCGGAGGTGTTCGAATACTATCACGACATGATTCTGTTCCGTTGCCTGCCCATGCCGTTGCATAGGATTATCGGCGAAGACGTGAAGGTCTATAAAGCGCAGGGCATCGACGGGATCGCCTCGCTGTCTTTTCAGGCATACGACCGGGTGGCATACGGCCCGAATACATTCATACTGGGTCGGGCACTGTGGCGCGGAGAGGGCGCTTCCGGAGACATTAGCGAATACTGCTCGGCCGTGTACGGCTCGGCCGGTTCGGCAATGGAACGGTACTTTGATCTGCTGTTCGAGTTTTGCGCGACGGCCATGGATACGTGTCCTTACGACGGCTTCGTGGACCTCCGTTTTTTGCCCCCCAGTCAGAGCGGCTTGCAGGACCATGCCTCGGCCCTGAAACAACTGGTCAACGAGGAACACTTGAATCGGATCGAGGCCCAGCTCGATCAGGCGTTGCGGGCGAGTAATGATAGCCATCGATCGCGGATCGAGCAGCAACGTTATCTATGGCGGTTCGCACGGGTTGAGGTTCCCGCGATCTACGAAGGCCTCGCGGCCAAGCCCATCATCGACCGCGCCTTACAGGCCACAAGTTCACCGGAAGAAAGCGCCGAGGCCATCGCGCGACTTGAAAAAACCATCGGGAGCATCGACGCCGCCACGCAACTATTGTACGCGATTCCGGTGGAACTGCGGGGGCCTTTCGCCGTCAAAGGCCAGGGAGCCGCGAACGAGAGAGAAATGAGCTATATCAATAGCCTGCAGGCGATCGTTAATCAACTCAAGAAAACAGAATAATGAGCAATGAGTATTCAGCGGTCAGTTTTCAGTGATCGGGAATATGCCTCCCTGGACAAAGCGTTGCTTCTCTCCTCCCCCATTCGCTTTGTCGCTCTGTCCGTGTTCGTCCCTTGCTAACCCGCCACGGTGAGGCAGACCCGTCCAGGCCCGGCTCCGCGGGGCTCCGCCGTGGCGAGCGGGTATACTGCTTCGGGCTGACGGGGTTACTTGTGTCCGAGAATTGGTTTTGCGCGACGATGAGGCACTCGACGTCGAGAGGTCGGCCCTTGCTGGCGCTTCGGGCTGGTACCCTTGCTTGCGCCGCGGGCTGGTAGCCATTCCCGGCGATACCTGGGAATTGCGGGAATTGCTTTATTCTTGTCCGGCTCTTTCAAAATGCGGCGAATCCGGATACATTGATGGATTCACCACGAGCGTAAGGGAGCATACGCGTATGTTTGACCGGCGGTTGATCCGCAATTTCAGCATTATCGCCCACATCGACCACGGCAAGAGCACTCTGGCCGACCGGATTCTGGTCGCCACCGAGGCCGTGCCCTCGCGGGAGATGCGCGCCCAGTTCCTCGACGACATGGACCTCGAGCGGGAGATGGGCATCACCATCAAGGCCAACCGGGCCACGGTGTTTTACGCCAACCCGGCCGACGGGCAGACCTATATGTTCAACCTGATCGATACGCCCGGCCACGTGGATTTTCACTACGAGGTTTCGCGGGCCCTGGCGGCCTGCGAGGGGGTGCTCCTGCTGGTTGACGCCTCGCAGGGCGTGCAGGCCCAAACAGTGGCCAACGCCTATCTCGCCCTCGAGCATAACCTCGAAATCATCCCGGTCATCAATAAAATCGACCTGCCCCACGCCCGGCCGGAGGACGTCGCCCTCGAACTCGAACACGTACTCGGCATCCCCGCCGAGCAGGCGATCTTCACCTCGGCCAAGACCGGCCTCGGGTTGGATCAACTGTTCCAGGCGATCGTCACGAAAATCCCCGCGCCGACCGGCGACCCGGAAGCGCCGCTGAAGGCCCTGGTCTATGACGCCAAGATGGACGTACATCGAGGGGTGATCTGCCATCTGCGGTTGACGGAGGGGGCGATCCGTCGCGGCGAAAAAGTCTTGCTGATGGCCGCCGGCCGCACGTATAACGTCACGGAGGTCGGCAAGTTCAGTCCCAAGCCGCGGATCGTCGATTTTCTGGCCGCCGGCGAGGTCGGCTACATGGTAGCCGGCATCAAGACCCTGCACGACGTGAATATCGGCGACACCATCACCCTCGACAGCCGCCGCACGCCCACGCCGCTGCCCGGCTACCATCCGCCGCAACGCATGGTCTTCTGCGATTTTTATCCCGGCCCGATGACCGAATCGCCCGCTCTACGCGAGGCCCTCGAACGGCTTTGGCTCAACGACAGCTCGTTTTCCTTCGAGCCGGTGCATAGTAACGCGCTGGGGTTCGGCTTTCGTTGCGGGTTTCTCGGCCTGCTGCACATGAAGATCATTCAGGAGCGGCTCGAACGCGAAGGCGATATCGACGTGGTCCAGACCGCGCCCACGGTCAGTTACCAGGTACTCAAAAAAGGCGGCGAGGTCATCGAAATCGATTCGCCCAGCGAGTTGCCCGACATGTCCGTCGTCGAGGAAATCCGCGAGCCGATGATCAACGCCGGGCTGATCCTGCCCGCCGACGGGATCGGGGCGATCATGAAAATCGCCGAGGAGCGGCGCGGTCTCTACAAGAAAACCGAGTATCTCTCGCCCCAGCGGGTAATGCTCACCTACCGCTTCCCGCTGGCGGAGATCATTTACGATTTCTACGACCGGCTCAAGGCCGCCACCCGCGGTTATGGCACGATGGATTACGAGCTGGTCGGCTATGAGGCCGGCGATTTGTGCAAGCTGGATATTCTGGTCAACGGCGTAGCCGTCGACGCCCTTTCCATCATCGTCCACCGTGACAAGGCCGATCGCCGAGGCCGTTCCCTGATCCACCGGCTCAAGAAAGAGATTTCCCGCCATCTGTTCGAGATTCCGCTGCAGGCGGCCATTGGCAACCGAATCATCGCCCGCGAGAGCATCAAGCCCCTGCGCAAGAACGTCACCGCCAAATGCTACGGCGGCGACGTGACCCGTAAACGCAAACTGCTTGAAAAACAAAAAGAAGGCAAGAAACGCATGAAGATGGTCGGCCAGGTGACCATCCCGCAGGAAGCCTTCATGGCCGTCCTCGATCCCGGCGACGAGAACTGAGGATTCACCACGGAGACACGGAGGTACGGAGGCACGGAGATAATGCTTTCGTGATCGCTCTGTCGCGATTTCTATCTCGACAACCCTGCATCGGGATTCCCATCCCGCGTTAGGGAGACAGGATTCCCCGTTGCGTGGGTGCGAGAAGGGATTCTCCCACCAGTACACTTCATCGCTCCCCCACGCCTGAAGACATGGTCACCTGGCCGGGAGCCGGTCGTCAATTGAGTTTGAGTTCATTCATACCCCCACACCCGCCCTGGGAAAACGGAAGCTCGCACATTCCGTCATAACATGAATTGACGGGAGTCAATCCGAAGGCGCGGGGATCCAGTCCCGCCGCTATCAGCTCCTGAACTTTGTAGTAATCAGGCCTGATAAAACGCAACCATTGCAGGGCCGCCTCCCGCACCGCCGACGCATCATAATCCTTGTCCACGATCAAATGGGCGGAAAGGCCCCACACGCTCTTGGCCAGATTGCAGGGACAACAGCACGTATACATCGTATTATCGTCACAGCAGGGGGCCACCAGGGCGGTCAAGGCCTCCTTTTTGACGGCATCCTGGTCCGAGGTCAGTTCATATTGATTGTAGTACTCGATGAAGCGTGCGGTATTGTCAATGGAAAGAGGCGTACCATACTTGGTTGTGTCCCCTTCCTTAGGGTATGAGGTGAACGTGAAATCACCGTTACCTGCCGGGATACTGGAATCACAACGCCCGAAGGCCAGGAGCAGTACGATGACGATCACGGGGCGAAGATTCCACTTCCTGTTTCCTGATTTTTCTTTTCGCATCTTATCTCTCCCTGTTAAGGTAGCCGGAAGGCATTTTGTCACCACATGGGCAATAGCCGCTCGTTTTAGTCTACTAATTTAGTAGACTATAGAGACACTCATGGAATGTCAAGTGGGCGGCGGGCGGACCATGCACGTTTTCAAACGTGGGGAACACGATGATCCATCGCGGACAACTTCTAAATCGCCTCCTCTCGACCCCATGTCTGAGGACATGGGTCACCCGACCAGCCCTCCGTCTCTCTTTCCTCCGACGATAGGCCATTACTTCCGGAGGCCGGTTTGGATAAGATGCCCTACATGGATGCGCATACGTTGGACAAGATCGAGTTCGCCCGCATCCGGCAGATATTGGCCGGTCATGCGAATTGCAGCCTCGGCCGCTGGATGGCCGACAAGATCAAGCCGGTCGACCAGCCCGGCCTGATCCGGCAATGGCACGGGCAGGTACATGAAATGATCGAGGTCTCCGCCCGTATCGGCCTGCCGCCGTTCGGCGGGGTACGCGACCTGCGCGAGTTGGTCACGGCGGCCGTCCCCCCCCACTGCCCCGAGCCGGACGATTTTCTGCAGATGGCCGACACCTTCGCCGCGACCCACGAGATCGTTAAATGGGTCGCCCGACTCGATGAGAGCACGCCCCGACTCAAGGAGCTTTGCGCGCCGATCGGCGATTTCAAGGTACTGGCCGACGCGATCCGGCGGGTGATCGATACATCCGGCGAAATCCGCGACGACGCCAGCGCCAAGCTGCGGGCCGTGCGTCTGGAAATCGCCAACGCCCGGCTCAACATCAACCACACCATCGACCGCCTGCTGCGCGAGCGGAATATCACCCGCTGGCTGCGTTATCCGCAGGCGACTTTTCACGACGACCGGCTCGTGCTCCCCCTGGCCGCCGAATATCGCGGGCGCGTGCCCGGCATCATCCACCGCACCAGCGACTCCGGGGCCACCCTGTTCGTCGAACCGGCCGAGGCCGTTCAGCTCAACAACCGGATCATCGACCTCAAAGTCGACGAGCAGGCGGAAATCAGCCGTCTGCTCTGGAACCTTACCCACCAGGTTCACCTTAACCAGAAAGAGATTCTCCATACCCTGCAACTGCTGGCCGTGGTCGATCTGATCGTGGCCAAGGTCCGCTTCGCCCGGGCCTATGGTTTGAGCTGTCCGCTAATCTCCGCCGACGGGCGGCTGCAATTGCGTCACGCACGCCACCCTTTGCTGATAGAAATGAGTAAAGAGTCCGAGTTGCGCGGCGAATCCTTCGAGGTCGTGCCTATCGATATCCGCCTCGGAGACGATTTCGACGTACTGGTCGTCACCGGCCCGAATACAGGCGGAAAGACCGTGACGCTCAAGACGGTAGCCATGGCTTGCGCGATGGCCCAGGCGGGTTTGCCGATCGCGGCCGCCGAGGGTAGCACCGTGCCGATCTACAAGGATATCCTGGTCGATATCGGTGACGAGCAGAGCCTGCAGCAGTCGTTAAGTACGTTCAGCGCCCACCTCGCCCGGCTGATGGTCATCCTCAAACACGCCCAGCCCGGGCGACTCGTGCTCATCGACGAACTGGGCGCGGGCACCGATCCGGATGAGGGGGCGGCCATCGGGCGGGCGATTGTCGAGGAACTGCTTAAACGCCGCTGCCCGTCGTTGATCACGACGCACCTCGGCGTGCTCAAGAGTCTGGCCTATACCGAGGCGCGGGCGGAAAACGCCTGCGTGGAATTCGACGTGGAGACCTTGCGTCCGACCTACCGGCTGCTGATCGGCGAACCGGGCAACAGCAATGCGATCAACATCGCCCAGCGTCTGGGCCTCCCGCCGACGATCATCCAGGCCGCCCGCGGCCACCTGAGCAGCGCCCACGAGCAACTCACCCGGGCCATCCGCGGCACCCTGCTCTCCCGTCGCCAGGCCGAGCGGGCCCGAAGCGAGGCCGAGACCGCCAAGGCCGACGCCGAGCGCGAAAAGGCCGCCGCCGCGCAGGAACTGGCCGAGCTGCGCCGCAAGCAGCAGGATTTCGATCGGTGGCTGGAAACCATCTTGCAACTTAAACCGGGCGACCCCGTACACGTCAAACGCTTCGATCGGGAGGGGCGAATCGTGCGTATGCTCCTGCACAAGCAGTTGGCCGTCGTCTCCGTCGGGGCGGTGGAAATGGAAGTTCCCATCCGCGAATTGTCGAACATCATGAGAGAGGCGTAGAACAATCAATAAAGGGCGTTCTTGATCAGAAACAGGCGGAAATCTTCCTTTTCACTGAATCCGCTACGGGTGGCGACGATATTCATGCCGGCCATCTCCGGCCGCATCACCACAAAGGTGGGAGTCAGGACGACGTTCATCTGCTCGGCCAGCTTGCGGTTGAACATGATGTCCACGCGAATGGGCAGATAGCGGGCTATAACTCGTTGCACGTCCGGGTCCGACAGGACTTCTTTTTCCATTTTTCGGCATTCGGGGCACATTGGCGAATAAAACTGTACCAACACCCGCCTTTGTTGCTGGACCGCCCGTTGAAGGCCTTTGTTGTAGTCCTGCTCCCAGTTGATATCGCTGCATCCTGCGCAGCAGGCGACCAGGAGAGGGACAACACACAAGACACGGCGGACGAATGTTCGGACATAAGGCATGGGACCATCGCTCCCTTGGGGTTATCGGAGGAACAATCCTTGCGGACCCCCACCATTCTCGCCAAACAGCGGCCGGATGCAAGGGCGTGCGTCAATACAGCAATCGCAGGAAAATCAACATATCAAAGCGGTTCTTCCAGTCGCTCGCGATTCTTGAAGACGGCCTGGTGGGTGATGCCCTGACTTTTGAGCAGGGCCGCCCCTTCGGCAACGCCGACGCCGACGTATTCGCTCTGATGGGCATCGCTACCGATGCTCATGGCCCGGCCGCCAAGCTCGGCGTAGCGGCGGATTACCCAGCCAGCGGGCATGGGTTCAGGTAACTGCTGCCGGCAACTGCTCATGTTGAGTTCCGGCACCAGACCGACCGCCAGGCAACCGCGCAGAATTTCATCAACAAGCTCGGCATGGGCCTGGATGTCGTACGATCCGAAATATCGCTGGGTATAGCGCTTGACCAGATCGAGGTGACCGAGCACATCGAAAGGCCGGCGGCCGTCGGCGGCCAACTCGCCGACGAATTTCACCGCCTCCAACACCGTTTTCAAATAAGCCAGAGTCCCCGCGCCTATATCGAGGCCGTCCCAGTGGGCCTGCTCGTGCAGGGCCCGGCCGTCGAACCAATGCACGCTGAGCAAGACCAAATC
>CAZXSA010000144.1:0-12844 GCA_964642815.1 uncultured Planctomycetales bacterium | reverse complement strand
GACAGGCTGGCATGATCGCCGCTGGCCCGCCATGCCCGGTAATAATCGCCGAGCTTGATGGTCATCGACCAGGAGACGGTGATCATCATGACCAGCATGGGCAGCAGGGTATAAATCACCGGCCGGCGAAGCTTATAGAGATAAATGGACGCGACCAGCAAGCCGAGGGCGGCCAGCAATTGATTGCTCGTGCCGAACAGTTGCCACAAGACCAGGCCGGCGGACTTGCCGTCGATCTTCATCAGGGCGAAATACCCGATGGCCACGACGGCCACGAAACTGCTGGCGTAGCGGTTCCTGCCCAACCACTGCATATTCGCCAGGCGAGCGATCTCCTCGGCATTGTAGCGCAGCAACCGGGTGCCTGAATCCAGCGTGGTCATCGCGAAACTGACCACCACGACGGCGACAAAATTCAAACAAAACGTAGTGACGGCCGCATGACGGCTCGGATCGAACATCCACAGGAACGGCCGGGCGATCACCTGGCTGGATCCGAGCAGGAAGGCCCCCAGCGCCCGGTCGCCCAGCCCTGCCCAGTGGCCGTACTGGGTCTGATATTCTCCCTTGGATAACCCGGCCGTACAGGCCAGGATAACCAGCACCGCCAGCAACCCTTCGGTCAGCATGGCCCCGTAGCCGATACGCTGGGCATCGGACTCGCGGCGAATTTGCCGTGCGGTTGTACCACTGGATACCAGATTATGAAATCCGCTGACCGCCCCGCAGGCGATGGTAATGAACAAAAACGGCAAAACGCCGGGAGCGTTATCGTTCGCGGCGGAGGCCAGCGGCCGGAACGCCGGCGTTTCGATCATCGGTCGCCAAATGAGAATACCCAGAACCAGCAGCACTAATCCGATATACAACTGAAAACTGTTGATATAGTCCCGCGGCTGCAACAGAAACCAAACCGGCAGGACCGAGGCAATGAAAGCATAAAGCAGCAGCGCGTAAGACCAGGTGTCCTGACTGCGATCGCGGGCCTGGGCGATGTCGTCGGCCAGGTGCCGCAGGGACGGGTCCGCAGCCGCCTTCTTGTCAAAATATTTCAGCACCGCCCCCGCCCGCGTCCCCCGCACGCCGTAGGTTGAGGGGAATTCCGGATCGTCGGAGGTGGCGATGGCGGCTTTCACCTCGTCCTTGCTAAGAAAGACCCGGTAGAGCGGTACGGGAAGCCACAGTCCCAGATATGTCGTTAAGATCATCAGCCCCACGCCGACCACCGTGACTCTCCCGATCCGCCAGTTGGCCTTGTAGACTAGCGTGCCGATCAGCATGGCGATAAAAATCAGCGCGAAAGTCGGCACGACCGCCTGTGGAGAGAGGTCCGTAAACAGATTCGCCATGTTCAGGGCGAAAACGCCCATAGCCAACGCCAGCAGGAAGAATATGATTACCAGAAACAGCAGGCGGGCCCGCGGGCCGATGATTTCGTTGGTCAGGTCACCAATGGTATGGGCCTTGTGCCGGATGGAGGCGAACAGGGCGGCCATGTCATGCACCCCGCCGATCAGCACGGACCCGAGCAGTACCCACAACAGGGCCGGCACCCACCCCCAGTAAACCGCGATGGCCGGCCCGATGATCGGTCCCAGCCCGGCGATCGAGGCGAAGTGATGCCCGAATAAAATACCCGGGTGCGTCGGCACGAAATCAATGCCATCCTTGAACTCGTTGGCCGGCGTGGTGCGCGTGTCGTCGAAACCGAAGACTTTCCGGGCCAGGAATGTTCCGAAGAGCTTGTAGCCAATATAGAGTGAACAAAGAGAAAAGATGGTGACGGCCAGCGCGTTATGAAAAATGGACATCGTCTACGTCTCCGGTGTTGGCATAAACATTACGCAAACAGGAAATGTCGCCACTATTATTGTGCGTCAAACGGCCGCTCGAGGCAACCGTCTCCATCCCTTCGCCAAAACACGGCGAGCAAGATTATGCCGTATACCGATTGGGAGATACCCACCAGCAGATAATTCCAAATGGATAAGGGTTGAAGTCCGCCTCGTTGCGGATCAGTCAATAGAATCATGGCTATCAGCGAGACCGCGGTACTTAGGATAATGATAACACCGGCCGCCAGATGCAGGGGACGCCCCAGGCGGCCGCGAAACGAAAAAAGCCCGGTCAGGGTGAGTAGACCGCCGATGCCGTACATCGCGTTTTCCCAGACAAACACGGTACCCTCGACGAATAGGATTTGGGTCTGTTGTTCTTCGCGGGTGCTTGGCGCCACCTGCTCGTTCGGATCGGTATGCGGATGCGCTACAATCATCCCGGGAATCATTGACCGGTTGGCTGACGATTCGGAACGATGGGGGGGTATGTTGGCGGTAAAAAGCAGTCCCAACGCACGGGCGGAGTTGGTCGTTTTCACATGGCCGGCGAGAAAAGCCGCCCCTTCGATCCAGGCGCAGGTCATTAGCAACGTGGCGATGCCGCATACCCAGGTTCGAGTCGAGTGGTTACGTAATCCCCGATATTGCATTCATTCCCCGCTTTTATTTGCCTGGCTCGGTCATGGCCGATGGTTTGAGAATTTGGTTCAACCGCTCTGGCGGAAGCACGTTTTTGGCCATCGCTACCTCACGGACGGATCGTCCGGTGGCATAAGCTTCTTTGGCGATAGCCGCCGCCGCGTCGTAGCCGATGACGGGAGCCAGGGCCGTACACATGGCCAGTGACTGCTCGATCATCTGCGCGCAGCGGGCCGTGTTGGCCTTGATACCCGTTACGCAGCGCTTGGTAAAAACCTCGACGGCATTGGTCAGCAGGCGTATGGATTCCAAAAGATTGTGAGCCATGAGCGGCATCATCACATTGAGTTCGAGTATGCTGTCGCGACAGGCCAGGGTAAGGGCGGCGTCGTGGGCAATGACTTGGGTGCAGACCTGGATGAGCATCTCGCACATGACCGGGTTGACCTTGCCGGGCATGATGCTGGAGCCGGGCTGGGTGGCCGGCAGAGTGATTTCGCCAAGACCACAGCGCGGCCCGCTGGCCAGCCAGCGGATGTCGTTGGCGATCTTGGTCATCGAGACGGCGATGGTCCGGATCAACCCGCCGGCCTCGCAGACGGCGTCCTTGGCGGCCTGAGCCTCGAAATGGTTACGAGCCTCGACGAATTCAATGCCGGTCATTCCGCTGAGGCGTCCGGCCACGCGCTGGCCGAATTGCCGATGCGTGTTGATGCCGGTGCCGACGGCCGTCCCGCCGATGGGTAGTTCGCGCAGCGCCCGGACCGCCTGCGTAGCTCGCCAGGCACTGAGCCGGGCCTGGGTGGCGTAACCGCTGAACTCCTGACCGAGACGAATTGGCGTAGCGTCTTGCAGATGCGTACGGCCGATCTTGATAATCGGCCAGAACTCACCGGTCTTTGCTTCCAAGGCCGAGGCGAGCGAATCCAGACACGGCGCCAGATCACGCTGCAAGGCCTCGGCGGCGGCCACATGGATGGCCGTCGGAATCACGTCGTTGCTGGATTGGCCCATGTTCACATGATCGTTGGGATGTACCGGATCGCGCGAGCCGACTTGCCCGCCGGCGAGCTGAATCGCCCGATTAGCGATCACCTCGTTGGCGTTCATGTTCGTGCTGGTTCCCGATCCGGTTTGAAAAACATCGATCACGAAATGTTCGTCGAGCTTGCCCTCGATCACCTCGTCCGCGGCGGCAATGATCCATTTGGCGACTTGTGCGTCCAGCAGGCCGAGCGATTGATTCACTTCCGCCGCCGCTAGTTTGATCAGGCCGAGGGCGCGGACGAAGCGGCGATTGAAGCGGTACCCGCTGATGGGGAAATTCTCCACCGCCCGCTGCGTCTGGGCGCCCCAGAGGGCCCAATCCGGAACTTCCATGGCCCCCATGCTGTCAGATTCCACGCGGATGTCCCGTTCGGACATGGTTCGGCTCCTTCACCGATTTGGCCGGATCGTATGCCTCGAAATCCCGGCACATGGGCCGTACCTCCATGAACATCAGGAGGCACGCTGATCGAGCAACCCGAATTGTCGGCGATTGGAAGGATTTTATCCAGCCCGACGCCGTAAAAACCCATGGTTTGCCGCGCGTGGCGGGGACGGCTGATTAAAAAGAAAATCCCCCGGAGGACACGGGGGATTTTTTTCCGCAGTCGCGGCAGGGAAGAGTTATTTTCTCAAGCCACCAGAACCAGCCCTTTACGGGCCGGGGATGCCTTACTGTGTAACTCGGCCATCGAGGTAATCGGCAGCGGATAAGCGATATCCACCACTTTGGAGGTTATGAAAGCACGGCCGCACTGGCGGCAGAACCGTGTTCGGCCTCGCCGTGCGTGGGGCACAACCTGGGGATGCTGGCAATGCGGACATTTCAGATAAAAAGGCATACTCATGACTCCTTTCACAACTCGGATTCGCCGTTGTGTTCCACCTTTGCTTATTGGCCCCTACGGCTTGGGATCCTCCTCGCGAATCCGCCGGTGAAGTCTTCAGGATGTTAGACAGCGTAACCCGCCGAAATGTTGCAGTTGGGTTTATTTTTCCGTCAGTTGGCATCTAATTTCATAAGTATTAGATATGCAAAGGTTTACAAGATTTTAGACCTTTTTAGGCAGGTCAGGATGGCAGTGATAACCTTTTGTTATAATTGGATTTACGAAAAGTCTAAAAATGTGAAATATTATCGCTTGGAAAACATTTTTCGGCCGTTTTTGTGGTTCTGATCGCGATTCATCACAAAAAAACGGACGCTGTCTTCCCTAAACTCTCTCCTTCATTCCAGCGAAGCCAACGTGTTTTTTGGATAATCGCATACGAACCGTGACGAAAAACGCACGGCTATGGCTCAATCCGGGTACCCATGAGTTGGAGTAATTTGGCCAGCCAATCAGGATGGGCGGGCCAGGCGGGGGCGGAGACCAGTTGGCCGTCGACATGGGCCTTGTCCAGGGGGATGTCCACCCATTTTCCGCCGCTGTTGTTGACTTCCGGTCCGACGGCGGGGTAGGCGCTGCACGATTTGCCCTTGAGTACGCCGGCGGCGGCCAGAAGTTGAGCGGCATGGCAGATGGCGGCGATGGGTTTACCGGCGTTGGCGAAGTATTGGACGATCTTACGGACCTTTTCATCGAGGCGGAGGTATTCGGGGGCCCGGCCGCCGGGAATGACCAGGGCATCGTAGTCCTCGGCGCGGATGGTGGCGAAAGCCGCGTTGAGCGTGAAGTTGTGGCCGGGCTTTTCACTGTATGTTTGATCGCCCTCGAAATCGTGGATCGCGGTACGGACCTTTTCGCCGGCCCGCTTGCCGGGGCAGACGGCATGTACGATATGCCCGACCATGGTCAAAGCCTGGAAGGGGACCATCACTTCATAGTCTTCCACGAAGTCGCCGACAATCATGAGTATTTTTTTGGCCGCCATGACGAAATCTCCCTTATTCCGCGGTCATAAAACATCTCAGGCGGAGCGAATGCGTCATCGACGCATGTGCGGCCGTTCATTCCGGCCTTTGCCTTAGTCCGCGCCGCCATCCTTGGGTTTCATGGTAAGCACTATAGACGGAAATTATCGCATTGGCCAGCGGCAGGGGTTCTGCACATAAAACCACGATATTTTATCCGAGTGGTTGATTGTGAATGTCTTACATGAGATAATATCATTTATGACATGAACCATGCATACGTAAGCGGGGACGATCATGAAAGGTGTTAAGCAAGGACAGACTGTTATACTGGAAGCCGAGCCGATGATTCCGGATGGCACGGAAGTTGAGGTTTTGTTGCCTACCGAGTGGGAGGAGCAGCGTCGGAGTCTGCTGAGCGTCGGATACCACCCGCAGTTTGGGCGGGAAACGGATGAGGTTCGATCGGAATGGAACCCCGAAAAATTTTGATTGATACCAGCCTGTTCATCGAACATATCCGAGAGCGAGATAAGGCTTCCACCACGCTGGCTCGTATCCAAGAGCTTCATCACCGATTGGTTACATCGAGTGTCGTCGTGGCCGAACTCTGCTATGGGGCTCGAACACCGCTGATGCGAACCGAGGTCGAAAAAGTCCTTTACGGTGTGGAGATTCTGCCTTTGACCGAAGAAATGGCCCTGCAAGTGTCTATCGAGGCGGAAGACCTGAAAGCGCGAAATGCGATTATCGGATTTCGCGATCTGGCGATAGCCTGTGTAGCTTTGGTCAGCGGTTTGCCGGTAGCCACCTTGAACCGTCGCGAATTTAGCTGTGTCAACCGATTGGCTTTATTTGAATTGCCATAGTTCGGACTATTGTAGAGCTTGGTTCCATTGAGCCAAGTTACTCTTTGTTATTCATCCCGCAACCCCAACTCCGCGAGGCGTTTTTCGTCGCCCAGATAGAAACCCGCCTGCAAGAGCTTTTTCTGAAGTTGTTTGATATTCACGTTTCGTGGATTGATGTTTTCCTTGGCCGCCATGGCCGCCGCGGTCCCGCCGGCCTGGGCCATGACCATTACGCCCTCGCGGATGCGCAGCAGGGTGTCGGGATAGCCGGAGGCGCTGCGGCCGACAGCGATAAGTCCGTCCAGTTTTTTGGGGATCATGACCCGGTAAGGAACATCGGCCCAGACGAATCCGCCGTGCTCACCGGCGTAGCGAAGGGCGTTTCCCTCGCCGTAGACATAAATCACGTCGTCGAAAAGCTTTCCCGCCCGGCAGTCGTTCGCGGTCAGAGTATATTCGCCTTCGATGCACGGCCCGCCGCGGGCCCCCAGGAACGGAGCGATGAACAAGAGATACGCATTCTCGCAACCGGGGACTTCCTTCCGGCAACGCTGGACATACTCGAAGATGCACTGGCGGACGCCGACCTCGAGCAGCGAGATGTGTTCGGCGTTGGCCGCATCGACCTTTGGATGTGGTCGAACCAGTTGGGCCTTGATGCAGGCGAGGTTTTCGTCGGGGCCGGCTGGCCAGGTCATTAGTCCGCCGCTGTTAATCTCGGCGATGCCGCCGATATCCTGGGTCAAACTGATTTCCTGGGACTTTTTCACATCGAGTTTTTTGCGGTCGATGCCGCCGACCATGGCCCAGATCCCCATCCCCGTGGGCGAATGATGGTCCAGTTCCCAGGTATTGGAAGGCCAGAGGATAGACGCACCGGCCCGGCGGGCGATATCCGCCTCGCCGGTCGCGTCGATAACGACTTTGGCCCTGACCGCCTGACGGCCGGATTTGTTTTCGACAAAGACGCCGCGAACCTTGTTGTTTTCCATGATCGGGTCGGCCGCATAGGCGGAAAGCATCATCTTGACACCGGCCTCCTTAAGCATGTTGAAGGCCACGTGAACGCCGATGTTGGAGTCGGCCATGAATCGCTTGGTTTTATCCGGCTTGATGGCGAAATAGCGGTCGGCGAACTCTCGGACCAGCCCGGCTTTGTCTCCTTTGACCGGATCCATCGGTGCGCCTTTGTAAAGGACGTGGCCTCCTTCTTCCAGCGTGTAGGAATCCTCGGGCGAGTTCATGGCCGGCCCCAGATTTCCGCCCACGGTGCCGAACCTTTCGATCAAAACGGTATCCGCGCCTTCGCGGGCCGCTGCCAGGGCGGCGAAAACCCCACCAATGCCGCCGCCGACCACGACCACGTCCACATCGTAAGCGACCGGCACCCGCTTGGCCGGTTCGAGCACGTATTTCGACGGGCCGCGATCCGCCGTGGCCTTGCAGCCGGTGGACACGACGGCCATGATCGCGATCAGCAAGTGGCAAGTACGAGTCATTGTTCGCATGATGATTCCTCGGTTGTAACAGGGGGATGAAATATAGCGTTCTCCGGTAATCGCGCTCCGCGTTACGCCGGATGTTCACGATCCGGGCGTTGTCCATTCTCGCGTTTTCGGGTTATCCGTCAAATGGGCGAGAAGGGTATCGGGTTTCGGGTTTAGGGGTTCGGGTCTAGGGTTTCGGGACTGTTTCGGTTGGCCAATGGTTTCAGACCCGATCCCCGATCCTCAGTCATGTAAGGATTGACCATCGCCTGCGGCAAACGCTTGGAAACAACCGCCATAGGGTTGGCCGTTACCTGCCCGCAAACGCTCGAACACAAGCCGCTTCCAGCGGCTTTTCCCGCAGCGGACGGGCTTATTCCTGCGTATTCACGGTTTGATCGAATCTCTTTTGAGGCGCGGGGGGCGGCCGGGACCGCGGAGGGGTGGCATGATGAGTTTGTTCCTTGCGGCTTCCGAGAGGCCGGCGGGTATCTGGTTCTCGTGCTCCAGACGAAACTCACGGCTATCAACTCCGTCCCAGCAATAGGTACAGAGCTTTTCCTTGGGCAGGCCGATGGCCTCCACCAGATCTTCGAGGGTTTGATATTTGAGGGAGGTCAGACCGAGCTGTTCGCGGATACGCTCGACCATGGCCTGGTACTTGCAACTACCGCACTTGGCGTATTCGCTCAGGCAGGAGCCGCGGCCGTCCAGATCCTTGATCGCCTTGCGGGCGGCCAGGTCCATTTCGGACTTGGAACGCGAGAAATTCAGGAACTTGCAGCCGTACACCAGCGGCGGACAGGCCGGACGCATGTGGATTTCCTTCGCCCCGTACGCGAACAGCTCGCGGATCGTCTTGCGCAGTTGCGTACCGCGGACGATCGAGTCCTCGCAGAACAGCAGCCTGCGGCCATTGATAAGGTCGCGTATGGGGATGAGTTTCATGCCGGCCACGAGGTTGCGCATGGATTGGTCCTGGGGCATGAAGCTGCGCGGCCAAGTGGGCGTATACTTGACGAACGGACGCTGCAGCGGCACGCCGGCCTCGTTGGCGTAGCCGATGGCGTGGCCGGTGCCCGAATCGGGGATGCCGGCGACGAGATCGACCTCGACATCGTCCTTACGGGCCAAGGCGGCTCCGCACCGGTTGCGGGCGGCCTCGACGTTGATGTTCTCGTAGCTCGATGCCGGGTAGCCGTAATAAACCCAGAGAAACGTGCAAATCTGCATCCGCGAGCCCGGCGGTTTCATTTGCTCGACGCCGTCCTCGGTGACACGCACGATCTCGCCGGGCCCGAGGAAGCGGTCCACCTGGTAGTCGAGATTGGGCAGGGCGCAGGTTTCAAGAGTGACGGCGTAGGCCCCTTGTTTGCGACCGAGGACCAGCGGCGTGCGGCCGTACTTGTCTCGCGCGGCGTAGACGCCTTCATGGGTCAACAGCAGAAGCGAACACGACCCGTCGATGGACTCCTGGACCTTATGGATACCGTCAACGAAAGACGATTCCTGGTTAATGAGGGTGGCGATCAGTTCCGTGGGGTTGATCTCGCCGCCGCTCATTTCGGAGAAATGGATGCGGCGCTTGCCAAGGGCTTGGCGGGCGAGTTCGTGGGTGTTGCGTACCAGCCCGACGGTCACGATGGCATATACGCCAAGATGGCTGCCGATGATCAACGGCTGGTCCTCGTAGTCGCTGATGACCCCGATGCCGCGATTTCCGCGCATGCGGCCGATGTCGTCCTCGAATTTGGAGCGGAATTGGGCGTTGCTGATGTTATGGATGAAGCGGGTGTAGCCGCTGGCGTTGGCGACGGCCAAGCCACCTCGCTTCGTCCCCAGGTGCGAGTGGTAGTCCGTGCCGTAAAATAGATCCTGCACGCAATCGTCGTGGGAAACAGCCGCGAACAATCCGCCCATGGGTCAACACCTCCTGCTGTCCGGTTCATGTCGGCGGGGCACCGGAACGCGGCGGCCGACCTTTGGATGACTTACTCAGGTGAAGACTTAAGATTAGCTTCCGGGGGGTTATCCGGCAAGGAAAAAGGGTGGGAAAGGCGAGGATTTCTGGTGATATATTAGATAAAATAATGATATATGAATGTTTTATAAGCTATTATGCATCAGCGAGGATTTTTCAGCCGCCGGATATGGTTTTCTGGTTTACGGGTCGGTCTCTGAAAGGTTTACCGGACTTAAGGCCAATTCTCCCTCAGCGGAATGACCCGCGATCAAAAAGGAGATCAGTCATGAGCCGGTCAATCGATGCCAACCTGATAGCCAGTCTGATTGTGGAAGCGGTTCGTTGCGTGGCCTCAAATGAAATCACCGAGGCGGTCGCTCGTCAGATGAAGCGGTTCACCTTTGGTCTGACCGAATATGAGCGGGACGAGGTGGCCAACATGGTGCGTTTTCATCTGGCGACAGCGGTCCGAGCTTGAAAGCTGGCCGTGATTACCGCGTTGTTATATCTCCGCTAACATTCATTGACGCCTCATCCGCAAGGCCGATATAGTGCCTTCATGAACCCATCCGTTTACGATCGAATCAAGTTGCGAAAAGGCGACATTACGCGCGTCGAAATCGATGCGATCGTCAATGCGGCCAATACCTCGTTATTGGGCGGCGGGGGGGTGGACGGGGCGATCCATCGGGCGGCCGGGTCGGAATTGCTGGCCGAGTGTCGCGCGCTCGGTGGTTGCCCGACCGGCTCGGCCCGGATCACTCGTGGTTACAAGCTGCCGGCCAGGCATGTTATCCACGCGGTCGGGCCGGTCTACCGCGACGGACGGCACGGCGAGCCGGACCTTCTGGCCGGTTGTTACCGTACCGCCTTGAGGCTGGCCGTCGAGAACGGCTGCAAGTCCATCGCCTTCCCGGCCATCAGTTGCGGCGTCTATGGCTACCCCATCCGGGACGCCGCCCGGATCGCGCGGGATGAGGTCGTTGGTTTCCTGAAAAATCACCCCGAACTTGAGCAGGTTATCTTCGTGCTGTTCGATGATCGGGCCTATGGTGTGTATGAGGAAGTACTCCGGGAAACGAAGCGGCCGGAATAAACGTGATGATGCTTAATCTAACCCCGTGAGACCAGAACATGAACCGTCGGGAAGCCGAGAAAAGAATCGCCGAACTGCGCGAAGAGATTCGCAAGCATGATTATCTGTACTACGTGCAGGCGGAACCGGAGATATCCGACCAGCAGTATGACAAGCTGTACCGGCAGCTTGTCGAGCTGGAAAGCCAGTATCCCGAGCTGGTGACGCCGGATTCGCCGACACGGCGGGTGGGGGGGCAACCGCTGGAGGGTTTCGTTCAGGTAACCCACGCCGTGCCGATGTTGTCGATCGATAACACCTACAACGAGGGTGAGTTGCGGGAATTTGACCGCCGCGTGGCCAAGGGGTTGGGCGGCGAGCGGTATGCTTACGTGATCGATCCGAAGATCGACGGGGTGGCCGTGTCGTTGCGTTACGAGGATGGCCACCTGGTTCTGGCGGCGACGCGGGGAGATGGCGAGCGGGGCGACGATATCACCCTGAATGCCCGGACGATCCGGGCGATTCCCCTGCGTTTGACGGCCGGTGGCGGTCTTTTTGCCCGGAAAGTGCCGGATGTGGTCGAGGTGCGCGGCGAGGTGTTCTGGCCAACGGCGGACTTCGAGAAATACAACAAGCAACGCGAGGCGGCCGGCGAGCCGACCTTCGCCAATCCGCGTAACGCGACGGCCGGCACGCTGAAGCAGCTCGACTCACGGATCGTGGCCCAACGGCGGCTGTCCTTTATCGCCCACGGTTTCGGACAGATCGAGCCGTTGTCGGTGGAGACGCATTGGGAATTGTTCGAGCAGTTCAAGGCCTGGGGGATCCCGATCAACCCGCACATGAAACGGGTCGCGGACATCGACGCGGTGATTCGCGAGATTCACGCGTGGGACAAGAAACGCCATACGGCGGCATACGCCACGGATGGGGTGGTGGTCAAGGTTGATCGTATCGATCAGCGTCGCGCGCTGGGAGCCACCAGCCGTTCGCCGCGGTGGTGCATCGCGTATAAATACGCGGCCGAACGAGCCCGGACAAAGCTGCACTCGGTACGTTTTCAGGTGGGCAAGCTGGGGACGATCACCCCGGTGGCCAACCTTGAACCGGTGCTGCTGGCCGGCACGACGGTCAAGAGCGCTTCTCTGCATAATTTCGACCAGATCGAGCGATTGGGCGTGCGCGCGGGCGATTTCGTGTATGTCGAGAAGGCCGGCGAGATCATCCCGCAGGTTGTGGAAGTGGACGAGAAGGCCCGGCCGAAAGACACCAAGGCGATCAAGCCGCCGGAGCAGTGCCCGGTGTGTTCGAGTCAGACGGTGCGCGACGAGGGGGGCGTGTTTTTGCGCTGCGTGAACCCGGCCTGCCCGGCCCAGATCAAGGAACGGTTGCGCTATTTCTGCGGGCGCGATCAGATGGATATCGAGGGGGTGGGGACGGCGCTGGCCGAGCAGTTGGTGGATAGCGGGTTGGTCGCGGAGTTCGCGGATTTGTATCGGCTCAAGGACCGGCGGGATGAGCTGGTCGCCCTGGAGCGGATGGGGCCCAAGAGCGCGGATAATCTGCTGGCGGCCATTGAGAGGAGCAAGGGTAATCCGCTGGCCCGGCTGCTGGCCGCGCTGAATATCCAACACGTGGGGGTTAACACGGCCGAGCTTCTGGCGGAGCATTTCGGGTCGATGGATGCCCTGGTGGAGGCCGACGCGGAGCGATTGCAGGAGGTCGAGGGGATCGGGCCGGAAGTCGCGGCCAGCATCATCGAATTCATGCACAGTAAGGGCGGCAAGCGGACGATCGAGCATCTTCGTGCGGTCGGGGTGAACATGACC
Source organism: uncultured Planctomycetales bacterium (assembly GCA_964642815.1). Lineage (GTDB taxonomy): Bacteria > Planctomycetota > Phycisphaerae > UBA1845 > PWPN01 > JAAYCU01. The sequence goes on along the minus strand of CAZXSA010000144.1, from coordinate 257 downwards.
GAGCCGAGGAAAAAACGTTCGGCCGCGCGACAAAACTTTGCCGATAAGACCATCGTCGTGACCGGTACGCTGGAGCGATTCAGCCGCAAGGAAGCCGAGGACTTGATCAAATCGCTGGGCGGCAAGGCGGCCGGTTCGGTCAGCGGGAAGACGGCCTTCGTGGTGGCCGGGGCGGACCCGGGGAGCAAACTCGACAAAGCCCGCGAGCTTGGGGTGGAAGTGATCGATGAAAAGGAATTCATCAAACGGGCGGGGGT
>CAZXSA010000143.1:0-12907 GCA_964642815.1 uncultured Planctomycetales bacterium | reverse complement strand
CCAATAGCCGTGGCATAATCGCCCCGACCGACGGCGATACGGATCCGAAAGGCGCTCATTAAGGATAATCCCGCGGGCACGCGATTGAGGATTCTGCCGGCTTCAAGATAACGCTGCTGTCGGTCCAGCAGCCCCAGGTAGCTCATGGCCACCTCGGCTTCCGCGGGATGATTGCTGAAGAAGCGACGATAGATTTCCTCAGCTTGTTCGTCCTGTTCGAGGGTTTCGTACATCTTTCCCAGGGCGGCTACGGGTGAGGACCAACCGGGGTCGGCCTCGATACAGCGTTGCAACAGCTTGGTGATTTCCGGCAGGCGTTTTCGCCAATCATCGGCTCTCAGCCAAAGTTGGGCTTGGGCGAACGGCCAATGCAAGCCCCGCTCGCCTTCGATGGCCTGGAGCTGATCAATCAGACGCTGCGCGGCCGGGGCATCCTTTTGCATTTCCGGGAGTTGTAGCAGATTGAGCAGGGGTCTCTCATCCTCGGGATATCGCCGGCTCAATTGTTCAAGGAGATCGATCCCCTCCCGACGTTTATTCTGGGCCAGCAGGTGTCTGCACAAGGCCAGTTGGATTTTCAGTCCCTCCTCACCATCCAACACGGCGGTCGCCTGCTCCAAGGTCCGGCGGGCTTCCTCTGGCTGGTGAGCCAGGGAATGGAGTTCCGCGAGCAGTATCCATAAGGCCGCCTGATCACGGATGCCTTGTAGCGATGTCGTGCAAACCTCGATGGCCTTATCATACCGCCCTTGATCCTTATACAACATGGCCAACTGGATAACCGCCGGTAACGGATCGTGGCATTCCAGACGCGCTCGTTCCAGCTCGGCCACGGCCTCGTCGTGTCGGCCTTGACCGGCATAAGCCATGGCCATCAATAAACCGATTTCCACATGGTGAGGGTAAGCCTGGCGGAGCGCAAGTATCTCGCGGGTCGGTGGTCCGCCGGCCGGCATGGTGGTGCTCTCGAGCGCGTACTTGAAGGAGGCCCTCGCCCGGAACAGCTTCGTATCCAGATCATCCGGTTGAATTCGTTCGGCGGCCTCGGCATATTGTCTGGCTTTGGCGAATTCGTTAATCCGATAATAGCCTTTGGCCAGCGCGAGGGTTGCTTCTCCGTCGCCCGGATTGCGCAGGACGTACACTTCCAGGGCGGCTAAAGCGCGGCGGTCCTGGCGAATGGCCCGGTACGCTTGGGCCAGGCACTTCCAAATCTGAACATGATCCACCCCCTGTAACTGAACACCGCCGACCGACTTACCCTCCACCAGAGGTTCGAGCAGATTGATAACCAGATAAGACTTGCCTTCGGCGAGGGCGATGGCCGCCCGCAGCAGCCGCGACTGAATATGAGCGGACACATCGGTTTGGGCAAGTTGAGGAACGGAACTCAGATATTCGTCCACGTATCGGCGCGCGGAATTGAGGTCTCCCCCGGCGAGATAGAGATGGACCGCCAGCGGCAGGAACAGGATACGGCGCTGCCCCGCCAGATTGTTCAACGCTTCATCGGCCAAGCGGATTCCAAGCTCAGGATCCCCTCGGCGCAGATAAAGATCCGCTTTAGCGCTGAACAAGGCCAGGGACAGGTTCTGCAGATCCGGATGGTTGTCCGCGAGAACTTTCGGATCAAGTTTGTCGATCAATTGCAATTGCGCATAGGCCCGATCCAGATCGCCCAGTGCCAGCCAGCCCTCGGTCATCACGAACATGGTTCGCAAGTCATTCGAGTTCAAGGTGGCCGCGATTTCGAGGTCCGTCCGCGCCGCCTTGCCGTCTTTTTTGACCCGCTGATAAAACAGGGCCCGCTGAGCGCGCAGCAGCCCGGAGCCGGGATTTCGACTCACCCCGCGATTCAGCCATGCCAGCGCGTCCGCCACGGAGGTTTCCGAGCCATCCTGCAGAACCAGATCGCTGAGTAGCCCATAAACTTGTTCCTGCTCGGGATCGCGATCCACCAGATCCTGCAATACTTTCAATCCCTCTGCTTTCTGTTCCAATCCGATCATGGCCCGGGCCAGCCAGATGGTTGCCGGCGGATCGTCGGGAGCCAGCGCCAGACGCGATCGGGCGATCTGCGCGACGCGATTGTAATCCCTCAACGCATAACACAGTCGGGCCAGGCGATCGGTTATCTCCGGGTCGCCCGGCTTGATTTGCAGGTACCGAAGATAAGCGCCGACCGCCGCTCCATGATGCTTGTGCGCACGTGGCTGGATGGCCAGATTGGCCTCCGCATAGCGGACGAGCATGGTCAAATCATGCGGATTCTTGTTAAGATAGACCTTCAAATGGGCACAGGCCTGTTCCCATTGTCCGTTCCGCAGGGCGACCAAACCGTCGTCCAGGGCCCGTTGGGCGGTTTGATGCGTATGCCGAATGTAGCCGCTGGCCGCCACGCCCGCCACGAGCCCGGCCACCAGCAAGACCGCGAGCAATACCCGCCATTTTATTCTTTTTGCTATTTGCCTCACGCGGTGACTCCCCGTGGTATAGCCGCGCTTGATGCGCTTGCCTATCCGCGTTGCACGGCCGTCGAGCAGCCCATCCGCCGAGTCGAGGAGCATTTGCTTTTTCTTGACTCGTCGCTTGTGGCGGCCGGGCTGAATGGGATCGAGGCCGTCGGGTTGCGGATGGCTGTCCATGACGGAGTTCTTTCATTAATTCGCGTCAGTGCGCGGTGGCGACCAGTTGCTCCAGCTCCACCCGTTCCGCATTGGCTAGGACCCTGTGTTCCCGATCGATCGTCAGGGCTTTCTGGAAATTTTCCCGGGCCAGGGTTGCCTTGCCCTGTTTCAGGTTGATCCGGCCCAGATAGACCAGGGTTTTGGCCTGGGTCGCGGGCACCTCGTTGGTCATGGCCAGACATTTCTCCAAGTCCTTCCGGGCCTCGCCGACCATGTCCAGTTTGTAATAAAGCACCCCGCGGGTGTTGAGTAAATGATAATCCTCCGGATACCGAAGCACGCCTTTTTGGGCGAAAGGCAACGCCTCTTCGGTTTTTTCCATTTCAACGCCCAATATCCATGAAAGATTGTTCAAGGCCTGCTGATGATAGGGGTCCAGTTCCAGTAAACGGCGATAGGCCCGCACCGCCGCTTCCCGGTCCCCGATGGTGTAGAAGACCATGGCCAGGCTCATGTATCCCTCCACCTGGCTGGGATTGGCCGCGATATACCGGTCCAGCAGTGGTTGCAACCTCCGGATATGATTCTCGGCCCCCGCGGAAGCCAGTATCGACGCCGCCGTAACCAACATCTGGGAATCCTGAGGGTGATTTTGATTATACGCGGTTAAAAGATTAATGAATGCGTCATAATCCTCCCGCGAGGCCAGCAACCTGAGACGCACCGCGAATACGCCCGCTTTCGCGGGGGCTATCGACTCGGCCTGAGCCAGTCGCTGGTCGGCCTTGGCGTAATCCTTTTGCATGCGGTAAAGGTCCGCCAGCGCCAACAGCGTGGCCACCGCCTGTCCGGACTCGGAATCCTGAAAATACGCCTCGAGATGCTCGATGGCCTCGATACGGCGGTCCTGGCTGTTAAGAACATCCGCATGGATGAGTTGCGCCAGTTCATTCTTGGGGGCGATCCGTATGGCTTCCTTGCACAAGCTTTCCGCGGTGTCCCAATCCCCGCGGCGTAGGGCCATTCGAGCCAGGAGGCATCGAGCCGGCACGTTTTTCGAATCGATCCGAATCACCGATTGGGCCAGTTCCCGGGCGGAGAGCAGATTATTGAGTTGTTCCTCCAATTCCGCTCGAAGCAGGAGCAGTTCGACATTGCCGCTATTGGCTCCTATGGCCCGGGCGGCCAACTGGCTGGCTTTATTCAACTCCCCCCGTTCTCTGGCGTTTTCAATAAGATAACGGTGGGTGATCACGTCTCCGGGATTAAGCTGAACCACTTGTTCGAGGAGGCGTAAGGCCTTTTCCGTGGCGGTTGGCGTTTGTTCCTTGAGGAGCATTCCCGCCTGGATGGATAAAAGACCGGCATCGTCCGGCGATTGTTTCAACGCGGTCTCCAGCATCTCCCGCCCGCGTTCCCGGTTGGTCTTATCCGGATGGAACAGTAACGCCCGAACCAGATTGATCCTGAGCGTCCGGTGCTCGGGGGCGGCCCGCAATCCCTTCTCCCAGGCATCGATGGCCTCCTCCACGCGCCCCGTGCGCTCATAGAATTCCCCAAGTTTCTGGTAACCCTCGGCGGCGGTGTCCGGGAAGGTCGGCAGATGGAGATAATCCTGCTCCGCTGGCGCAAGCTGGTTCATGGAGGCGTGAAATTCCGCCCGCAGCAGATAGGACGGATAGTCATGGCGACGGGCCACCACGGAATCAAGTAATTCCAACGCCTCCCGGTCCCGTCCTTCGCTATGCAGGATCGCCGTTCGGCTGGAAAGAATGGCCGGCATATCCGGATCGACCTCCGCCGCGGCCTCCAGGTGCTTGAGCGCTGCATTTGGATCCTTCCGATGCGTGTAGATCAGCCGGGCCAGCAAGACCCGGGAGGCCGTCTCCTTCTCGTCGGCCGCCACCCGTTTCTCCAGTTCCGCGATTGCCGCCTCGAAATCTTCTCGACCGATCGCCGTTTTAATCTGATGCGCGCTTAACGCCGAAACATCTCCCGATACGCGATTCAACACTTGTTGCGATTCCGCGAAACGTTGCTGGCGTTGCAACAACTCCAGAAGCCTGGCCGCCACCGGGATGTCCTGTGGAGAGGCGTCGAAATACCGCCGGTAGATTTCCTCGGCCCGGTCGTCCCTGCCGACCACCTCATGAAGTCTCCCCAAGACCAGCACCGGCGCCGACCACTGGGGGTCGGCCTTGATGCATTCGCTGAGCAATTCCGTGATCGGTTCGCTCTTGTTTCTCCAGTCGTTCTCCGCGAGCCAGAGTCTTGCCTGCTCGAATCGCCACTGGATGCCCCGGCTGCCTTCAATCCGGCGTAATTCATCAATGAGGCTTTGCGCCGTCGCGGGATCGCCGCGAATTTCCGGTTGCCCAAGCAAGACCAGTCGGACCGGCACGTCCTCCGGATGTTCAACGGCATGGTTTTTCAGTATGGTCAGACCCTCGTTTCGCTCGTCGCGGGCAAACAGATGGCTGGCCAAGGTAATGACACATTTGGATTTCTCTTCTCCGGAGAGTTGGACCAGCGCTTCCCGGAGGGTTTGACTCACGGCGTCCGGTTCGGAAGCGTCATGACGCAGGCTCGCCAGTTGCAGCCAGGGGGCCGCTTGCGCCGGGAAATGCTCGATGGCCTTACGACACAGCTCGGCGGCTTTGTCCTTATCCCCCCTCTGGGCGTGTAATTCCACCAGCCGCAGCGCGGCCCCGACCTGGTTCTTTTCAAAAGCCAGTTTCTCGAGACCGGCGATGGCTTCATTCGTGCGTCCGTGCTTCAGCGCGACTAAGGCCAGCAGCAGTCCAGCCTGATCTTGCCTGCCCTCCAGATTGCGTAAGTCGGTCTCGATTTGGGCCCATTCGGTCGCGGTCAGTTTACCCTTGTCTGCCTGAACGACAATCTCGCACTTGAGTACGATGGCCTCCGCGTCCCGGGGGTCTTCCTGGACGGCCTCCTCCGCCAGTCGCAAGGCTTGCGGAAAGCGGCCGCTGTCGCGAAAACTTCTGGCTAACTCCAGACGGGCTTGCCGGTCCGAGGGCCTGCGTTGAACATAGGCCTCCAAGGCCGCCTGAGCCCGCCTCGGCTGACCGGTCTGAGAATAGGCATGCCAGAGAATCCGCCACACTTGTGGGTACAAAGGCTGCTTGACGGTAACCTCTTCCAACAGATTGATCGCGGTATACGGCTTATGCTCGGCGAGCGCGATCGCGGCCGGAAGCAAGGCCAGGCTTTCATGAATCGCCGGGTTTTGCCGGGCGAGATCCTCGACGGCCTGCCGGTATTCCCCAACGCAGCGGCGCGCGTCGTCCACTCGATGGTCGGCGAGAAATAATTCCGCAGCGAACGGCAGAAACATGACGCGGTGATCATCGAGCAGCTCCTTTAACCCTCGCTCGGCGATAGCCACGCCCCGGAGGCCGTCATCGCGACGCAACGCCAGAATGGCCGCCGCCTTGTATTGAATAAATAACAGATCCGCGGTTTTGATATTGTATTGAGCCAGGCGTTCCGCCGGAACCTGCTTGATGGCCTGCATTTCCGCCTCCGCCCGATCAAGTTCACCCTGATCCAGCCACCCGCCCGCCAGCATGAGTCGCACTTGCGGATTCTCCGGCCGCAGGCTGTCCGCCAGCAGCATATCCGCTCGGGCCGCGGCGATATCCTTGCGAATATCCAGGTTGAAGCGGCCGCGACGGGCCAGGGCGTCCGCGGATTGCGGGTTATTCTCGACGGCTTGATTCAGCCACTCGAAACCCTTTTGAATCGCCGTCTCGGAGCCGTCCTGCATGGCCATCAGGCTTAACAGGCCGTAAGCGTCGATTTCCTCCGGATGCCGCGCAACGCTTCGGACAAGGAGTTGCCGGGCTTCGTCGTTCTGACGCTGGGCGAGCAAGGCGCGAGCCAGCCACAAGGTGGCGCTGGCGTCGTCCGGCGCAACGTTCAACCTTTGCCGGCAGATATAGGCGCAATCCGCGTGGTTGCCGACGACAAAATAGAGTCGAGCCAGCTCATCGGTGATCTTGTCGTTTCCCGGCTGGTTACGTAGATAGCGTCGATATCCGGCGATAGCGGCGCTGATATTCTCGGGCCGAAGCGGCTGGATCGACATATTCGCTTCCGCGTAACGCAGTAGGATATTTTCATCGTTCGGGTATTTGAGCAGATACTGTTTCAGATGCTTGCAGGCCTCGGGCCAGTCCTGCTTTTCAATGGCCGCCATTCCCGCCGTCAAGGCCCGATCGGCGATGATCCGCTTACGTACTTTATATCCCACGGCCACGCCCGCGGCCAGGCCAATCAGAACCAACACGAGAATGATCACGGCTTTCAGGTTGACTTTGGGATGCCGGCTTTTTCTGACCATAAAACCCCCTTGATGGGAAAGAGGCGTAACCGGATGAGTGTCGCGGTCATGAAAATGCGTCAAATCGATCAGTCTATAATATTGTAACCATTTGTCGTCAGCCGACCAAATATTCGCGAACGGGATACAAAGCCGCTCGTCCTATCATCGGCGCACAAAACAACCCTTGTCCCGTCCCCGACCAAGATAGAGTTAATGGGAAGTTGTTTCAGGTCAGGCGTTTTCGGATCCAACCGACCATGGCCAGACCGATCCAGCCCAGGATGGCCGCGGTGGGCGCCGGAACCACCACGTTGACCTTCATGTCGGCACGCACGCTGGCCTGAATGGCATCGTTGAAGAAGGCGTCCAGATCCGGGAAATTGGCTATGAATTCAAAATTGAACAGATTGGCCAGAGTCGACACGTCGCGATAATTATCGAGGGTCACGGTTCCGACAATACCGTCTTGGCCACCGTATAAGCCGTTGGTGAACTCCGGCGTTCTGCTGGAGTCCCCGACGAAGGTCCATCCGGTCGCCGGGCTGCCCGGACGCAAAATCCCGTCGGCGTTGGTCAAGGCCCCCTCCAGAAACAAAGTATTTCCGTAAAGGGCAACGGATTCACTGGTAAAATCACCCTCAACCACGGTGGCGCCGGTGGTATCCTTGGCGATATAGGTGCCTACCATCGCGTATGCGTTGGGCTGGCCAAGATAAAAAACGTCGGCACTGAACACGAGGTCGAATGAGGGGGACGACTCGGATGTAACCCGCGCCAAGTCGATCACCGTGTCGTTTCCGCCGCCAAAACCATCGCCGGCCAAGTCGAGCTGCTGAACGCTCATGATGGAAGAACCGTTACGGGTGACATCGATTCGACCAATGCTGCCGAAACCGCCCGCTCCGGGCGTGTAAACGAAGCGTAATGCCGAACCGTCGAGACTTATGCCGATTTCCGCGCGGACCGTCGATGCCGTCAACATCATCGTGGGTATAACCCCGATAATCAGCACCCATCGACATGCCCGTCGCGTTTTCATGATTGATACTGCTGACGCGGTTCGCTTCGCTCACCCGTTACAAAGCGTTGTCAAGTCCGATCTCGACGGTTGATCTGCCTATGGCGGAAGCAACCGTCCCGCTATTGTTTTCGCCATCGGAATCAGCTTATTTTCCTGTTCCAAAGCGCAAGGCCCAACAAAAGCAAAAGGAGGCCGGCCGGTTCCGGCAGAATCTCCGCCTGCACGTCAACCATCTCGCTCGTGCGATTGGCCGCGAACCAGGCGTCCATATTACCCGTGAAATTGCCGAAAAAGCCGCCACCGGCATAAATACCATGATCGAAGGAAGTTCGAAGATCATCCAGGGAAACCCTGCCGCGCACGCCATCCAGGTCCGGAGAAGCGGGGGTATTGGAGGCGATGCCGTTATAAACCCACGTTTCTCCGGGGCCGGGCAGGAGCAAGGAATCATTGCCGCCAAGAACGGACAAATCTCCGGTGAAACTAAGCCATCCGTTGTTAATCGAAACGTAATTGCTGGTGAACCAAGCCTGGAATTCGGCGTTGTTGATATCATTGGTCGTATCGGTGATTCTTAACGGCCCCACGATCTGGTAACTATTGGTTCCAAGCTTGATGACCGTGCCCGAGAATTGCATGTCAAAGGAATTGCAGAAATCAATCTCGGCCAGGTCCAGCTCAAGGTCGGCATTCGCCCCTCCTCCGCCCACGGCCCCGTCGTCACCCAGATCGAGCTGAGCGAGGGCCAAACGTGACGACAGATTGATGTCATCATCCGTGATCGAGATCGTACCGACCACTCCGTCCGCCCCCGGGCTTGCGGTGTAATTAGCTTTCAACGTGGCTACATTGAAATTGAAGGCCATTCCTTTTCCCCAAGCGGCGCTACCGACCGCCAACAAAAGGCCGATAAACGCAAACACCACGACTCTCGCTTCTTTCCGCCTCGACATGTTGATCACCTTCCCTGCTCCAAGCTTTGATTTGCCAGATACTTTCTGATACTTCGCGAATGCGGTACGCTGGGTTGCCTGAATCCGCAACCTCTACCTTCCTGATAACCTAATCTGGCCATGCATGCTTGTCAAGAAAAAAATAAGAAAAATCCCTTATTCATGACCATATTTTCACCCCGCCCAGCCTGGTTTCATGATATTGTTTTTGCACTTCAATTTAAGCCATTCGCCTCCGATACCAGGCTGATAGTCCCAGGCCGATCCAGCCCAATACGACGGCTCCGGGCGCGGGAATCACGGTCAGCTCGTCAGTACGGAAGCTACCCGATTCGATAATCTCGCCACCGGTGATTCCCACGGTGGAATAAGTATATCCGCGACCACTGGTCAAGGGGTTCGTCAACATGGCATCGCGGTAGACCACGATATCGCGGACCAACTGGAACTGGCTACCCACGGCGCTGAGTAGGTCATCTTCTGTGTCGACCAGATTGTACTGTCCGGAGCCGGCCACCATAGTGTAGTCCGCGCCGTTGTTGTTGACGTAGATTAGCCAATTATTAATGCTGTTAGTTCCTGCATTGTGTGTGTAATCGCCGATTAACACCCAATACGGGGCTTGATTCCAGTATGATTCAAAAGGATCAGATGCGCTCGCCCGCCACAGATAGTCGTTATCGACCTTGACAATGTCGCCCGCCCGCAGCCCGCTGATTGTTGACACCGTGTAAATGTCGCCGCCAAGGTTGTATGGCGGGTTGGGCCAATGACATGCCGCGGCCGGCATAAAGTTTGTTTCGCTGACAAATGTGCCCACCTCGATCTGCCCGGCTTTGTCTTTATAGCTTACAGCGCCTCCGGCGATGTCATGATGTACATCACCGAATGTGCCAAGGTTGATATCTGCCAAAGAAATGCTCGTGGTGGCAAGCAGAATTCCGGTCGTTACCCCTATCGAAACGCGAAACATAATCGTCCTCCTTTTCCCGTTCAGAATTCAGATGAGAAACACCCTTTGAGGAATAATTTCATTCTTTCCTTTTCTTCGTCGCCCGATGCTTTGGTGCCGCGGAAAGCACGACACTCCTCTTGATAAACTATTTTTCGCCCCCCAAAGGCGCCAATAGCGCCAACCGATTCCCCATCCCCCCCGCCCTCCGCCGTTTCCGACGGCGGAGGGCCAAGGGAAAGGAAGTGTAATTCTCGTTTACGCCAGTTTTCTCTTTATCCAGCCCATCAGACCCAAGCCGATCCAGCCCAATACGACGGCTCCGGGCGCGGGAATCACGGTAACGCTCGCGCTACCCGAGCCAAGCACCGTGGTTCCGTCTGATGCATACATCGTGTAGGTGGCGCTGAATAAAACTGATCCTTGGCTGGCAACCCAAGCTGCTACATCATCAAGATCAGCCTGTCCGGGATTTGTTACGCCATATCCCCCCCACCAGGCATTACCAACACCCACATAAACAAGCTCATCGACCAAGGTGGTGCCATTGCCGGAATTATAAACAATGTCATCACCTCCGCCTTTCGCACGGTCGTCGCCCCAGTTAATGCCGTAGCGTGTGCCACTATAGTTGGCGCCGACGAAATTACCGTTAAAACCAAGCGTGTTCGTGGCATCGGAACTGTCCACGTCGAATGTCAGGTCGTTCAGACGGAATTGGGTTTCGCCGTCACCTATGATGTGCAGACCGAAATGCACGCGATTGCCATACTCGTTGGCGAACGCGCCCGTCGGGTCGGCCTGCCCTCTCCAGGATTTGAAACTGCTTACCGTAATATCGCCGGGTCTGATGGTTGTCCCCGCAACCTCATAAGCGGTTGGATTGACCGAGCGATCGCCAATGTTTCCGAGCCCGTTTCCCAGGGAATTCAAGGCATTCGCCACATAGCCCGACCAACTCGGTGAGCCTGAAGAAGCATTTGGAGCCGAAGACGGTACAACCAGAAGAGTGAGATCGGCCATCGCCACGCCGGCGGAACCGGCCATAATTCCAATGGTCAGAAAAATGATTGCTGATCGTATCATTTCAATCCCTTTCCTTATTGAAGGCCATCGTGTCGAGACTTCAGCCGACGCACCGTACGCCGGCTGCCCGGCAACCGATACATTTTCGTTGCCGGAGACCGGGGATTCATAAGGAAAGGATTGGCGGGCCCCGGGGGGATTCGATAATCGGCAAAAACTGGGGTAGACCGCGCGACCGAATATCGTGCCACTGGTCATCGATATTACCCGGCTCGCCGCTCGGCTGACTCAGTGGGCAGGGGGCAATTGGGGCATATTGCAGATCGAATACCACCGCGTGGCCGATCTGGTCAGGGGTATTGCTCTGGTACCAGTCCGGCAGGTGGCCAAGATGGGCTTGCCTGACGGAACGAACCACTTGCCAGGCGCCCAACGTCAAGGCGGCCGAGATAAACAGCCCCGCGCTGCCCGGGCCCGACGGGAGTTGCCGAACCATTTCGCTCGAGACGGACGGTGTTTGGGCTGATACGTGTCCACCAATCAGGCCGGCATCGCCGATATCCAATACCGGCTCCTCTGTTTCTCGGAGGTTAAGAGAAGGTTGGCCTGTGGAGTGGGGCTCTGATTCGCCGGTTAGGATTCGAGCGTTTGCCAGGCAGTTCCGAAGCAAACCATGGCTGCCCGGCTCGTCCAGCGGTAGACCATCACCGATGTTAAGATCAGCGCGCGCCATCCCGGCCGCGAAGAGCATGGGCATCAGAAATAATAGATAACTTGATTTCAAGCTTAGAAACCTTCTTTGCCTACTCCGAAAAAAGATATGTAACCAACCACCTGCGAGTCGCAACCGATCATTTAGGGATAGTATCACGGAAAGATGCTTTATTGTCAATAAGAAAATGGACTAAATCGCGATTATTTTATTCTGGGCCGTAATCGCTTTCTCTGAAATGAGTTAGGCTTCCAGTGCTGATAGATGTCATTTGAGAGTGATAAATCGCCCGGGTCGGTTATTCGGCGTTGATGCAAATCCATAAATGACAAATATTTAAAACAAAAATGGACCTAACGGTTATAACGGAGAACCTGCTTTCGGCTTAAATGCAATCCCGCGGCGATCAATATCGCACCCACCATACAGCCCAGAATCTGCTTGTAACCGAAACCCGGCTCAGCGCCGAAACGCAGCCATTCGGCCACGAGAGTCAGTCCGACGGCGAACGCCCCGATCACCCAAAGGGTGGCGGTCTGGGCAATCGCTCCGATCAGGATCAGCAGACTCCCGAGCGTTATGCCGCTCCACTGCCAAAAGCCGAATCCTTCCGCGAGACCAAACCTGAAAACATCCGCCCCGGCGCAGAATACCATAGTCAGCAGGCCGATCACCATTAAAACCATCGCATGATTCAATCCCTTGCTCTCTCTGTCCGCCTCCTCCTCCTCGATATCCGCGCAGCGTAGACATAAATGGCGCTCGCCGGCCCCCACGCCCATATCACGGGTGATGTGCATAATGGCCGGGGCCCCGCATCTTTCACAGGTTGGCCTTGTCTTGCTCAACTTTGTCCTCGATGACCAGCCGAGCCATGATCCACATCTCGCCGACCAGAATGAACACTGCCAGGGGCATCATGACCCAACCCGCGAAATCATGGAAAAACGTCTCGGCCACTTCGCTGCTGACCGTGAGGAACAACAGGGCGGTGACCACCAGCCGGATCAGATTGCACAAGATGGCCACCGGTATGCTGGAGAAAACGAGCACGGCTTTTTGCCAACGAGGCCGGTTGACCAGATAGGCCAACACCGCCGCCACCATGATAAACGCCGTCAACATGCGCAATCCGCTGCATGCCTCGGCGACCGCGACCGGGACATTGTGGTTCAGTACCATTACGTTACCCTCGCGGGTTACGGTGATGCCCAGTAGTTCCAGAGTGATCACCGCGCCCGTGGTGGAAAAATTCTGCAACGGTCCGGAAA
>CAZXSA010000142.1:0-12962 GCA_964642815.1 uncultured Planctomycetales bacterium | reverse complement strand
TGGCCGCTCCGGCCGCAGCGCCGATACCCTTCAATACATTCCGCCGGGTTGTGGTCTGTTTGCCTTGACTCATGTTCGATTTCCTCCGAACGGCCACATAGGGACAATCGCGATTCAATTTTGTTCGGCTCTTGCGACGCGGCTTGCGGGTTTGCAATCGCGGATTTCGCGTTTGTTACGACGAGATTTAATCAGACGGCCCCACCGTGTCGCCGCCAGCCCGCGAGAAAGCCAAATCAATACCCACCTGCCTCATTCAAACATGCCTGAGGAGGCGGCCTGGAAAAAAGCCTCGATCCGTGAAGTTTACTCGTTTGTCGTTTAACCGCAAGCCCTGTTTTATACGATCCAGAACAAGAAGCCCACCCGGAAGTCTAACGCGTCTATCGCGACATGATCAACGCGTTCATTGTGCATAACATTCCGCATCAGGAGGCAAAGGCCAGATATACAGCAAGCAATACTCCATCAAGCCATTGCCGCGGGCCGGAGTAGAAAAGCATTGCCAGAACCAGGACCGATAGCCAACCGACGCCGCGCACGAGCCGACCGCGAGCCTTGCCTGACGCGAGGGTTTCCGGGAGCGTAACGCAGCCCGCCGGCATCCACCACCAGAACGCGAGCATGCAGATACGCGCATCGAGCAATCCGCAAACGAGGACGACGGCCAGGCCGAGAAAGGCCACCCCGATCCAGCCGGCCGGCCACGGTACACGATCGGCCCGACATCTGGAGATGTGGAGCCGGCCTTGACGCATATAACCAGCCAGGCCGATCATGAACACGGGCAGCAGGATAACCATGTCCCGGTGGCTCGCATGAATTCCGAGGATATTGCGCTCGCTTTGGAGCATGGGGATGCCTATGACTCGTCCCGCGAATACGGAGCATAAGGCCACGGCGCACAACCATCCCGCGCGGCCGATATCGCGTCTTTGGCTACACGCGGCCCAAAGGTATCCAAGCGGCCACAGCAGACCCGTAATGTCGCTGGCGCATGCCAGGCCGACGGTCACCGTTATACCAACCATTCTCCATCCGCGCAGGTCAAAAGAAGCCAGGGCAGCCGTTAGCGCCGTGGCCGCGAAGGCCAGATTTGCCAAGGTCGATGCCTCGCTGGCCGATGTCGCCACCGGGGCCAGCATGGCCAGACTCGCCGCGACAATCGCTCGATACCGGAATGGCGAATGATTCCTGCCTTCGCGATCGGCGGCATGGAGCAATGCGATGGCCGCCACCAACGATGCGGCCGTCCCCATTGCCCAATCGCGAATATGCAAACCCTGGACGCTATCGTAGGCACCGGGCAGCGCACCCAGAGCGGCGAGGACGGCCGCCGCGGTTATGACCAGTATGTTTTCGCTACGGTGTTGCATGACTTTTCGTCGCGGATACACCCAGCCCCATGGAGCCGGGATCCCAGGTTTCGATATGCTGACGGAACTCGTCGATCTCCGTTTGATAGACGAACCGCTGGCTCCGCTTGAACGTTTCCTCCAATAGCGGCATGACGGAAAAAGCCGCCAGCGTCACGGTCCCCGCGATAACCCATTGCCAGGCGATCACGCGATCGGAACGCCGCGTCCCCTTGATTTCGCGCGCGAAACTGTCGATGCCAAAGCCGGCGAGGAGGATGACCGGAGCGACGATCTGTTGATAGTAATGGCTGGCCGGCTTGGTCATGGCGACCAGGATCACGAGCTCGGCGGCCAGCCATAACAGTACAAAACCAAAGGACAATAGACGTTGCCTCGAACACGGCCTATCGGTGCCGGAATATCGCCGTTGGGAAGCGAAGAGGGCCAGCAATCCCAGCGCAATCCACCACCACGCCGGAGCCAGAGGCCAAACCTTGTCCCACCCCTGGATGGCGACACCCAGCATGGCCACATGCGTTCCCGAACGTTCGCCCAGGCTGTGAAAATGAGGGATTAACCAGCCGCGCAGATGGAGAAACAATATCAAGGGCGTCCAGGCCCCTACCAGGCCCGCCAAGGACACAGCGCCTGATCGGAGCCCGTCCCTCCAATTTCCTCGAATGACCACGACAACAAATCCGTGGATAATCAATGCCAGGAACAAGCCGAGAGAAGTCTGTTTGATGGTCAGGGCCAGGCCGATCCCCAACCCGCGTAGATATCCACGTCGCATGGGAGAGGCGATCGTCAGGTGGGCGAGAACCGCGGTCATCATCGGCCAGAGCAGATAGCTTTCGTTCAAGTCGAAGCCGTCGGTGGTCGGATCGAGGGCGTTATATATGTTGTGAGCGATGACTAAAAAGAGGGTCATGGTCGCCGCCGTCCGTCCTCCGAACAGACGCAACGCGAGCCATCCGAACATGCCCGCGCCCCCGAGGAGAAAGACCGACTCGATTGGTGCGAGCGTCAGGCGGGTTGGTGGTCCCGGAAAAATCCGATAGCACCATCCGGTTAGAAAGGCCTGACCGGCCGGCTTGTCCGGAATCAGGTCCGCGGCCGTCGCTTGGGGATCCCAGAACTTGTAAGCGGCCACCGTGTAGATGTAGCTATCGACTTTTTCGGAAGCGCAAAGCGCTGCGGTTCGACCCGCGACATGAATGCCTATCGTGGCACAGATGATAAACACGGGAGCGGTTATGATGACCGGCTGTCGCCGAAGCCGGTTCGGCCCCTCGAATACCAACGCCCGTATTTTCGGTTCGCTCATTACCGAACATGTTAGCCATCCCTCCCAACAAAAGGAATATCGCCACGCCGCAAACAAATCGTCCCCACTAGCCCGACTCGTGCTACGTAGCGTACTTCGCAGAGTAGCAAGCGCAAGCGAGGGTCTTTTCCACCAGCCCCCAGCAGTTTACCAAGCTTGCCTCGCCGTGGCGGGCTCGCCAGGGCCTCCTGCCCTCTGCCTCCTGCCTGCTGCCTACTCTCTTCTCCCCCCTACTCACACTTCGCTGTCTTGGATAGGTTGCTCTTGGTCGCGCTCAAACCACGCACGTCGATCGCCCCATCGGGATACACGTCCGCCCGGAAATTGTCGGCCGTCACCGGCTGGAACAACTGGGCCTTGATCGCAGCTAAATCGAGGATGTTGACCGGCGAAAGACCATTCACCTCACCAAGAATCACCCGCACCCGGGATCAGCCGGTTTGTTCTCGCCGCTGTAACACCGCTGGAATACGCCGAAGTCTTCCTGGTCCACGTCGCCGTCGCGGTCAAAGTCGGCCGCGATATGGCCGGTACCGTCCGGGGTCAACTGGCAACCCGGCGGAGACTCAGGCAGGGCCATCGGGTCATAGGGAACGGCCGGCGCGGTGACGCAGGCCGCGAATATTTCAAAATCTTCCGCATCCACGTCGCCGTCATTGCTGAAATCAGCCGCAATCGTTGTCAAATATTCATACGCTCCCATATCCACGATAGGTG
Organism: uncultured Planctomycetales bacterium; assembly: GCA_964642815.1. Taxonomy (GTDB): domain Bacteria; phylum Planctomycetota; class Phycisphaerae; order UBA1845; family PWPN01; genus JAAYCU01. Next base: position 9,560 of record CAZXSA010000142.1, on the reverse strand, counting down.
GTGTGCCGTTACCGGTGTCGGCTGTATCCGGATCATCCATAAAACGCAGATTGCCTGCCAAATCGACGATTATGCCCACTGGCAAGGCCATGTTATCCCCGGCGTCAATGCATGGTGAACCGGCCTGTAAATTCAGATCCCCGTAATCATCGTCAGCCGTACCCCATGTTCCGTCCGGCCCTGCATAGGGGTTACGCACAAATAATGGATCGGCGTCAATGATACCCGCACCACCTGAATATCCGCCCTGAACATCGCTGTACGTAATCGTGGGGGTGGTGTTGTAGTTGGATATTTGTGGCTCGGTGGAAGCGCTGTTGTTCCACAAAATGCAATTAGTCAACTTGGGAGCAATCACGAAATTATATGGATCATAATTGCGCATCCCCCCGCCTTTTCCGGCGGCCGAATTCCCGCTGAAAGTACAGTTGGTCACCGTTGGGCTGCTGTAGGAATAGCCTGGCTTGGTGATGTTGAAGGTATAAATATTAAACATCCCGCCACCATCCAAACCGGCCGAATTCCCACTGAAAGTGCAGTTGATCATCGTCGGGTTGCTATAAAAATAACCCGTCTCTGCGCCGAAGGAAAACCAATTGAGCATCCCGCCGCCATATTTGTCGGCCCCATTCCCGATGAAAGTGCAGTTGGTTACCGTTGGGCCGCTGGAGACGTTACGCATACCACCACCGCCGGCATTGGTACCGCTGCCGTCCCTATTGCCGCTAAAGATACAGTTTTTCACTGTGGGGCTGCTATAGCCGTTGTACATCCCACCGCCGCCACGTCCGGCCGAATTGTCCTGAAAAATGCAATTGATCACCAGCGGGCTGTTAGAGGATCCGTTGCACATCCCGCCGCCATAAAATACGCTTGAATTGCCCCTGAAGGTACAATTTGTCACTCTCGGATTGCTGGCTTCATTGAGCATGCCGCCACCGGCGTAATAACCATACACTTCGTTCGCATTCCCACCGGTAACGGTGAAACCATCTAAAGTGGCGTTGTTAGCGCCAATTACGACGTGGTAAGAATTATCGGAGTTGTCATCCTTTATCCCGATATCTCCGGAAAGAATGGTTTCATTGGCCGTAAAATCACGGTCGGCCAAATCAAAGGTGATGGGTTCCTCATCACCGGCAAAACCACCATGTATGGATACGCCCTCTCTCATGGCAAATGAGATTGTGCGATCCGTATTCGCGGTCGGCTTGTAGATCCCACCCGCCACCCAGATGGTATCGCCGTACTGAGCAGCGGCAATGGCATCCTGCGGATTGATATAGGCATCGGTCCAACTGGAACCGTTGTTGACCCCATTGGCGGTATCGTCCACGTAAATCGGTTGCGGCTCGCAGGTATCGCCAATGCCATCGTTATCGGTATCCGCCTGATTGGGATTGTTAGTCAGCAGGCAGTTGTCACTTAGATTTAACACTCCATCCCCATCATAATCGGCCGAAGGATCGTATTCATAGGCTCCCATGTCCACTATCGGGGCACCTCCTAACGGATCACCAGTATCGGAGGTGGCCGGGTCATCAACAAAACGCGGATTCCCATCCAGATCAATAGTCATCCCCGCCGGTACGCCCGCATTACTGCCAGCGTCAATACACGGTGAACCGGGTCGAAGCCGCAAGTCGCCATAATCATCATCGGCCGTTCCCCATAAACCATCCGCTCCCGAATCAGGATTACGAATAAAAAGCGGATCGGTGGCGATATTGGTTGGTCCCGCATTCCCGCCTTCGATATCGCTGTAAGTCAGGACGCCGCCGAACTCCTGATACACTTGTGGATTCCGATAATATTCACTCGCCGTCGCCATGTTGCCCCAAAGGATGCAGTTAGTCACCGGATTGCCATACTCATTATACACTCCGCCGGTGTGATAGGCGGTATTGCGAATAAAATTACAGTTCGTCACCGTCGCGCTACTGCGAGCGTTATACATTGCTCCGCCACGGCCCGCTGTGTTGCAGATGAAATTACAGTTCGTTACCACCAAGCTGCCGTGTACGTCATACATCCCGCCCCCGAAGTTGCCGGCTGAATTCCCAATGAAAGCGGAACGGGTCACTATCGGACTATCGCCTTCATTGTACATCCCGCCACCGTTGACGCCGGCCGTGTTGCTAATGAAGTTACAATTGCTCATTGTCGGACTGCTGGCTTCGTTGTACATCCCGCCGCCGTAGATTGCCGCGTTAGCTCTAAAAGTGCAATTGGCAATCGTAGGGCTACTAGCGTAGTTGTACATCCCCCCGCCGTAGCCATTTGTCTGATTGATAACATCCGCATTTGCGCCGGTGATAGTAAAACCATCCAGCGTGGCGTTGTTAGCGCCTGCTACCACGTGGTAAGAATTATCAGTGTTGTCATCCGCCGCCCCGATATCACCGGAAAGGATGGTCTCATTGGCCGCGAAATTGCGGGTTGCCAAGTCAAACGTCGCCGGATTTTCGTTGCCCGCGAAACCGCCGTAGAGGGCCACTCCCTCTTTCATGGCAAAGGAGATGGCACGATCCGTGTTCGTGGTCGGCTTGTATGTACCTGCCGCAACCCAGATCGAATCGCCGCTCTGAGCAGGCAAAAGGGCTGCCTGTAGATCCGTAAATGCGTTTTCCCAGCTTGTACCATCATTGGCCCCGGTCGCGTCGTCATCCACGTACCAGACGGTCTGGGCCGAGGTGACGGCCGCAAAGGTCAACAACGCGACACAAGCGACCCGCCCGAAAAACAATTTTGAACAAAACATGGTTGCCTCCAGCAAACGCACAAAAACGCCAATGGCCGGAACCAGCCGCCAACTAAAGCTATGGTCACATTGTAGCAATATCAGGATAGCCCAGTCAATCGCAAAATTAAAATAATTGTCAATATTCCAACCTGTGTTACGGAGTGAGAGGCCATTCCTTGCTTCATATCCTTGCCACAACTACAAAGCTTGAGAACGAGTAGATGATACCCACCGTTCCTGTAAGCAAGACGAACATCTCGGCCCGTGATTTCACCGGAAAGCCAAAATGATAGACTCGCGGCGGCGGAGCCTCACTCGCCAGGACCAGGCTTCGCTAGGCTCCGCCTTGGCGAGCGGAGCCAAGCAAAGCCTGGCCTGGGGGGACTTGGGCGGGCCGTGGAGGGTCCGCAAGGGTCTTTTCTACCAGCCCGCTGCGCCAGCAAGGGACGAAAGTGTGAAATGCTTCTTTGCCTATAAGAATCACCATAGGCATATAGGCTCATCGTTGGCCTGCGTTATGCCATACCCGGCCAGCAAGGGCGACAAAAAACGCCGTGCCGGCATTCGAGCGACCCGCGGAATGTTTTCGGCTCAGTAAGAAAAGGCGGTTTCGCGCGAAGAAAGGGTAGGGAGTGCCATTTCTCGTTATCGTGACTGGAGTTGGCCCATTGAGTAGGATGAGGTGAGGATGGCTATTCATTACAAATGTCGGTGCGGAGCGGGAATCAAGTTGCCTGACAACATGGCGGGGCGACCCTCCAAGTGCCAGGTTTGCGGCTGGCTTTTTACCGTACCCGGACAACCATGCCAAGAAGAGGACGAGAAACCGCTGGCTTTGGAAGAGGGCGAATGGGTGGAGCGGTCGCGGCATGAGCCGCAACAACCTGCCCAGCCTGCCCAGCGAGCTCCGCACTATTCCGTCGAACTCGGATGCTGGATCACCACCGGAGGAAACGAGGAATACCTGCCGCGTTCGCCGGAGCACCCGCCGGAATTGCTCAATGTCGAGGGCGAGGGGGAGTTGCCGGAGAGCCGAGTACCGCTCCCACCGCCCATCGTGCTCGACGAACCCGATAAAGCGCCTGTTCCGCGATTTTTCCCTCCCCGCCCCGAACAGGTCGAGGAAGAGAAGAAGTCATTTGGGCGGGATCTAGTGGATTCGTTCGTGTTTTTCCTGGAATCGGAAAATCTGATCACCTTCATGATGATCGTGGTAATCAGCCTGGTTCTGATGGCCGTCAATTTCATTCCCGGTATTAATCTCGTAGCAAGCCTTCTGATTATGGTGATGCAACTGACCTTCGCCGGCTTTGTATTTTCGTTCTTTTTGTCGGTGATCCGGGAGACGGCCTCCGGCGTGGATGATTTGCCGCAGGTGGTGTGGATCAACGACTGGCTGGACGATCTGGTACGCCCGATGGTGCATTTTCTGCTCACCTGGTTAATGGTCCTGCTGCCGGCTTTCCTGGCGATGATCAAGATGACGATAGACGGAACGGACATCAATTGGTGGATCGTCGGCTTTCTGGTGGTCGTGGGTGTGTTCTTCTGGCCGGCGTTGATCCTGGCGGTCTCGATCGGGGGCGGCGTGGCCGGCGTCTGGCCTCATACCATTATTCGCACGGCCCTCTCGGCCCCGCTGGCTTATCTCGCGGTATGGCTGGTTGTGCTTGTGGCTTTTGGCGTCAGCGTGATGGCTCAATCCCGCTGGCTTTATGATGGTCTTGTTAAGATTGCCCCCCAAAACCCCTTCAAGGCGGTATTATTGCTCTCCATTGTTTCCGGAACCCTGAATGTTTATGCCATGATCGTGGCCATGCGGGCAATCGGGCTTTTTTATCGTCATTTCAAAAGCCGTTTTCCTTGGAAAGCGGAATGAGTTGCCAATGTCCCACGCGGCCCCGGCAAGCCATAAGATTCGTAAGATATTGTCATAAAGGAAATTACAATCTACCTATGGATGCATATAAAAATAGTATTAAAACAGTACCATAAAGATGGTTTTCTCGGATACCAAGGGCTATACCAATAACAGATGGGAGCAGATTGGGATTGTGCGTAGCGGGCTTGAAGAGGGTTGGGCAGCTTTAACAGGAGACCGAACATGCCTCACGAATTGCCGAATTTGCCTTACGATTTTAACGCATTGGAACCCTACATCGATGAGCAAACCATGCGGATTCATCACGGCAAGCATCATCAAGCTTATGTGACCAATCTGAACAAGGCTTTGGAGAGTCATCCGGACCTGGTGGCCAAGAGCATTGAAGATCTTCTGGCCAGCCTGGCAAATGTACCCGACAACATTCGTACGGCGGTTAATAATCATGGCGGTGGGCACCTGAATCATTCGATTTTCTGGGCGACCATGGCGTCCCCGGACAAAGATGGCGGAGGTGAGCCGGGTGGGGAACTGGGCAGCCGAATTTCCGCGACTTTCGGCGGTTTTGATCGTTTTAAGGAAGCATTTACGGCCACTGCCGGTGGGCTGTTTGGTTCGGGCTGGGCCTGGTTATGCCTCGACAAGGCCGGCGAGCTACTCGTTCGGCCCTTCCCTAATCAAAACAGTCCGGTATGCGAAGGTTTGAAACCGCTGGTCGGCCTGGACGTTTGGGAACACGCCTATTACCTGAAATATCAAAACCGGCGACCTGATTATATCGCCGCGTGGTGGAATATCGTGAACTGGCGAGCTGTTGCTGAGCGATACGCACTTTTTAAGGGGAAATGATTCCCAGCGATAAAGGGCTTTTTGCCGGGAATATATGGATAAAGCTGTTCGAGGAACGTTTTTCAGGCCGGTTGGTGTTTGCGATCGGCTGGCTTCCTCGATGAACTCGAAAACCTCCTTTAACTCCTTTCCTGCTGACTGACGACCTTGGGTGTACAGGTGGGGCGGCCCCGCAAGGGTCGCCCCTTGTTTATGGATGCCCTCACGATGGGGCGGCAGGGCCATCGCCCGAATATAGGGCATTTCCTCGTTTTTTTAGTACACCATTGACATCGGATGGCTGGATATTTAACCTGCGTATTCTTTTATCAGTGAAACGGCCTGCCCAATACTTGCCCAAGCTTGGGGTGGGCCGGGACGCTCCGTCGCGGCAGGCGGTCAGCGACGGAAAACGATTGAATTCCAACCGGGTAGTAAATGAATCACGGTTAACCTTAAACGATTTTTGAGTCAGGGAGAAATCATGGCAGTCAAGTACGTTTATTCATTCGGTGACGGTAAGGCGGAAGGTCGGGGCGACCAGAAGGAGTTGCTCGGTGGCAAGGGGGCAAACCTGGCGGAAATGGCCCGCCTGGGGATGCCCGTGCCCGCGGGTTTCACCATTACGACGGAGGCCTGCACGGAATACTATCGGCAGGGAAAGAAGCTGCTTTCCTTGTTGGACAAGGAGATGCGTAAGGCGCTGGCTAAAGTCGAAAAGAGCATGGGCAAGAAATTCGGCGATGCTAAAAATCCACTGCTGGTTTCCTGCCGTTCCGGGGCGCGCAGTTCGATGCCGGGCATGATGGAAACGGTGTTGAACATCGGCCTGAACGAAAAGACCCTGGCCGGTCTGGCCGCCAAGACCGGCAATGAATGGTTCGCCTGGGACTCGTATCGCAGGCTGATTCAGATGTATAGCGACGTGGTCATGGAAAAGGCCGAGGGCATCGAGCCGGCCGAGGACCAGGGCGTTCGCAAGCAGCTCGAACGGGCCATGGACCGCATGAAGAAAGAAAAAGGTTACAAGCTTGACACCGATCTGACGGTGGATGACCTCAAGCGGCTTGTGGTCGAATATAAGGAGATCGTGCGGCGGGTACTCGGCAAGGAATTCCCGGATAACCCGATGGAGCAGTTGTGGGGCGGTGTCCGAGCGGTTTTCCAGAGCTGGAACGGCAAGCGGGCGATTTCCTATCGGCGAATCGAGGGTATCCCCGACGATTGGGGTACGGCCGTCAATGTGCAGTCGATGGTTTTTGGGAACATGGGCGACAGCAGCGCGACCGGCGTGGCCTTCACCCGTAACCCGGCCACCGGCGAGGACAAGTTCTACGGTGAGTGGCTGATTAATGCTCAGGGCGAGGACGTGGTGGCCGGCATTCGCACGCCGAGCCCGCTCAACGAGGACACCCGCCCGAAGGATGAGGAGCACAAGAGCCTGCCCAGTCTCGAAAAGGCCATGCCCAGGACTTACAAGGAACTGGTGGCCATCCGTAACCGGCTGGAAAAGCATTTCCGCGATATGCAGGATATCGAGTTTACCATCGAGGAAGGCAAGCTGTGGATGCTCCAGACGCGGACCGGCAAGCGGACCGGCCCGGCCGCCGTGCGCATGGCCGTCGAAATGACCCAATCGAAATTGATTAAGCCGGAAGATGCAGTCATGCGGGTAGCTCCGGCCCAGCTTAATGAGTTGTTGCTTCCGGTGCTGGACCGCGCCGCCGAGGACAAGGCCAATCGTCTGTGCGGTGGTCTGCCGGCCGGTCCGGGTGGGGCGACGGGGCAGGCGGTCTTTACGGCCGAAAGGGCGGTCGAATGGGCCAAGGAAGGTAAGTCCGTGATCCTCGTCCGTGAGGAAACGAATCCGGAAGATGTCGAAGGCATGCGGGCGGCGAACGGTATTCTTACCGCGCGGGGCGGGATGACCAGCCACGCCGCTCTGGTGGCTCGTGGTTGGGGCAAGTGCTGCATCGTCGGCGCGGGCGCTATCGAGGTCAATGTTCATGCGCGGCATTTCACGGTCGGCGGCCGGTCGTTCAACGAGGGCGACTGGATCAGCCTTAACGGCACCTGCGGGGCGGTCTACGAAGGTCGTCTTCCGCTGGTCGCCGGCGCCGAGGAAAACCCGTATTTCACGAAATTCATGGCCATCTGCGACAAGATTCGCAAGCTCGACGTACGAGCGAACGCCGATACGCCGGACGACGCGGAGAAGGCTTTCAAGTTCGGGGCGCGCGGTATTGGCCTGTTCCGTACCGAGCACATGTTCTACGGCAAGGGCGCCGAGGAGCCGTTGTTCATTCTGCGCAAGATGATCCACTCCTCGACTTGCGAGGAGCGCAAGGCCGCTCTCGATGAGTTGTTCCCCTTCGTCAAACGGGACGTGAAGGCGACGATGGAAGCCATGAAGGGCTTCCCGGTGACCATTCGTCTGCTCGATCCGCCGCTGCACGAGTTCGTGCCGCAGAACGAGGATGAGCGCCGGCGCCTGGCCAACAGCCTCAATATCGGCATGGATGAGCTGAAGAAACGCGCCGACGAGCTTCACGAGGTCAACCCGATGATGGGGCACCGCGGGGTGCGGTTGGGTATCACCTATCCCGAGGTGAGCGAGATGCAGATTCGGGCGATCCTGGAAGCGGCCGCCGAGTTGCTTGCCGAGGGCAAGAAGACCCTGCCCGAGATCATGATCCCCGTAACCTGCGAAGTGAAGGAATTGAAGCACCAGAAGGCCATGGTGGATCGGATCCACGCCGAGGTGGCCGGCAAGTTCGGGCGCAAGAATATCCCGCACATGTTCGGCACGATGATCGAGATCCCCCGGGCGGCGCTGAAGGCCAACGAGATGGCCGAGGTGGCCGAATTCTTCAGCTTCGGGACCAACGACCTGACCCAGATGACCTTTGGCTTCAGCCGCGACGATATCGGCGGTTTCGTGCCCGAATACGTGGAAAGCGGCATTTTGCCCGCCGACCCGTTCGAGACGCTCGACCAGAGCGGCGTGGGCCAGCTTGTCGAGTGCGGCATCCAGCGCGGGCGGAGTACTTCGCCCAAGCTGAAAGTCGGCATCTGCGGCGAGCACGGCGGCGATGAGCAGTCGGTGATCTTCTGCCACAAGGTGGGCATGAATTACGTGAGTTGCTCGCCGTTCCGCGTACCCATCGCCCGCATGGCCGCCGCCAAGGCCGTGGTCCTGGAAAACAAGGCGAAGAAAGCCGCCCCGGCCAAGGGTAAGAAGGCGAAAACCGCCGCCGCCAAAGGCAAAAAGAAAAAGTAAATGAACAGGACCGAGCGGTTTCGGTCCCGACTGATGCAATAAAGAACGCCCCACCCGTCGAAAGACGGGTGGGGCGTTGTTGTTATACGTGATTTTATGGATTACTTTTCGTCCGGCTTGGTGATCCAGGGAGCATCGACGGTCGAGTAGTCCAGAATCTCCTCCGGCCGGAAGTACAGGGCGATTTCGGTGGCCGCCGATTCGGGCGAGTCGCTGCCGTGGATGAGGTTATAGGTCTTGCTGAGGCCGAAATCCCCCCGGATCGTGCCCGGCTCGGCGTCGAATCCGAAGGTCTTGCCCATCAGCTTGCGGGAGATGGCGATAGCCCCGGGGCCGGCCAGGACCATGACCAGAACGGGCCCGGAAGTGATGTAGTCCAGCAGGCCGGGATAGAAAGGCTTGCCCTTATGCACCGCGTAATGGCGCTCGGCCAGTTCGCGGCTGATCCGCATGATCCGGACGGCCGCCAGGGTCAACCCCTTGTCCTCGAAACGCTGAATGATCCGACCCATCAACCTGCGTTGCACGCAATCCGGCTTAAGAATGATTAACGTCTGTTCCACGTATACGACTCCGTAAATCAGTTGTGATTGTTCATTTCAATCGAGGAAGTGTAACCGCAAAGATCGTTGGATACCAACAAATGCGGCGGGCTGGTAAAGGAAACCCTCGCTAGCGCTAGGAGAGGAGGCTAAACCGAAATTCCTATCTCGGTCCCATTGCTCGGGGATTCCTATCCCATCCGAAGGTAAGGGAACGGATTCCCACGCAGGAAAAGGAACGAGAACGGATTCTTGTTCCAGCGGTAAACCGACCGCGAAACCGTT